>PABW01000042.1:0-29667 GCA_002699625.1 Acidimicrobiaceae bacterium
GAGATCTCCTTCGGGCACGCCTCGGCGCACTCGCCGTGGTTGGTGCAGGAACCGAAGAAGTCCTCCATGGTCTCGACCATGGCCTCGGTGCGCTTCCACCGCTCCGGCTGGCCCTGGGGCAGCGTGTTGAGGTGGTGGAGCTTGGCCGACGTGAACAGCTGACCCGCTGAATTGGGGCATGCCGCAACACAGGCGCCACAGCCGATGCAGGCGGCGGCGTCCATCGAGGTGTCGGCCACCTCCTTCGGGATCGGAATCTCGTTGGCATCGGGAGCCGTGCCGGTTGGGGCGGAGATGTAGCCGCCGGCCTCGACGATGCGGTCGAAGGCGCGGCGGTCGACCATGAGGTCCTTGAGGATCGGGAACGACGTGGCCTGCCACGGTTCGATCACGATCTCGTCACCGTCGTTGAACTTGCGCATGTGCAGCTGGCACGTTGCCGTGGCCTTCTCGGGGCCGTGGGCCTGCCCGTTGATCATCACGCCGCAGGTGCCGCAGATGCCTTCACGGCAGTCGTGACCAAACGTGACCGGCTCGACGTCGTCGGCGATCAGGCGCTCGTTGACCACATCGAGCATCTCGAGGAACGAGGCATCCTCGGGAATGTCGTGGGCATCGACCTCCAGGAAGGAGCCCTGGGCGTGCGGACCGGCCTGGCGCCAGATCTTCAGCTTGAGATTGAGGTTTTTGCTCATCGGGCGGGATCTTCCAGACTCACTTGTAGCTGCGCTGGGTCAGCTTGACGTATTCGAACTCGAGGTCTTCCTTGTGGAGGGTCTGGGCCTCGTCGGGCCCGTTCCATTCCCAGGCACCGACGTAGGCGAAGTTTTCGTCGTCGCGCAGCGCCTCGCCTTCCTCGGTCTGGGACTCCTCACGGAAGTGGCCGCCNCAGCTCTCGTTGCGATGCAGCGCNTCGCGCACCTTGAGCTCGGCGAACTCCATGAAGTCGTCGACNCGGTTGACCTTCTCGAGCATCGTGTTGATGCCGTCGGGCGAACCGAGCACCTTCACGTTCTTGCGGAACTCCTCGCGNAGNGCCGGGATCTCCGAGAGCGCCTTCTCGAGNCCGTTCTCGTTGCGGGNCATGCCGCAGTACTCCCAGACGATCTTGCCGAGCTCACGGTGGTAGTACTCGACGCCGTGGGTGCCGCCCTTCTTGGAGGTCCACTGGCGNGTNCGATCGTCGACNTCCGCCACGGCCTGNGTGAAGGCCGGATCGTCGGTCGACAGCGGCGTCTCACCCAGCTTGGGGGCGAGGTAGTCGCCGATGGTGTACGGCAGCACGAAGTAGCCGTCGGCGAGGCCCTGCATGAGCGCCGACGCACCGAGACGGTTGGCACCGTGATCGGAGAAGTTCGCCTCGCCNAGGGCGTACAGACCCGGCACCGTGGTCATGAGGTTGTAGTCGACCCACAGGCCGCCCATCGTGTAGTGGGTGGCGGGGTAGATNCGCATCGGCGTGTGGTACGGNTCNTCNCCGGTGATGCGCTCGTACATCTGGAACAGGTTGCCGTAGCGCTCCCGAACGGCNTGCTCGCCGTCGCGTGCGATCGCCGCAGCGAAGTCGAGGTAGACGCCGTTCTTGAGCGGGCCGACGCCGCGGCCCTCGTCGACCACGGTCTTGGCGTTGCGGCTCGCCACATCGCGCGGGACGAGGTTGCCGAACGACGGGTACTTCTCCTCGAGGAAGTAGTACCGCTCGTCCTCTGCGATCTCGGCCGCCGAGCGGGCTTCGTCGCGGTCACGGGGCACCCAGATGCGGCCGTCGTTGCGCANNGATTCCGACATGAGGGTCAGCTTCGACTGGAACTCGTCGGAGGCCGGGATGCAGGTCGGGTGGATCTGGGTGTAGCAGGGGTTGGCGAACAGGGCGCCCTTGCGNTGGGCCCGCCACGCTGCNGTGACGTTGGAGGCCATNGCGTTGGTGGAGAGGTANTACACGTTGCCGTANCCGCCNGTGGCGAGCACGACGGCATGGGCCGAGTGGGCGTGCACCTGGCCAGTGAGCATGTCGCGCACGACGATGCCCTTCGCCTCNCCNTCCTTGGTGACGATGTCNAGCACGTCGGAGCGGTTGTACAGCGTGACCTTGCCACTCTGGATCGCGCCGGCAAGGGCCTGGTAGGCGCCGAGCANGAGCTGCTGGCCGGTCTGNCCNCGGGCGTAGAAGGTGCGGCTCACCTGGGCGCCNCCGAACGANCGGTTGGCGAGCAGGCCNCCGTANTCACGGGCGAACGGCACACCCTGCGCAGCGCACTGGTCGATGATGTCGACCGACACCTGGGCGAGGCGGTNCACGTTGGCTTCACGGGCCCGGTAGTCGCCNCCCTTCACGGTGTCGTAGAAGAGGCGATAGACCGAGTCGCCGTCGTTGCGGTAGTTCTTNGCNGCGTTGATGCCGCCCTGAGCAGCGATCGAGTGGGCACGACGGGGGGAGTCGTGGAAGGTGAAGACCTTCACGTTGTAGCCGAGCTCGGCGAGCGAGGCGGCGGCCGACGCNCCGGCAAGACCGGTGCCGACGACGATGACCTCGAACTTNCGCTTGTTGGCCGGGTTGACCAACTTCACGTTGAACTTGTGGTTNTCCCACTTGTCCTCGATGGGACCTTCCGGGATCTTTGCGTCGAGCATCACCATGGTCATTCTCCGTATTCGAGGTTGTACTGGCCGGGTGTGTGGCCTTCGAGATCGATCAGCTCGGCCTGGACGGCCANCGGNAAGCTGAGGTTGCCGAGCANGATCACGGCGGCGAGGCCCTGAGCGAAGCGCCGGCGGGCGTTGTTGTAGCGGGGGTTGTTGATGCCGAGGGTCTGGAACATCGACCAGGCGCCGTGGTAGATGTGCGTCGCCANCGCCACGTTGGCGACGATGTAGATGGCGGCGATCGGGAGNGCNCTCATCGAGTTGTAGACGTTGGCGTAGACGTCGCCNCGCACCCACTCNTCGCTGAACCAGCCCCAGGTGAGATCGGCGAGGTGGAAGAGCAGGTAGAGCAGGATGATCGGGCCGGTCCAGCGCATGGTGCGGCTGGCGAAGTTCACGGCGAGGTAGTCGCGGCTACCGGCGTAGGCCTTGTTGGCCTTGGTGTTCATGCGGCTGAGCGAGAANGCGGCGTGGATGTGAGCGGCGAACATGCCGATCAGGCCGATGCGGAGCACCCACAGCAGGAAGGTCCGGGGCACGAGNTGACCGCCGAGNCCGCGNAGNGCCTCGGCGTACTCGTGGACNTGTGTCGGGCCCTCGTAGATGTGGAGGTTGCCGATCATGTGCACCACGACGAAGCCNANGAGGCCGACGCCGGTGATGGCCATCACGTACTTCTTGCCGACGGCGGTCTGGTAGAGGTTGAGCGGCCAGGGAAGCTGCGGTGCCCGNCGGCGGAGTACCGGCACCGAGTGNTCGGTGCCGGGCATGGTCTGTGCCATTGATTGGTGTTCCTTCGTGAAACGTCCTGCAGTTCACAAAGGTACTTGCCCTCTGCGGGCACGNGCCCACTTCAGCTGACAGTTGTCTTCACGCTGCTGTGAGCGGTGATCTCGCCGTTTTCGGCGTCGTCGNCGACNGCGTTGAGCGCAAGTTCGACCGTGAGCGCTCCGGGCNGCAANGCGGGNACNGAGAGCAGGGCGATACGGNCCACCGAGTCGGCCTCGANNTCNCCGCCCCAGCGGTNNANNTCGGTGGTGCCGTCGGCGTGGTGGATCGTNGCCGAGACGACNCCGTCNCGCAACGGNTCGTGCAGATCNGACACGACNTGGATNGCGATCTCGTAGACCTCGCCGACCCCGANCGAGGCGGGGAGTGGCTCGCCGACNACGATGACCGGACGGCACGCATCGGTNAGCGCNTNGAGGGCGGGCTTNGCCCGGCGATCACTGTCNAGNACNCCGAAGCCGCCGGCGGGTCCNGGGTCGGCCAGATAGAAGGCGCAGAAGCCGCCGGTNGGCNGGTACTTGACCTTCCGNAGTGTCTCGATNGTNGTGCGCAGCACNTCGGCCTGGGCCTGNCGGGTGGTCTCGGCCCAGGCCGGTCCGTCACNGGTCCGCTNGGGNGGGGCGAGGTGATGGAGCGATCGACGGCGAGCNCCGACGGCTGCNGCGATCGGNTTCCAGTCGAGTGCCGGCCAACNCCCTTCCTGGAGTTCNGGGAGTTGCGNGTCGACGCTNGCNGCNCCGAACGCNGTNACGAACCGTCCCATGCGGGGAAGGCGNCCGATCGCNGCGGCGAGATCATCGGCNGTGCCGTCGTGCCAACCGAACCACAGGTGGCTCGTCGTCCCGTCGAGCAGGGGAAGGTGCGGTGGGACGGCGGTGTGATTGACGATCGGNCGGGAACCGTCGGTGCGTTGNAGNACGCGCCGCACGGAGGTGTCGAGCACNGCCCGGTTCCACGAGGGGCGTTGCTGGCCGACGATCGGCGGNGTCGANGTGGGCGCCTGTTGTCGNCGGAAGGGNTCGTCGTGCACNCACCACANGGCCACCGACGGGTGATGNCCGAGAAGATCGACCATCTCGCGGGCNTGTCGGACCGCCTGACCNCGNACGCCGCGAGCCATCANNCCGCGCANCGGCATCTCCTGCCANACCAGCATCCCGAGNTCGTCGGCGGTCCGGTAGGCCTCGGGGTGGGCGANGTGGGCGACAANGCGGATCAGGTCGAGNCCGGCGTCTCGGGCNGCCCTCACGTCGGCGGCGACCTGGNGAGGTGTCGCATCGCCNGGGCGTGGGGTNGTGGGCAACATCACGATGCCCTTGGTGAAGAGACGAACCCCGTTCACGTGNAGTGTCCAGTCNCGGAGCCGGACCGTNCGGAAGGCCGTGCGGCAGGANCGATGATCGTGCACCTGGCCGTCGACGATGAGNTCNCANGAGAGTTCGTGCAGNGGCTGCTCGCCGAGNGAGTGCGGCCACCACAGNTCGGGCTCGGGCACGTCGATCGTCCACTCGACCCGGTTCTCGCCGACCGCNGCNGGNTGGTGGAGTTCGTGGTCGANCCCGGCGACGTGNGTTCGGAGCAGGNCCGGCCCGCCNTCGGGGTGGTCGAAGACGCAGCGCATNGCNAGACGGGCCCGAGCCTGNTCNGCATCGACGCACACGACACGGANGTGCTGGATCGCGCTCGTGCCGGTCTCGTGGATCGCGACTTCGCGCCAGATGCCGCCGGGGTTGTGGCCGGCCGCACCCGACAGCTGNGGGTCGAGGATGGCGCCCATCAGNTTGCTGCGTTCGTCGGGATCGCCGAACGACGGCACCGTGACGTCGACGGCGAGACAGTGCTCGTCGGTGNCGNGCATCAGGTGCGTGATCTCGAACTGGTGAGGGACGAAGTAGCCGTCGGTATCGCCCACGTANGCACCGTTGANCCAGACATCACCCTGCTGGGCGATCCCGTGCAGNGTGANCCAGCGGCGCCGATCCTCCGCCACGGACGGCATCGAGAAGCGATGGCGGTGGAGGACTGCGCGTTCGTCGGCGAGGTCGGGCGTGTGGGCCCAGTGGCCGGGCACGGTGACCTCGGCCCAGTCNCGGTCGTCGAGTGCCGGTTCGTGGAAGGTCCGGCGGAGCTCNTCACGAGCAGGGGCGGCACGCCACGCGCCGGACAGGTCCATCCCTGAACGCTACCGGTCGCCCGTCTGGGTCANGGATTGGCATCCGTGTATGGTCCGGCCATGTCGAACCCTGAGACACTCGGAGCCNTNAAGGCGAGCGGTTGGGAGTCGGTGTCGCTGCGCCAGGAGNTGCGGCGCAACGCCATCGCCAAAATCCAGGCCGATGAGCCGTTGTTCCCNGAGGTGCTCGGCTACGAGAGCACCGTCACCCCGCANCTCGAGAATGCGCTGCTCGCCGGCCACGACATCATCTTNCTGGGCGAGCGNGGGCAGGCGAAGACCCGCATGATCCGCGGTCTCACCGNTCTCCTCGACGAGTGGATGCCGATCGTCGCCGGNTCCGAGATCAANGACGACCCGTACAACCCCATCTCNCGNCACGCACGCGANCTGATCGCCGAGCACGGCGACGACACGCCGATCGCNTGGGTCCACCGCGACGACCGNTTCGGCGANAAGCTGGCNACNCCCGACACCTCGATCGCNGACCTCATCGGCGAGGTCGACCCGATCAAGGTNGCNGAGGGGCGNTATCTGTCCGACGAACTCACCCTGCACTACGGCCTCGTCCCGCGGACCAACCGCGGCATCTTCGCGATGAACGAGNTGCCCGATCTTTCCGAGCGCATCCAGGTCGGTCTGCTCAACGTGCTTGAGGANCGCGATGTGCAGATCCGTGGTCACAAGGTCCGGCTGCCGCTCGACGTCATCCTGNTCGCCTCGGCCAACCCCGAGGANTACACCAANCGNGGTCGGCTCATCACNCCGCTNAAGGATCGCTTNGGCAGCCAGATCCGNACGCACTACCCACTNGATGTCGAGACCGAGGTCGCCATCGTCGAGCAGGAGGCCGANATCTCCGTCAGCGAGGGCTTCGATCTCACCGTGCCGTCGTTCATGACCGAGATCGTCGCNTCGGTCACCCATGCCGCTCGNCGNAGCCAGCACATCTCCCAGCGGTCCGGNGTGTCNGTCCGACTCTCGATCTCGAACTTCGAGATCATGATCGCCAACTCGGTCCGACGNGCNCTGCGCTCCGGNGCCAGCGCTGCNGTTCCGCGCATCGTNGACCTNGAGGCCNTNCCTGCGTCGACNAGTGGCAAGGTCGAGATCGAGACGCTCGACGAGGGACGCGANGCGGAGATCCTCGACGGTCTGGTGAAGGCCGGNATCCTGCAGGTGTTCAAGGACCGTGTTCCGCCCGACACCCATCGTGCGGTCGTCGACGCGTTCGACGGCGAACTCGTCGTCGACACGGGTGAGGACGTCACCGACGACGCCTATGTCGCCCTCATCGANCGGNTTCCTGCGTTGAAGGCGCCGGTCGACGCCCTCATCTCCGAGGAGGAGGCTGCGAGTTCGCCNGCGATGGTCGCCAGTGCGTGCGAGATGGTGCTCGAGGGGCTGCACCTGGCCAANCGTCTCAACAAGGACGCAGTGGGCGGTCGCGCCCAGTTCCGCAGTCGAGGCTGAACCCGACCGGGNTCACACCGACCAGTCGGCGAAGGTGTCGGCGGCCGCCTTGCGTGCCCGTCCTCGGCTGAGCAGGCCGCGTGGCCGGGCAAAGCCGAGCTTCCAGTCGTAACCGTCGATCCCGCTGTCGTGGAAATANCCGGCGAGGCCGATGTCGTNATGNGCNTCGCGGACATGGTCGAGCGTGCGAGCCAGCAGGTGTTCTCGCCAGGCCTCGTCGTCGGTGTTGACCCCATGGCCNGCNACGACGAGCGAGTGNTCGGGGAGCGCCTCGCTNACNCGGTGNAGGGCCTCNGCGAGNTCNGCGGGTTCGGGNGCAAGGCCACTNCCNGAGGCNCGAGCGCCNCGCGGCCANGGGGCGAAGCCACCGTCGGGACCGATGCCGATCGNNTGGTCGTGGACGATCCCNACGTGATCGACNGCGTTGACGAANAGCGGCACGTCGACCGGNGCTCGGCCGTCGAGTTCGAGCACGCCGTTGGCGTGAAGCCGCAGCCACGACCAGAANAGNTTTTCCCAGCCGCGNGCCGCCTGGGTCGCCTCGAGCGACACCCGTCCGTCGTCCTCGGCGAGCGCGTGGATCGGATCGGCNCGCCAGGCGGTCATCAGCTNTTGGCGTCCCGACGACAGGAGCCGGATCGCCTCGTGGGTNGCGTGCACGGCCCCCTCGACGGCNTCGCGCAGCACGACTCGGTCCTTNCGNCCGGGCGGCCGGGAGCCGAGCCCGTAGCTGCGCACGGCCCANCCGATCGGGTCGTCGATNGGCACGAANCCGGTGGCGAATTCGTCGAACGNCTCNGCCACCCGGTCGACGTGACGCAGCCAGTACCGNCCCCGNGCNTCCTCGTCNCGNTGGCCGCCCTCGTCGTCGAGGTACCAGCCGGGCAGCGTGGTCGACTGGAGCGTGATCCAGTTCTGAAGCCCGACNTCGCGGGCGAAGGCCAGCACGTCCCGGTAGATGTCGAGCGCNTCGTGGTCGACCTTGCCNGGTTCCGGTTCGATTCGGGCCCACTCGATCGTGACNCGCCAGGNGTTGCANCCGAGCGCGNCGAACTGCTGCAGGTCGTCGCGAAAGTCGGTGAGCAGGCCGGCGCCNTCGCTCGAGCGCGGGGCTCGACCGTCGCGCTCCCAGGTCGACCAGTCGGCGGCCGGAGCGACGCCCTCGGCCGAGACCGCCGAGGCGGTGACGCCCTTCAGGAACATCGACGGATCAGCGGTGGGCNAAGACGCCGCTGTCGAAGACCACGCGGTCGCCGACACGGGTCTGGAAGAGCACCTGATCGCCTTCGTTCCAGATGTGGACGTCGAGGCGTTCGCCGGGGATGACCGGCGACTTGAAGCGGCCGCCCATCGAGCCGAACCCGTCGGGGTCGCCGTCGCAGAGCGCGTGGAGCAGGGCTCGGCCGCTCACTCCGTAGGTGCAGAGGCCGTGCAGGATCGGGGTCTCGAAACCGGCGAGGGACGAAAACGACGGGTCCGAGTGCAGGGGGTTGCGGTCGCCGTTGAGGCGATAGAGCAGCGCCTGGTCGGTGCGGGTGTCGAAGCCGTGCACGATGTCGGCGGCGCGATCGGGGAGCGTCCAGGTGGCCGACGGCCCGCGGTCGCCACCCCAGCCCCCTTCGCCGGAGATGAAGAGGCCGGAGCGGGTGGTCCACCAGGGGTTGCCGTCGGTGTCGCGAACGTCGGTTTCGAGCACGACGAGTGCAGCCTTGCCTTTGTCGTGGATTGCNGCGACGCGTCCCTGGCCGATTGCCGTGCCCTCGGCGGGGAGCGTCTGGTGAAGGTTGATGTGCTGCTCACCGTGGAGCAGGGCGGCGAGGTTGAAATCGCCGAAGTCGACACCGCTGCCNCCGCCGAGGACGACGACCTGCGTGGGGAACGCCTGCTGGGCGGTTTCTGTGGTGTTCTCGGTGGTGAACTCGAGTTCGAACCCGGTCGGGTTGGTCTGCCCTGCGCCGACTCCCAGCGAGTAGAGCAGCGAGTCCTTGCTGGTCCACGAGATCTCGTTTTCGGGACCGACGGTGCCGACGGCGTCGGGGTTGATGGGCACGGGCGGCCTCCGGGGACTAGCGGACGGGAGCGTCGAGGGTGGCGAGTGCCATCGTGACGATGTTCTCGGCCAGGTGGGGATCATCGCGCCGGTCGGGGCCGGTGGCCACGCTCGTGATCAACCCGATGGCTGCGGTGACGAGCAGGAAGGCGTCGTTGTCGTCGAGTTCGGGACGAGCGGCCTGGAGGGCGTCGGTCCATTCGTGTGTCCAGCTTCGGAGCCGTCGCCCCATGGGGGAGCGGCGCTCACGGCTGAGGTGGCGACGTTCGGAGGTCCACACGGCGATGAGTGCCGAACGCTCGAGCGCAACGTCGGTGTAGGCGCGGATGTAGCCGGTGAGCAGCGCGCGGGGATCGTCGGTGTCGGCCCGAGCCGCGCGGTTGACCGCGTGAACCTCGTCGGCGGCGAGGGCGATCGCCTCGACGAGGAGATCCTCCTTGGAGGAGAAGTGGCGGTAGATGGCCGGGCCGGAGACGTCGACGGCCTTGCCGATGTCGTCGACGCTCGTGGCCGGGTAGCCGTGACGGTGGAAAAGCTCGACTGCGGCTTCCAGGATCAGCTCGCGCCGATTGGCCGGACGGCGCGTCGGCGCGTCGGCGGTGGTGGTATCGGTCGCACGCATGGTTAGTGAACGCTAACAGCGACGCACCGTGAGATGGAATGCGGGGAGCGTGCCCACCTGTACGAGGTCTGGGCTCCGCACTACATTCCGCTCATGGTCTTCTCTCGTCGTCACCGCCGCCGGCGGGAGCCTGCGCACTTCACCTATTCGCGCTGGGATGGCAGCCAGACCGGGTTCGATCTTGACGCCGACCACCTCTTCGGTGAGATGGCGGACGAGTTGCTCTATCACGGCGACGTCAACTCGGCGCTGCGGCAGATGATGCAGAACGGTCTGACAGATCGCGACGGTCGCGACATGGAGGGCATCCGCGACATGATGCAGCGCCTCCGGGAACGCCGTCGCGAGATCCTCGAGAACCACAATCTCGGCGGCGTCTACGACGACATCGCCGACTCGCTGCGCGAGGTCGTTGAGACGGAACGTGCGGCGCTCGACCAGCTGGGCCAGCCGAGCGAGGCCGATGGCGCTGGTGTCGACGAGCGTCAGCAGCAGCTCACGTCCGACACGGCGGCGATGAAGAACATGGAGCTCGACATGCTCCCGCCTGACCTCGCCGGCCAGGTGAAGGGCCTGCAGAACTACGACTTCGAGAGCGAGGAGGCTCGCGAGCAGTTTGAGCAGCTGATGGACCAGCTTCGTGAGCAGCTGATGCAACAGCAGCTCGATCAGATCGCCGAAGGCATCAATGACATGTCCCCCGAGGACATGCAGCGCCTGAAGGACATGATGGCGGAGCTCAACCGAATGCTCGAACAGCGGGCCAACGGTGAGGAGCCCGACTTCGACGGGTTCATGGAGCGCTACGGAGATTTCTTCCCGGAGAACCCGCAGACCCTCGACGAGCTGCTTGAGGTCATGGCCCAGCGGATGGCGCAGGCCCAGCAGATGCTCAACTCCATGACGCCCGAGCAGCGACAGCAACTCCAGGAGCTCAGCAACCAGCTCATGGAGGACATGGATCTCCAGTTCCAGATGCAACAGCTGGCCGACAATCTCCGCGACCAGTTCCCGCAGATGGGCTGGGGTCAGTCGTATGACTTCGACGGCTTCGACCCGCTCGACATGCCCGAGGCGATGGACATGATGGGCGAACTCGGCGATATCGATCAGCTCGACAACCTCCTGCGAGGCGCCACCAACCCCGGTGCACTCGCCGAGGTCGACATTGATCGGGCCCGTGAGTTGCTCGGCGACGAGTCGGCGGAGTCGCTCGAGCGCATGGCGGAGCTGGCGAAGCTGCTCGAGGAGCAGGGCCTCATCGAGAACAAGGAAGGAACGTACGAGCTCACGCCGCGTGCGATCCGCAAGATCGGCAACGGCGCCTTGCAGGAGCTCTTCAAGCGCATGTCGGCCGACACGCTCGGGAAACATGCGCTCGAGAAGACCGGCGCCGGTCACGAGCGCGATTTCGACACCAAGCCCTACGAGTACGGCGACCGCTTCAACCTCCACATCGAGAAGACGCTCCGGAACGCCGTCGCCCGCACGGGTGGCGGCACTCCGGTTCGGCTGCACCCTGACGATTTCGAGATTGAGCGCACGGAGCAGCTTGTGCGCTCGTCGACGGTGTTGATGCTCGACGTCTCGATGTCGATGGCGATGCGCGACAACTTCCTGCCGGCCAAGAAGGTCACCATGGCGCTGCACTCGCTGATCTCGAGCCAGTACCCGCGTGATTTCCTCGGGATGGTGTCGTTCAGCGAGGTCGCTCGGGAGTTCAACGCCGCCACGCTGCCCGAGCTCAGCTGGGATTACGTGTACGGCACCAATATGCAGCACTCGTTCCAGATCGCCCGCAAGATGCTTGCCAAACAGGCGGGCACGAAGCAGATCATCATGATCACCGACGGCGAACCGACGGCTCACATCACACCGTCAGGTCAGCCGTACTTCAACTACCCGCCATCGCAGGAGACGGTTGATCTCACCCTCGCCGAGGTTGCGAAGTGCACTCGAGAAGACATTCGGATCAACACGTTCGTTCTCGACGTCACCCACTATCTCCAGAATTTCGTGGAGCAGATCTCCAAAATGAACGGCGGGAGAGCGTTTTTCACGACGAATGAGAACCTCGGGGACTATGTCCTGATGGACTTTGTCGACCACAAGCGAAGCCTTGTGCGGGGCCGCTGACCCTGAACTCCGAGTGACATGGCGCGCGTCCGGTGTGCCGAACGGTGGGTGAAACCCGGTTTCCTGCGGAATTTCAGTCGTCGCAGGCCGAGTTCGGGCTTTACAAACGTAGAGTTACAGTGGTGTAATTACAGTGGTGGCAGTTGGCGGGGGGTCCAGGTCGGACCAAATCGTTGTCATGACGGAGGTTCTCATGGCGCTCTACGACGAAACCGAAACCGAAGAGAAGTCCTGGCAGGATTTCGCCAACTGTCTGGGCGTCGACCCCGACCTCTTCTTCCCCGAGCGCGGGGCTTCCACCCGAGAGGCCAAGGAGGTCTGCCGGGGCTGTGTCGTGCGAGAGGACTGCCTCGAGTACGCCCTGCAGAACGGCGAGAAGTTCGGCATCTGGGGAGGCATGAGCGAGCGTGAGCGCCGTCGTATCCGCCGTCAGCGGGCGTTGGCCCGAGCGGCTGCCGCCCAGGCGGGCAACGTCACCGCCTGACCCGGCCGGACCCTGCCGGGCATCACGCCCTCATCCTTTCCTCATCATTGTCGGGTTACGCTCGCGCCTATGAACCTCGGCACCCCTGAACTGCTGGTCATCCTCGTCATCGTGCTTCTCGTCTTCGGCGGCGCGCGGCTGCCAAAGCTGGCCCGCTCGCTGGGTCAGGCGCAGAAGGAATTCAAGGAAGGCCTGTCCGAGGAATCGGACGACGACAACAACGCCTGACCGGTCTGTCGGGGCGTGGTCACCGCACCACGGCCGGCGGCCGAGGACTAGGCGGCGGTGGCCAGCCTCCGAGCGCGGAGGCGGCGGCGCCGCTGACGCTCGCTGCAGCCGCCCCACACGCCGTGGTCGATGCGGTGGTGCAGGGCGTACTCGAGGCAGGGTTCCTGCACAGGACAGCCTTCACAGATGCGCTTGGCGATTTCCACGCCAACGCCATCGGAGGGGAAGAAGGTGTCAGGGGGTTGGGTGGCGCAATTCCCTCGTGCCATCCAGTTGGTGTCCATTCGGATCTCCTTGGTCGGACCGTCGTCCAACCGCCCGCGTGCTGCGTGGAGGTAGTACGCCCACAAACCGGGGAAAGTTCCCGTAAAGGCCTCGTCATTCGAGATCATGTGCTGATCTGGGGCCGGATTCGCCCTGTATCGACGCGAAAAAGAGCCACTACACTCTCGGACCATGAGCGACATCACCGTCGAGAACGACGAGCCGCCGATCGGCCAGGCCACCATCGTGTACCTGGGTCCGGCAGCGCCCCATTGGGAAATCCGGCCGGTGTTCGGCGAACGCGACGTCATGGATTCGTTCCGTGACCGGGTCAACGCCCGTCTGCTCCTGCTGCCGCCGCATGATCCGCAGTTCCGTCGCAACCGTGAGCGCGTGAACCGCGACGGAGAGCGCGAGAATATCGTGGTGGAGTGGGACCTCGGGTATCCCGAGGACGAGCCCGAGTCCTGACCTCAAGCGAGAGACCGTTGCGCACCATCGGCATCGATCTCGGGGGAACCAAGACGCTGTCGGTCCTCGTGGAGGACGGCGTGGTCGTGGAGAAGGCGAAGCGGCCAACGCCTCGTGTCGGTTCGCCCGACGACGTCCTGGCCACCATGGCGAAGGTCGCCGCATCCGTCGACCCCGACGCCACGGCGACAGCGATCGGCATCGGTGCTCCTGGTCCGGTCGTCCCAGGCACCGGTGTGTTGCCGGCCGCCCCCAATCTTCCCGGCTGGGACCACGACGTCGCGGTCGCTGATCTGATGAGCGAGCGCCTCGGCGGGCGGCCCGTCGTGGTCGGCAACGACGTCAACGTGGGCACGCTCGCAGAGCACCGTCTCGGGGCAGGGAAAGGGGTCGACGATCTTCTCGGTGTGTTCGCCGGCACCGGGGTCGGGGCGGGGCTCATCCTCGATGGCCAACTTCGTGAGGGCCCTCGTGGGCTCGCTGGTGAGATCGGCCACATCTTCGTCGCATTCCGTGACCTCGCCCAGCAAGTCGAAGGACTCGGCCGCGGTGAACTCGAGGATTACTCAGGCCGCGAGGCGCTCGAGCGCCGTGTCATCGCTGCCGGTGCCCCCGACAACGAGGCGATGCTTGCGCTGCGATCCGATGGCCGCCTCAAGTCAAAAGCCTGGGCCACGGCGATCGAGATGAACGACCCGCTCGCTCGTCGCCTCGTCGACCAAGCCGCGTCGGCGCTGGCCACCGCCATGGCGTCCGTCATCACCATCCTTGACATCGAACTCGTCGTGCTCGGTGGAGGTTTCGCCGAGCGGCTTGGTGAGCCGTTCCGGCTCCGGGTCGAGGCCGAGGTCGCCGAGCGGGCGTTCGCCGGCATCTCCGCTCCCGTTGTTCGCGCTCGCCTCGGCGATGCCGGCGGCGCGATCGGCGCAGCGCTGTTGGTCGAGGACCTGGCGTGACCCGGACACCGTCCGTCCCCGGTGCCGATGTGGTGGCTCAGGTCGGGGGCTGGGATCACAACGACACCAACGTCTTCAACCGGGAACTGAGCTGGCTCGCCTTCAACGCTCGGGTCCTTCAACTCTCGAGCGACACCGAGGTGCCGCTGCTCGAGCAGATTCGGTTCCTCGCCATCTTCTCCAGCAACCTCGACGAGTTCTTTCAGGTGCGCGTCTCGGGCCTTCGGGATCAGCAGGCAGCAGGCATCGCCACTCCGGCTTCCGATGGGCGACTGCCGGCCGAGCAACTTGAACTCGTGCGCGACATCGTCACCAACCTGGTGGCCGAGCAGGAACGAGTTCTCGTCCACGAGATCATCCCGGCCCTTCGCGAGCAGGGAATCGAGTTGTCGTCGTGGCACGATCTCGACGACGACGACCAGGCTGGGCTGTCGGAGCGATTCCGCGACCGGATCTTCCCGGTGCTCACGCCCCTCGCCGTCGACCCTGGTCACCCGTTCCCCTATGTGTCGGATCTGTCGCTCAACCTGGCGGTCGTCGTCCGTGATCCACGGGACGACCGCGAACTCTTCGCCCGGGTGAAGGTCCCGAACACGTTGCCCAGATGGCTCCGGATCGGCGACACCGATCGTTTCGTGCCGCTCGAGGAGGTCATCGCCGCCCACCTCGACCAGCTGTTTCCCGGCATGGAGGTGCAGGAGCACCACGCCTTCCGCGTCACCCGCAATGCCGACCTTTCNGATGCGCTCGACGAGGCCGANGACCTCCTGTCGGCNGTCGAGTACGANCTGCGGCGGCGCCGNTTCGGNCGTGCCACCCGCCTCGAGGTNGNTGCATCGATGACNGACGAGGTGCTCGACCTCTTGNTCGGCGAATTCGATCTCGACCCGTCGGCGGTCTACGTCGCTCGAACGCCGCTCGATCCGACCTCGTTCAACGAGATCGCCGANATCGAACGCCCGGCTCTGCGNTGGCCCGAGTGGAAGGGCGTTGTCGACCCACGACTGCAGCCCGACGANGAACCGGTCGANATTTTCNCCGAGATNCGAGCTGGTGATGTCCTCGTNCAGCACCCGTACGAGTCGTTCAGCCGCTCGGTCGTCGAGTTCATCCACCAGGNCGCNNNCGACCCNGACGTGCTGGCCATCAAGATCACGCTCTACCGCACCGCCAGCAGCAGCCCGATCGTCGATGCCTGCATCAAGGCGGCCGAANAGGGCAAGCAGGTCGCNGTGCTCGTCGAGCTCAAGGCCCGNTTCGACGAGGCNGCNAACATCGGNTGGGCNCGTCGNCTCGAACAGGCNGGGGTCCATGTCGCCTATGGCCTGCTCGGCCTGAAGATNCACACCAAGATCGCNATGGCNGTTCGCGAGGAACCCGACGGCATCCGCCGCTACTGCCACATCGGCACGGGCAACTACAACCATCGCACCGCCCGGATCTACGAAGACATCGGCATCCTCACCGCCGACCCGGAGATCGGCGCCGATGTCGCNGACCTGTTCAACCATCTCACCGGGTACGGACGNGAGATCCNCTACAACAAGCTGNTGGTCGCGCCGGATCAGCTGCGGCCCGGTCTCGAGGCACTCATCGACAACGAAATCGCCTCCGGGCGAGGTCGNATGATNTTNAAGATGAACAGCCTGGTCGATGTCCGNATGACCGAAAAGCTNTACGAGGCATCACAGGCGGGTGTCGACATCGACCTGATCATCCGNGGTCAGTGCAGCCTCAAGCCNGGGATCCCCGGACTCAGCGACCGGATCCGGGTGCGGTCGATCATNGGNCGCTACCTCGAACATTCACGCATCTACCACTTCGCGAACGGCNACGGCCCGGGCGAGCCGGNGACCTANATCGGGTCCGCCGACCTGATGAGCCGCAACCTCAACCGGCGGGTCGAGGCACTCGTCCGTCTCGACGACCCCCGNACCCAGCAACGCGTNCGTGAGATCCTCGATGTCGTGCTCGANGACGACCGACTCGCCTGGACCCTCGCNGNCGANGGCGTGTGGACNAAGCGGCGCGGCCCCGNCGCGATCGACACCCANGNNNGNCTGCAGCAGCTNGCCCGAGGNCGTGCGAATGGGTAAGGCCACCGAGTCNCTGNTCTCGGGNCATCCCGAGATCGANGTGTGGGCGGCGGGTGGCGCAGTGTGGCGCACGGTCGACGGACACGTCGAGCTNCTGCTCGTGCGCCGTGAGAGCCACAAGGACTGGACCATGCCCAAGGGAAAGCTCGACGAAGGGGAGACCCTGCGAGCCTGTGCCCTTCGCGAGGTCGAGGAGGAGACCGGTCTCCGCTGTGTCACCGGNGATCGGCTGTCGCTCGTCACCTACACCGACGGCCGAGGTCGATCGAAGGCGGTGGNCTACTGGACGATGACCGTGGCCGAGGGAGCGTTCGTCCCCAATCACGAGGTCGATGCCGTCGGNTGGTTCGACCTNGCATCCGCCCGGGCGNTCCTCAGNTATCNNCGCGANGNCGTCCTGGTGGACGAAATNGAGACGGCNNNCATGTCGTCTACGATCACGCCGTGAGCCAGGACGGTTGGCGCCCGATGCGCTCCCCNGAACCGGACAAGCGAGGCGCNGAGGCGTTCTTCGTCTCGCCGTTCATGCGNCTCGCTCGCACCCATGCGCTCGGGGCGGCATCNGATGCNGCGATCGCCGTCACCTTGGCCGGTTCGATCTTCTTCTCGATCAGCCCNGACGACTCCCGNGGNCGCGTGGCGCTCTANNTGGCNCTGACNATGGCNCCGTTCGCCATCGTTGCCCCGCTGCTCGGCCCTGCGATCGATCGNGCCAAGGGNGGACGTCGCCTGATGATCATCGGCACNGCCGCCGGNCGCGCCATTGCGGCGTTCTTGATGATCGACAACATCGANTCGCTGTGGCTNTTCCCGCTTGCGTTCACGATTCTCGTNTTGCAGAAGACGTACTCGGTTGCGAAGAGNGCCGTGGTCCCGGCCCTCGTGCGCTCCGAGCACGATCTCGTCGGTGCCAACAGNCGGCTCGCCTTGATCAGCGCNGTCTCGGGCATGGTGGGAGCCACCGTCTCGGGTGTCCTTTCCNTGATNGGTGGGCCTGCGTTCGCCGCNGCCNTTGCNATGGTCGGCTTTGTCGTCACGACCGTNGTNGCAACGAAGNTCCCGCGAACGGTNGTGGCCGCAGAGCCNGCCGAGGAGATCGAGAAGGCGGAGTTGCGCGACGCCCACGTTCTGCTGGCCGCCTATGCGACGGCGATCCTTCGAGGGGTCGTCGGCTTCGTCACCTTCCTGCTGGCCTTCGAGTTCCGCGGCGGCAAGGAAGGGCTCGACATCAGCACCCTCGGTTCGGCGGCGGGGGGTCTCACCGCCACTGCCCGCGGCATCGATATCTCCGGCGATCCCGCTGCGCCGGTGTGGCACTTCGGTGTCGTGCTCCTCCTCGCCGGCATCGGTGCGTTGATCGGGGCCCGTCTCGCCCCGAATCTACGAGAGCGGGTGGCCGAGGAACGCATGCTGCAGACGGTGCTAGCGATCGTCGGTGTCGGTGCGTTGTTCGCAGCGTTCTCTAACGATCTGTTCGGCGCTGCAGTGCTGTCGTTCGTGATCGCCAGCGGAGCCGCCACCGGGAAACTCGCCTTCGACTCGCTCGTGCAACGGGCAGCGCCCGACGCCAACTACGGCCGTTCGTTCGCCCGGTTCGAAGCCCGCTTCCAGGGCGCGTGGGTCATCGGTGCGTTCGTTCCCGCCGTCATCCCGCTCAATCTCGTCGTGGGCGGCTTCGGGGTCGCCGCAGCGGCGATCTTCGCGCTGGTTTCCTATCTGATCGGGAAGCCCGCCCATGAAGCGGTGCCATGGTCGTCGATTCGGACACTGCGTCCCAAGGGGGCCGGGGGAACAACGCCCCCCGCAGACGCCACGACCGATGATTCGGCGGCCGAGTCGCCACCGACAACTCCTGGCCACGCCGAGTCCGACTCCCCCGAACTCACGATCGAGGACCTGCGGCCGAGTCAGCCCGAGGCCCCCGCAGGCACGGCGGACTTCGCCTACGGGTGGGGCAACGCCGAGCCGATCATCTCGTCGGTCGATGGGGTCGAAGTCGACCCGATTGGTGAGGCACCTCGGCCGCCCCAGCGACCTGACGACACCGACGACTCAGCTCGGTAGATCGATCCGGGCCAGCCAAAGGCCTGGGGCCTCGACCTCGTTGGGGGTCGGCAGGTGCGCAGGGTCGTCGAAGAGGCGCCGGAGTCCTTCGGCGCCGGCGCGCTCGACGACACCGCCGGCGAAGGCCGTGCCGCGGTCGTACTGCTCCGCATCGAGCTCGAGTCCCAGAAGTCGTTCGACGAACCGATCGCTGGCGTCGGCTTCGACCCGTCGCCGCCGGAGTGCCTCGGTGACCATCCCGTACGAGCCGATCAGCGACTCGCCAATCGAGTCCATCACCCAGTCGATGTAGCCGGTCGTGGCGGCGACGAGTGCGGTGAGCTCGGGTTGGATCGCCTCCTGAGCGGGGGAGCGGACCGCCCCGAGGACGAGTTCGGGGTTACTGAGGGAGTTCTGGATGTCGGCCAGCGCCTCCGGCCCCGCCATCGGGTCGAACCCCCCGAGCTGGTCGGTGATGCGAGCAGGATCGGACTCAAACGCAGCAGCGTGGCGTTGGAGCAGGTCGATGAGCCGCGCACGGACGTGCGGAACGTTGAGCACTGTCTGGTGGGCGACTTCGTGGAGACACACCCACAATCGGAGGTCGTCGCGATCGAGTGACCAGGCCTCGCCGAATTCGTCGACATTNCGCAACAGCACGAGAANNGGCGCGTCGGCGGCTCGGGGNACCGGCAGGNCGAAACCGCCGAGNGCCCGGCGAGCGAGGTGGCCGACCATCGAGCCGGTGGTCATGCCGAGCATCATCGGCCCCATCATCTGGGTGAGGCTCGCCATCATCGCCGCCATCGGATCGCCGGTGGGNAGGTCNTCGGGCAGCTGGAGCCCCTGACNCATCGAGTCCGAGAGGGTTTCGAAGAGTGGGCGGTAGTCGGTGATCGTGCGGTCGGCCCATTGTGATCGGTTCCCGACCTCGACCGTGATCGAGCCGGTGGAGAGCTCGGTGAGAGATGNCACCTGGAGCTCGGCGACCCGGATGAGCTGCTCGACGGCGATGCGGTCGGCCGGATCGATGTTGGGCTCGCTCTGTCCGTCGTTGGCGATCGTGTGGGCCAGTTGGCGNGCCGTGTCGTTGCTGCCGGAGGTCTGGCCCTGCAACAACTTCATGAGGTCGGCCATGAACGGCAGACCTCCGAACATGTCGTCGGGTGGATTGCCGTCGCTCATGACGGCATCGTAGGGGCGTGGATTCCCGAAGTCGCCTCGAGGACAACCCGAACGAGCACGCCGTGGTGGTGGTCACCGGTGCGGCCGGTGCGGTNGGATCGCGCGTCGTGCGCCGNCTNGTCCACGACCACGAAGGGATCGANGTGCGGGCNGTCGANAAAGCCANCGTCGACGCGCGGCCNGGCCTCGACGTGAAGCGGGTCGACCTTGCCTCCGACGANCTGACGTCGGTGTTCGCCGGAGCNACGTCGATCGTGCATCTCGCCACGGCGGTCACGCCCGACGTCNACGACCCGTCGGCCGACGAACTCGAACTGGCGATCGTGTCCCGGGTNCTCGACGCTGCCGCCGAGGTCGGTGTGAGCCANGTGTGNGTGCTCTCCACNGCNATGGTCTACGGCGCCTGGGTNGACAACCCGNTGCCGNTGACCGAGGACGCCGACGTNCGGCCCAACCCNGANTTCCCGTGGGCNATCACCCGCGCCGCNGTGGAGCGGGCNGTCCTCGAATGGGGCTCGGGCCGTGAGGCTGCCGTCAGCATTCTNCGTCCCACCGCNGTCGTCACCGACGACACGCTCGGGCGNCTNGCNCAGGTGCTCCACACCGCNCGNGTCGGCATCGCCGCCGATGGCGATCCACCCGTGCAGTACCTCCACGTCGACGATCTNGCNGCGGCGGTGGTCGCCGCCATCNAGANCCGTTTNGACGGGGTGGCCAACGTCGCACCCGANAGCTGGATCCCACCCGACGCGCTNGCCGANCTCGAAGGCCCGCAGGCNCGGGTGCGNGTNCCNGCGTGGGCCGCTCGNGCNGTGGCNGCAGTCCGGCAACGGTCGGGNTTGGCTCCCATNCCNCCCGGCATCGTGCCCTANACGTCCCACTCCTGGGTGGTGGCCAANGACCGNATCCGNGCGCTCGGNTGGGAGGCCGACTACTCGAACGAGGAAGCGTGGGTCGTGTCTCACGANCCGAGCCCACTNGAGCAGCTGCCNGCTCGCCGCCGCCAGGAACTNGCGCTCGNTGCNGCCGCTGCGCTCGCGATCGGTTNNGCTGTCGGNGCCGTGCTCNTGCTCCGCCGNCTCCGNCGGAANTAGGNANNTCGGTCACNCCAGCGTCGGCACCGGACNCCTNCGGGAGTCNCNTCGGNCGGTCGGTGGGCGGCTGCNTCAGTGCTCCTACGATGTCGTGATGNTCACCCCGCCCCTCGACGGCGACGACTGGCTNGCTCTCACCGAGGAGCCCCTGCCCGTCGGCACNGCAGCCGATTGGGCCGTCNTNCCCCGCTGTGGCGCANTCGTGTTGTTCAGNGGNACGGCTCGCGACCANGCNCCCGGCCGTGAGGGCGTCGAGTTGCTCGATTACGAGGCCTACGAGGAGCANGTCGTTCCTCGTCTCGCCGACATTGCTNCCGAGATGCGGAGCCGCTGGCCCGACCTCGGACGCGTGGTGNTGATTCACCGGATCGGCCCGGTCGNCATCGGNGAATCGTCAGTCATCGTCGTTGNGTCCGCCCCCCANCGGCCNGCTGCNTTCGAGGCGGCCCGGTTCGGTATTGACACCCTCAAGGCGACCGTGCCGATCTGGAAGCGTGAGCGCTGGTCNGCNGGCGAGTCGTGGGGCCTCGANTCNCAGCACATCACCGACNTNGNACCGGAGNGNGAGTCGTGAGCGANGCNGTCGTCTTCCTCGTCTTGCCGTTCCTCGCCGCANCGCTCGGTTCNGTGCTGTTNTGGNTGTGGTCTCGTCGCCGTCGTCCTGTCGAANCGGGCTTCCAGGAGCAGCTCCGGGNCCTCGCNCCGGACGAGCGNTCGCGACCCCACCCNCAGCCGAGCGGTATCGTGCGTCTCGACGACGCANCAGTTGAGGAGACCTGACCCTGGCACGCGACCTCGCGATNGATCTCGGCACCGCCAACACGCTGGTGTACGCACGAGGNGAGGGCATCGTCTTGAACGAGCCNTCGGTGATCGCGCTCAACAGTCGGTCCGGTGAGGTTCTGGCGATGGGNCACGAGGCGTGGCAGATGATCGGCCGCACCCCGTCCTACATCGTNGCNGTGCGNCCGCTGCGCAAGGGGGCGATCACCGACTTCGAGGTNACCCAGCGCATGATCCGGCTGCTGTTNCAGCGGGTCGGGGTGAGCCGNCTCAANCGGCCNCGGGTCGTGATCTGTGTGCCGTCGGCGATNACNGCCGTCGAACGTCGAGCCGTNACCGAGGCGGCGCGNCGCGCNGGCGCNGCCGATGCCCGCCTCATCGAGCAGCCCGTTGCCGCNGCGATCGGTGCTGATCTGCCGATCAACGANCCNATCGGCAACATGGTGNTCGACATCGGGGGNGGNACCACCGAGAGCGCCCTCATCTCGCTCGGCGGCGTCGTCGCGCTCGANGCGGTCCGAGTCGGNTCGTTCGACATCGACAACGCCATTCAGGGGTACGTCCGCCGCGAGTACGGCATCGCGGTCGGTGAGCGCACCGCNGAGGAGATCAAGATCGTGCTGGGNTCGGCCTATCCGACCGCCGGCGAGGTCAGNGCCGAGGTCCGCGGNCGTGAGCTNATGAGNGGCCTGCCCAAGACGGTGGTNCTCACGCCCGACGAGNTCCGNNTTGCCATCGAGGAACCCGTCACGGCGATGGTGGATTCGGTCGTGAGCTGTCTCGCCCAGGCNCCGCCGGAGCTCGCACAGGATCTCATCGTGCAGGGCGTNCACCTGGTCGGTGGT
The DNA here is from genome assembly GCA_002699625.1 of Acidimicrobiaceae bacterium. Taxonomy (GTDB): domain Bacteria; phylum Actinomycetota; class Acidimicrobiia; order Acidimicrobiales; family Aldehydirespiratoraceae; genus UBA11606. The sequence continues at coordinate 22,336 of PABW01000042.1, forward strand.
GGCGGAATGCTGAAAGGCATGGATCTGCGCCTCACCGCCGANTCCGACGTGCCCGTNCGNCGGGTCNATTCGCCGCTCGAGTCGGTGGTGCTCGGTGCCGGCAAGGTCATCGAACACTACGANTCGGTGCANGCGATGTTCATGGACGACGCAGGCGGCGGNGGNCGCAGGCGTCGCTGANNCTCANGCNCCNTCGGCTGGGGCCCAACAACTCGTCGACGGCNTCGCGCACTTGNCGGTCGCGGTCGGTACGTGCCCGNTCCCATGCCGCGTCGACCTCGGGGCCNTCGAAGGCGGCGAGGGCNAGCACGGCCCGACGTCGCACNGCGGGTTTGTCGGTGGTCGCCTCNAGNACGGCGGGCAGCCCGAGTTCGTCGCCGATCGCACCGATCGCCGCGACGGCCGCCTCCCGCACGAGTGGATCGGCGTGCCCGGTTGCGAGTTGGGCGAGTCGGGATGTGGGGGGTCGAGGGTCGCTGTCGCGCTCGCCGCACGCCCACGCGGCCATCTCCACGACGGCGGGCTCGGGGTCGTCGAGCAGCCCGACGATGTCTGGGTCGTGCCGGTGGGCAGCGACATCGAGCGCAGCGATGCGCACCGCAGGCTCTGGGTCGGCGAGCAGGGTGACAAGTCGGTCGGGATCGAGTGCGTCGAGCCGGTCGGCACTGCGAAGGCCAGCGATACGGACCGACGCATCGGCGTCGTCGAGGGCGGCGAGCGCTGCGCCCGGATCGTCGAGGAAACCCGCTTGGGCGGCGGCTCGGCGTCGGGCCATGACCTCGTCGTGCATTGCCTGACCCTAACGGGACCGGCTCTCGCCGCCGGTTAGCTGATCGCCCGCTCGAGCAGGAATCCCAGCCCGAGCACGGTGATACCGACGACGGCGGCCAGCGCGATGCCCAGGCCGACCACCAATGCGGCGAGCACGATGATCGCTCGAATCCGCTCCCACCAGCGCACGTACGCCTTTCGACCGACGATGGGCCGATCGACGCGGCGCCGGACGAGGCCTACCGCTCGCAGGCTGTCCATGATGATGTTCGTGTCGTCCTCGTCGTCGACGGGCACGACGCCGAGCATCGACGGCCCCATCCGGCGCCTCAGCTGCTCGCTGCCGTTTGCCGCCCGCACCATGGCAGGCTGCATCGATGTGGGTGGCCGAAGGCCGGTGCCCAGGATTCCCGCCACAAGGACGAGCACGAGGATCATGACGGTGGAGGACACGACGGGAGCGATGTTACCGCCACGCCCGGGATCCCCGGTGGCGGCTGTCGCGCCACGCGCCTGGTACCGCGATCGGTTCAGCGTCGTCGTGCTCGTGCTGGTCTCCGTACTGCTCGCTGGCGTGGCGAGCTTCTACACCGTGCCTGCCCAGTGGGTCGGCCGGATCCTTCCCGGGAACTCGGTCGTCGACGACGGCGCTGTGGCCCTGAAGCCGGGATCGGCACGGCCTACAGACGACCGTGTCCAGGCGTCCGACATCCAGATTTTCGAGCCCGAGGGCGAGATCCTGTTCACGACGGTGGCGGTCGATGATCAGGTCACCATCGCCGACTGGGTTCGCGCGAACTCCGACGGTGCCGTCGAACTGCGCACCCGCGAACAAGTCTTCGGTACCCGCACCACGGCAGAGCAGCGAGAGCGCAATCTTGAGCTGATGGCGGTGTCGAAAGAGTCTGCGGTTGTCGCTGCGCTCGAATATCTCGGCGTCGAGGCGGTCGTCGAGAGCGGGGTCGGGTTCAACGGTGTGGTCGAGGGGGGTCCGGTCGATGGGTTGCTAGAGGTCGGCGAGATCATCGTGGCGATCGACGACGACCTCATCACCGGCCTCGAATCGCTGCTCGAGTTGCTGTCGGTGACCGATCCGGGAACCGCGGTGCAGATCACGCTCGAGGATGTCGACACTGGCAAGTTCCGAACCCAACCGGTCACGCTCGGCACCCATCCGGAGGGCCGCGCAGGCGGCTTCATCGGGATCATGGATGTCACCGTGCGGGCTGTCGACGCGGATCTGCCGTTCGAACTCGACATCGATTCCGGCTCGATCGGTGGCCCGTCGGCCGGGTTGGCGTTCACCCTCACGATCATCGACCTGCTGACCGAAGGGGAACTCACCGGGGGTGGCAAGGTTGCCGTCACCGGCACGATCTCCGCCGGTGGCTCGGTTGGCGATGTCGGCGGTGTCGCCCAGAAGGCGCGTGCTGCCGAGGATGCCGGTGCCGAGGTTTTCATCGTGCCGGTCGATGCCATTGCCGAGGCCGAGTCGACCACGGAGCGCCTCCGAATCGAGGGAGTCGCCACCCTCGATGAGGCGATCGAGGTGCTTGCCGGCCTCGGCGGTGACGTCAGCGAGCTGGCGCTTCAGATCGACGGTGTCACCGTGAACTGACTCGCTTGCGTTGGGGGATACCGCAACGCTCTGCGATGCACTTCTACGATCATGACCATGACCGATGGTGCATCCCTCGATCCCAGCGAGCTCGACCAGGCCTCGTTCGAGCTGGTTCGACGCGGATTCGACCCACTTCCGGTGAAGCGGACGCTGCAGCATGCTGCAGCGGTCATCCGAGAACTTCGTCGCGAGCGCGATGTGCTGGCAGCCCGGGTCGCCGAGGGCGAAGCCGTGCTCTCGGAGCCGCTGGAGGCTCATCGGGTTGCCGAAGCGCTCGGCGCCGAGGCGACCCAGGTGCTCGAGGCGGCGCACGCTGCCGCCGCCGAACGCGCCGAACGGGCCGAACGAGAAGCCGAGGCGATCCGGGCCGAGGCACTCGCTACCGCTGACACGACCCGGGCGGAGGCCATCGCCGCCCGAGAGGAGACCCTTGCTGCGGCGGAGCGTGACGCCGAGGAGGTCGCCGAGGACGGGCGCCAGCGAGGTCGCGAGATGGTCAATGAGGCGCAGGCTGTGCGCGAGCGGATGCTGAGCGACCTGGCTCGCAAGCGGCAGACGGGGCGAGCCCAGGTGGAGCAGCTCCGCGCGGGCCGCGACCGGCTGCTTGAGTCGTTGACGATCGCGCAGCAGTCTCTCGATGCAGCGGTGAAGGATCTCGTCGATTCGGTCCCCGAGGCACGCGCTGAGGCGGAACGCGCCGGCTTGCGGATCGCAAACGAGCTTACGCCGACGGTGGAGACCATGGAGGCCGAGATCGAGGCGGCCCGGTTGGTCGGTCATCCGCTGGTCGATGGGATCGCTGCTCCTGGTTCTGCCGGCGATCTCGACGATGAGCCTGATCCGGCGTTCGTCACGGCCGAAATGGAAGCGTTGACTCACGTCGCCGAGGCGCTCGAACCCAGCACTGAGGCCGAATTCGCCGCTGGCGAAGGCGCTGATGCCGACGATGACGAACGCGTCGACGACGAGCATGATGATCCTTCGGGGCCTGATGCTCCGCCGCCTGCCGAGGCGACCGAGTCCGAATCCTCTGAAACTGAAGCCGACGAACCCGAGTCGACCGGGGATGCGGTCGATGATCTGTTCGCGCGCCTGCGTGGCGACCGCAACGACGACCCGGAAGCTGAGTCCGAGGAAGCGCCCCAGCCTGACGCCGAATCCGAGTCGGAGCCCGAGGCCGAGAAAGAAGTCTTCGCCTCGACCGACCCGAATCAGGCGCTGCGAGCACGAGCCGAGAGTGTCGCAACGCGGGCCCTCAAGAAGGTCCTGGTCGAAGAGCAGAGCACCCTTCTCGACGGTGTCCGGCGGAGCGGCTCGGATGCCATCGCCGTCGTCGTGGCTGATGCCGATGCCCACGCTGCCCCGTACGAGTCGGCGATCGACGCAGCGTTCGACGAGATCATCGAGGCGGTGGGTGGCGATGCCGGCACCCGACAGGCGGGGTACGAACAGCTGCGTTCCGTTGCGCTTGATCCGGTACGCAGTCGATTGCTCGAGGTCGCTGAACACTCGGACGATGCCGATGAGCTTTCCGACACGGTGCGGGGGCTGTACCGCGAGTCTCGATCGCGTCGTTTGCCGATGGCGGCCGCTGCGGCGGTGTCAGCGGTGATCAGTCCGGCCCGCGAGTAAACCGCGAACGACCCGGAGCGATGGGTCGTCGAGCCGCGAATCTGTGCGGGCCTGAGTGCGTCGATCGACGACCTGAGCGCCGACAAGGCCTCGTTCCGGGCGACCGGTAGACTCGTCCGACGATGCGAAATGTAGAAGAGATGCCGCAGCGAGGTCGTTCCTCCCGGTTCGGTGGGCGAGGCCGGGTCGTCCTGGCCGTGCTCGCCGCCGCGTTCATCATCATGGCCCTGTCGCTGCGAGGAATCGCAGGGTTCTACACCGACTTCCTCTGGTTCGACTCGCTCGACCGAACCGATGTGTGGGGCACGGTGCTGGGCGCCAAGGTCGCCTTGACCCTCATCTTCTTCGGGGTGTTCTTCGCCCTGCTGTGGCTCAATCTCTTCCTTGCCGACCGCTCGGCGCCGCAGACTCGAGTGCCCGGCCCTGAGGAGGAACTCCTCGCCCGCTACCACGATCTCGTCGCCGGCCGTTCCCGGCTGGTGCGCGCTGTGGTGTCGTTCTTCTTCGCCCTGCTCGCTGCCGCCGGTGTGCAGTCGCAGTGGGAAGAGTGGCTGCTGTTCGTCAACCGTCAGGACTTCGGGATTACCGACCCGCAGTTCGGCACCGACATCGGCTTCTATCTTTTCCAGTTGCCGTTCTTGACCTATGTGGTCGATTGGGCGTTCGCCGCGTTCATCATCATCTTCATCCTCACGGTTATCGCGCACTATCTGAACGGCGGCATCCGCATGGCGGCGACGTCCGGTGATCGCACAACGGCGAGTGTCAAGGTGCACCTCTCGGCGATCCTCGCCGTCCTCGCCGTGATTCGCGCCGCCGACTACTGGTTGCAGCGCTACGAACTCACCGTCTCACGGCGAGGGGTGGTCGACGGTGCGCTCTACACCGACGTCAATGCGCAGCTGCCTGCGCTCTACCTGCTGATCGCCATTTCGCTGTCGGCGGTCGTGTTGCTCGTGTTCAACCTGCGGCAGCGGGGCTGGACCTTGCCGATCATCGCCGTCGGCCTATGGGCGTTCGTTGCCATCGTCATGGGCGGCATCTACCCGGCGTTCGTGCAACGGTTCCAGGTCGAGCCCAACGAGACAAGTCGCGAGGTCGAATTCACGCAGCGCAATATCGACGCGACCCGTGAAGCGTTCGGGCTCGAGCCCGACGCCGATGTCACCGAGACGGCGTTCGCCTATACGACGGATGTCACGGCCGACGAACTTCGCGAGAACGCCACGACCGTTCGTAACACCCGAGTGCTCGACCCGGTCGTCACCCATCCGACTTTCGAGCGGTTCGAGGCGCTGCGCGACTTCTACCGGTTCGAGGGTGCCGTAGTCGACGTCGGCGCAACCTTCGCGCCGTCGCTCGACACCGATCGCTACCTGATCAATGGCGAACTGACGCAGGTCGTGCTCGGCACCCGCGAACTCAACCTCGCCGACCTCAGCTGGGAGCGAGAGCACGTCCGTCTGACCCACGGCTACGGCCTAGCCCTTGCTGGCGCAAACGCCACCACGCCCGAGGGCAGCCCGAGCTTCCTTGCCGGTGGTCTGCCGGTCGAGACCGATCCGGCACTCGCCCTTCAGCTCGACCAGCCGCAGATCTACCACGGTGAAGGCCTTGGCGGGTACGCCCTCGTAGGTACCACGGTCGACGAAATCGACTATGTCGACAGCGCGACCAATCAGGACGTTCCGGTTCGCTACGACGGCGACTCGGGTGTCGGTATGGGGTCGTTCATTCGGCGGGCTGCGTTCGCGATGCGGTTCGGTCAGATCGAGCCCTTGATCTCGAACTTCGTGTCCGACGACACCCGTGTGATCTATGTCCGCGACGTGCACGACCGTGTCGAGGCGCTTGCGCCGTTCCTGCGGTTCGACGCCGACGCCTACCCGGTCGTCTTCAATGGCCGCATCCACTATGTGATCGACGCCTACACCACGAGCGATCGCTACCCCTACAGCCAGCGCTCCGAGAACGGACGCCTGTTCGACGGTGGTCTGTCCGGCGGGTCGTTCAACTATGTCCGCAACTCGGTCAAGGCCGTGGTCGACGCCTACGACGGCGACGTCGCCTTCTACCGCATGCCGTTGGAAGACCCGATCGCCGACGCCTGGATGTCGGCCTTCCCGGATCTCTTCACGGCGTTCGACGACATGCCCGAGGCGCTTCGCGACCATCTTCGTTACCCGCAGGACCTGTTCCGGGTGCAGACCAACATGTGGGCCCGCTACCAGGTCTCAGATCCCGAAAGTCTCATCATCGGCACCGAGCGGTGGGACGTCGCCCAGAACCCGGGCCGTCAGGTACGAGTCGCCGCCGGCACCGAGACGACGGTGGGCGAGGATGGTCTGCTCGTCACACGCGAGGAGCGGGTCAATCCGTACTACGCCCTGATGGAATTGCCGGGTGAGGACGAGCCGAGCTTCGTGACGTTGCGCAGCTTCGTGCCGTTCGATGAAAACGACGACCGTCGCGAACTCGAGGCCTTCATGGTCGGCGAGACGAGACCCGACGGCACGTCTCGTNTGGTNTCCTACGAGATCACCTCNCCCGACGCGCCNGGNCCNGTNCTCGTGGCCTCGGCGATCGCNCAGGACGAGGCGATCTCGAGCGANCTCTCNCTGCTCAACCGCGACGGCTCGACCGTCGAGTTCGGTGATNTGCTGATGTTGCCGATCGGCGATTCGATCTTGTGGGTNCGNCCGCTCTATGTGGCGGCCGAGGGGGATGCGTCGGTGCCCACCCTGCAGCGAGTGATCGCNACCGTCGGTGAGGGTGANCGCATCACGATCGCCNGCAATCTCACCGAGGCGCTGAANNNACTCTTCGACGGTGAGGACTTCTCCGATCTGCTCGGACCTGTCGCTGNCGCCGACCNCGATCCTGATCCCGANCCCGATCCTGAACCTGNCCCCGACCCNGACGACGGGCCTGAACCCGACGACGAGAAGCCGCCGNCGCCNTCGACCGCCGAAGAGGTGCTCGCCGAAGTCGCGTCGCTCTATGACCAGCGTCAGGAGGCNCTGACCTCGTCGCCGCCGGATGAGATCCGCGCTGCCGAGTTGTTGGCTCGGATCGGNGAGNTGTTGGCGACGGTCGAGGAACTCGACGTCGAGCCGGANCCTGCNTNGGAGTCCANCGNCTCGGATGAGGTCGACGCCTAGGGCACGGTTCGCTGCTGGTGCGCGTTCTGGCCCGNCCGGGGCCACTACCGTTGNCTCANCCCCTGAACTGCTCCGTNAAGGNCTCGTGATGCCCCGCTCCTTGCTCGCTNTGCTCATGTCGTTCGCTCTGCTCGCCGCTGCNTGTGG
>PABW01000042.1:29672-38967 GCA_002699625.1 Acidimicrobiaceae bacterium
ACGACTCGGCNGACGNTGACGGCGTTCCCGCCGGGTCCGGCGACGCNTCGGACAGCGCNGCCGATNCCGAACCNGAGGAGACGGTGCCGCCGACCACCGACACGATCCCGCCCGAGGCGATGGAACTTCCCGATGTGCAGATGGTGTTCGTCGAGTTCGGCGACGANGGCTATGTCGAGATCGCCAATGTCGGCGATACCGATGCCGACGTCGGTGGTGTTCAGCTTTGTCAATNGGCGACCTGCGTCGACATCGGCCCGATTGCTGCCGGCACGATCCCCGCAGGGACATCGATTCTGGTCATGGCCTCAATNCTCGGCGGTCTCGCNGTCGACGGCGGCGAGGCGGCCCTGCACTCCGGTANCGACGTCACCAACCCCGACACGATTTTCGGCTTTGTGCAGTGGGGCTCGGGTGGNGTTCGTGCCGACGTCGCNGCCGAAGCGGGCATCTGGCCGGCTGGCGCGTCGGTCGAGCCGGATCCGGCGTTNAACTCGATCGAACTGTTCGGCGATCCNGCCGACNCGGAGANCTGGAGCTGATGAGGCGTCGGCGCTAGCCCAGACGCTGGGTGTGCCAGACCTCGAGCGTNTCGCCGCGGACGAGTTGATCGTCGTCGCGCCGAANGCCGATCCGNCGCAGGAACGGGCCGCCTGCAGCGCTGTCGGGATGCACGAGGGCGTGGATCTGGTTGCCNNGGAAGCGNCCCCAGGCGTCGTACACGATGGCGTTGNCTGCNTCGGTGGCGATGCCCTTCCGCCAGTTTCGCCGNCCGATGATCGCGCTGAACTCGACGTCGGCGTNCTGGAGTTCGGTGATGCGCTGAAGCCCGCNNTGGCCGATGAACGCNCCGGANNTGGCATCTCGGATCGCCCAGAGGCCCCAGCCTTCGTTCTTCCAGCAGCGTTCGTTGGCCTGGAGCAGACGCGAGGTGGTGGNGCGATCTCGCGTCCCNCCGTCNANGTGGACCATCACGCGGGGGTCGGCGAAGAGCGCGGCGGCCTCGTCGAGGTCNGCGCTGCCGAGTGGCAANAGCACGAGGCGNTTGGTGCGCAGAGAAGGTGCGTCCACCCCCTGATCGTGCCACTCTGGAGCGATCGACGCTCAGCGAACGGGGGAAGCCATGGCGATCGAGGTCCGACCGATCACCGCAACACTGGGNGCCGAGATCTCCGGCGTCGATATGGCCGATGTCTCGGGGGAGACCCTCGAGCAACTGCGCAAGGCGTGGCTCGANCACAAGGTGCTGGTNCTGNGCGACCAGCACATCTCGGTNGAGGAACACATNGCGTTCGGTCGNCGGTTCGGTGATCTCGAGGTTCATCCGTTNGCCGTCGGCAAGAAGGGCTATCCCGAGGTCGTCAAGATCAAGTCCACCGCCGAGTACCAGTACGCNGCNAACAANTGGCACAGCGATGTCACCTGGCGGGCCGAACCCTCGATGGGNTCGATCCTGCGAGGTGTCGTGATCCCGCCNGCGGGNGGNGACACCTGCTTCGCNGACNCCGGCGCCGCCTACCAGCGNCTCAGCCAGGAGTGGAAGGATCGGGTCGACCCGCTGTTCGCCATTCACGACTTCTCGATGACCTTCGGGCAGCGTCTCTCCGACGAGGAGCGGGCCGAGAAGCAGGCGCTCTATCCGCCGGCTCGGCATCCCGTNATCCGCACCCANCCCGAGACCGGTCAGCGCACGATCTACACCAACCGNTCGTTCGTCCGTGAGATNGAAGGTTGCACACCCGAGGAGTCAGCGGAGATCGTCGGTCATCTCGAGCGCCAGATCATGAACCCGTCGGTGCAGTGCCGTATCCGTTGGNGCGTCGACACGTTCGTNATGTGGGACAACCGGGCCGTCCAGCATTTCGCGACCGANGACTTCTGGCCCGAGACCCGCCACGTCGAGCGCGTNACCGTCGTCGGCGACGCCCCGTTCTAGGAGGACACCATGGCCATCGGCATCCATCCGCTCACCGCCTCGATCGGCGCCGAGATCACCGGNGTCGATCTGGCCGACATCTCGACCGANACGGCTGAGGAACTCCGCAANGCGTGGCTCGACCACAAGGTGCTGGTGCTGCGTGATCAGCACATCTCNCAGGAGNAGCACATCGCCTTCGGTCGANTGTTCGGCGACCTCGAGGTGCATCCGTTCACCGAGAACGACGACGGGCACCCCGAGATCGTGGTGTTGGAGGCCGGCGGCGACACNGGCAGGACNTTNGTGGCNGCGGGATGGCACAGNGANGTGACCTGGCGGGCCGAACCTTCCATGGGGTCGATCCTNCGTGGGGTGATCGTCCCGCCNTATGGCGGCGACACGTGCTTCGCNAACGCNTGCGCNGCNTATCAGCGTTTGTCCGANGANTGGAAGGAGCGGGTCGACGATCTCGTCGCNGTGCACGACTACATGCGGGTGTTTTCNGANCGCGTTGCGCCGGCCGAGNGTGAGGCCATGCGGGAGACGTACCCCGCGCAGCACCATCCCGTGATNCGCACCCATCCNGAGACGGGCGAGCGCGGGATCTACACCAACATCGGGTTCACCTCGCACATCCTNGATGTTGAGCCAGAGGAGTCAAAGGAGATCCTGCGCCATCTCGAACGCCAGATCATGAGTCCGTCGGTGCAGTGTCGGGTTCGTTGGCAGCCCGACACGTTCGTGATGTGGGACAACCGGTCGGCGCAGCANGCCGCCACCAACGACTTCTTGCCGATGCATCGTCGCATGGAGCGTGTCACCGTCGTCGGTGATCGTCCGTTCTGAGCGCGCCGTGAGCACCGAGGAATTCGGGCCGATCGTTTCGGTCGAGTGGCTCNCNGCTCACCTCGACGATNCCGACCTCGTGGTCGTCGATGTGCGCTGGTCGCTCGANGCCGGGCCNANGCGTGCCGATTTCGAGCGNGGGCACATCGCNTCGGCGGTGTTCGCCGATCTCGACGTCGACCTNTCCTCACCCGCCTCGACCGANGCCGGCCGACACCCGCTTCCCACCGCTGCGTCNTTCGCCGACGCGATGGGCCGCCTCGGCATCAGNGACNACACCANAGTCGTCGCCTATGACGANGCGGGNGGCNTGATNGCCTCGCGATTGTGGTGGATGCTCGATGCGCTCGGGCGTTCCGCTGCNGTNCTNGACGGCGGGTTCGCCGCCTGGGAGGGNCCNACGGCCGACGGGCCNNCCANCCCGGCGCCGGCGGTGTTCTCNCNGGTNGAGTGGCCAGCNGATTGNGTCATCACCAAGCAGGCGCTCGCCGAGTCGCTCGATGGTGCGCTGACGATCCTCGATGCTCGCGCGCCCGACCGCTTCGCCAAGGGGAGTGCGGTCGATCCGAGGCCGGGGCACGTGCCGGGTGCTCGGAACGCGCCGGCGGGTGCCAACGTCGCCGACGGCCACTTCCGCTCCGACGCCGAGCTCGCCGAGCATTACGGCGCGCTCGGGGCCGACGGCGACAATGTGGTGGTGTACTGCGGCTCTGGTGTCACCGCATGCGCCGATCTGCTCGCTCGCCGCAAGGCGGGCCTCCCCGACGCAAGGCTGTACGTCGGGTCGTGGTCGCAGTGGGGAGCCGACGACACGCTGCCGGCCGAAACCACGCCCCCGAAACCGAACAGCCAGCGATCTACGCTCAGGTGATGGAGCACATTGTCCCCGAATCCCAGCGGCCATTGTTCGACGTATGGCACTTCGCGCCTGCGGTCGTCCACGACGGTATTGCGTTTCTGAGCGGCGTCACCGGCATGGGCCCTGATGGCCGGTGCGCTGCGGATGCCGAGGAACAGTTCACCCAGCTGTTCGACTCGATCACGTTGGTGCTGACCGAGGCGCACCTGACCTGGAGCGACGTGATCGAGATGACCAGCTGGCACACCGACATGACTGAGCTGTCGATCTTCCAGCAGGTTCGTGACCGCTATGTCATCGAGCCGTGGCCGGCGTGGACAGCAGTCGGTACGACCGGGCTGGCGTTGCCGGATGCCCGTGCCGAGGTGCGGATCGTCGCTCGTCGCCCCTAGGCGGGCTGAGGCAGCACGTAGGTGCCTTGGGCGACCGAGATCGGCTTGTCCTCGCGGTCGTCGACCCAGATCTTCACCGTCCCGATGATCATCAGCCGTCCCGCCTTGTCGAGGTCGGCTCGGGCGGAGAGCATCTCGCCCTGTCCCGGGCGCAGGAACCGGATCGAGAGGTCGGAGGTGAGTGCCATCGGCTCGATGCGGTTGATCGCGGCGGAGGTGAGATACCAGAGGACGAGATCGGCGAGGCTGAACTGAACCGGTCCTGGTACGAAGCCCCCGGGGCGAAGCCCGTTCTGGTCGATTTTCTGCTCGGCCAGAACATGGGTGGGTGAGACCTCGAGGCACCGGAAGACCGAACGCGTGAAGACTGTCGACATCGAGTCGTTCAGCGTCTCGGGGGTGAGGGAGAAGTCGCTCAGCGGTTGACCGTCCCCTTCGTGTCGGGGCATCCCGCTATTCGCTCCACGCCTTGATCATCTCGATCTGCTTGAGCGGATCCGGGCCGATCGGGCTCACGTTGAGATGGGTCACACCCACCTCCTTGAACACCTGGATGCGTTCGCGCACGAACCCTTCGTCGCCGATTAGCGCCGATAAGTCGATGTACTCCTCGGGTACCGCCGCGAACGCCTCCATCCGCTTCCCGGACAGGAACAGATCCTGGATCTCCTCGGCTTCTTCTTCCCACCCGTACCGCTTGAAGAGGTCGTTGTAGAAGTTCTTTGTTTTGGCGCCCATGCCGCCCACGTAGAAGCCGATCAGGCCGCGGGCTGCGTTGCGGGCTTCTTGGATGTGGTCGCCCTTCCCGATCGCCACGAACTGTCCGGCGATGATCTCAAGCGGCTTCTTTTCCGGATCGCGCTTGGCGAGGCCTGTTTTGAGTGCTTCGCCCCACACCTGCTCGAAGCGGTCGGGCACGAAGTGGATCGTCTGCCAGATGTCGGCCACTTCGGCGGTGAGTTCGACGTTTTTCGGGCCGATCGATGCGATCGAGATTGGGATGTCTCGGACGGGCGGCCGGTTCATGAACTTGAGGGGCTTGCCGAGTCCGGTGCCGCCGTCGTAGGGCAGCGAGTACGCCTTGCCATCGTGGGTGACCTTGTCACCGCTCCAGACCTTGCGGCAGATGTCGATCGTGTCGCGGGTGCGAGCCATCGGCTTCTCGAACGGCACGCCGTGCCAGCCCTCGATCACTTGCGGTCCTGACGTTCCCAGGCCGAGCACGAACCGGCCGTCGGAGAGGGCGTCGAGGGTGGCCGCAGTCTGTGCGATGAGAGCCGGGCTGCGGGAATACAGCGGAATGATGCCGGTCATCAACTCGACCCGTTCGGTGTTGGCGGCGACGTACGCAAGCGTCGACACGAGGTCATAGCCGTAGATCTCTGCGCCCCAGAGGAGGTCGACGCCCGCCGACTCGAAGTCCTTGGCTTGTTGCACGAGGCGCTGGGGGTCCCCGTCGAAACCGATGGTGGTGCTGATTTTCATGACGCCATCTTGGCCGCGATTGCGGCGTTGTTCGAACCGAGCCCGCACCTCATAACCCGGTTGGGGAACGCATGGCGCATCGCTAGGGTGGCGATGCGGGGTGGAGCAGTGTGGTAGCTCGTCGGGCTCATAACCCGAAGGTCGCAGGTTCAAATCCTGCCCCCGCCACCAAGCAGGGCCCGGTCCAGCAGGATCGGGCTGCTGTGGTTTTCGGCTCAGCGTCGTCAGACGGGCCGATCGCCGCGGACCGTGACTCGCCGCATGTGGCGACGCTGCCCCGCGTAGTCATGCACTCCCTGGTGCTGGACGCTGCGGTTGTCCCACATCACCAGCGTGCCTGGCTCCCACGAGACGCGGCAGGTGAAGCGCTCGCTCACTGCATGACGGAATAGGAAGGACAGCAACGCTTTGGACTCGTCAGGGGTAACTCCCTCGATCTCCATGGTGTACGCCTCGTTAATGAACAAGCCCTTGCGACCCGACTCGGGATGTGTCCGCACGATCGGATGCACCACGCGGGTCATCGCTCGCTCAGTGTTGTGGGTACGCATTGAGGAGTGGCTAGTCGCCGACCCCCCAGCTGCGTACTGTGAGCCAGCGGAATGCACCGCACCCAGACCGTCGAGCATGTTCCTCATTGGGGCGCTCAGCGCGTCGTATGCCGCTTGCTGGTTCGCGAAGAGCGTGTCACCCCCTACCACCGGAAGCTCCACCCCGTAAAGGACCGAGCCGAGCACGGGCGCCTCGAGGCAGGTGAGATCGGCGTGCCATCCTCCGCTGAACGTGGAAGCTTCGTCGGCCTCGGTGATCAACTCGATCACCTCGGGGTGATGAGGGCTCGCCTCGACGAAAGGGTGAACCTGGAGTTCGCCGAACCACTGTGCAAACCGCACCTGATCCTCGTGCGTTAAAGACTGGTTGCGGAACACCAGGACATGGTGTTCGAGAAGCGCCCCTCGGAGCTCGTCCACAAGCTTCGGCGTGAGTGGACCGGCGATGTCGACGCCGCCGATCTCTGCGCCGAGCGCGCCCGCCAACAGTCGGATCGTGAGAGGTGGTGCTGCCACGAGGCAAATGATCGCAGCGTGGAGATTCGAGCGCCAACCATCATTCGGCTGTCAGCCGAGTGTGCAGCTCTTGGAGTTCCCGCCAGACGCCCTCATGCATCGGAATACCGGCTCGTCGACGCTCCAGCATGCGAGCGTGGGACCGTTGCCCGGGTATTTCGACTCGGTCGAAACCGGGGGCGAGACGGCTCGACGTCACGTCGTCGATGAGCGCTTGGACGAGGTGGAGTCGACTCTCCGAGTCCTGGAACGCTGACACGTCGATGGCCACGATGATCCAATTCGATTCGGGGGTGTCGTCGCCGAGCATGGCGCTTGCGAAGAGTTCGGCGATGAGTCCCATCCCGAACCCCTTGGGCCCGGCGAAGGGACGAATCGATCCTCCGTCGGTGAGATATGCGTCGGGATTGTCGGTCGGCTCCCCGTCTGCGGTGAGGAGATCGGGCGAACCGAGCCGCTCACCTCGCTTCTTCGCAGCCATCACTCTTCCGCCGGCAGCTGCGGCGGTGGCGAAGTCGACGACGATCGGCCCGGCGTCGGTACCGGGGAAGCCGAAGGCCCAGGGATTCGTCGCAAGCTTCGGGTCGATTCCTCCATGTGGGGCGACCTGCCGCCAGAGATCGCGCCGCCCGCCGCCGGCGATGATCGTTGCGATGTCTGAGCCAGCGGCGACCTCGGCGTAATGGCCGAGCCTTCCGGTGTGACCACAATTTCGCACGGCGACAACGCTCGAATTGGATCCTCGTGCGCGCTCAATGGCCTCGCGAACCCCCATCATCATTGCGGGATGGCCATACCCCCCGCCGCCATCGACGACGGTCGAGCCGCGGGCGGTCTGCGTCGCCGTCGGCGTCCCGGCGGGATTGAGGTATCCCGTCTGTGCCTGTTTCGCATATTGCGTGAGCCGCATCGTTCCGTGCGAGGACACACCGCGCAGATCGGCCTCGACAAGGTGCTCGGCGATGATCGCGGCGGACGGCGGGGCGCACCCAATGGCGAGGAGCACCTCGTGGGCCATCTCGGTCAGCTCCGGTTCACGGAGTAGGACGTCTGCCACCGTCCGCAGCGTAGCGTCAGCCGGCGAGCGACGCGATCAGCCAGACGATCCCGTCGGTCATCGTCTGTGCGTCGAGGGACTCGGGCAGGAACACCGAGCAAAGGAGCAGGATCGCCTGAACGAAATGGCCGCTGTGCTGGAGGTTGACGAATGATGTCTGCACGGCACTAGGCGAAGCACCAACTGCGAACGAAGGGCCCGCACAGTGCGCTGTTTTTCGCCAACTTGCGACAATTAGCGGCACGGCCCAGTCAGCGTGGGAGGGTAGGAAGTTTCGCCAAGAACTCGGCTCTAGGGCTGTCTCGAGACTCAACCGACTCGGAGCCCTCTGACGTCGGTTTACACCCCACCGAGAGGTGTGCACCCAAGTCCCAGGATTTGATCGAGGGCTTAGAACTTGTGTGCTTCTCGAGTTGCGGGAATTTTCGAGCTCGGCACTGGTACATCTAGCGTGATGCCCATGCGCAGCAGGATCGCTGCGCATGACCCTGAGCGGTTAGACACAAGTAGACCTGTCAGATGTGGCCAAGCGGTCCAGGCAGGGTGGAAAGGAAAGAACATGATCACGGTTGTGACTCGTTGGGAAGGGACTCCTGCTGGCATACATGGAGTGGAAGTGGGCTCGGAGGCTGCTCGATCCCAGCATGAGTCCTGGGGGGCAAAGAATCCTCGGCTTCTCCGGCCTGCTGCAGGCTTGGGGGGTCTTCAAGTCGCTTTCTACACGCTTGACTTTCCGACGATGGCAGCGTGGGGCGAATTCCAAGATCAAATGGTGGGCAGCGACTGGTTTGTGCAACTCCAGCGAGATGTGAGCGCCGCCCATCCGGATCTGCGAATGGTCGAGACGACGGTCCTCTACGACGCACTGAGCTGAACAGCATTAATCCCTGACATGAGCTGCCACGCAAGCCCCTAGGCGTCGACTTCGAGTCGACTATTGGGATTGCGAAATTTCGAGTTTCGCTGCTTTTCGGCTAGCACTCGGAGTATCCCAGACAGATTGGAGTCCAAAGATGGACGAAAAAAATTGGATCAAACTCGGCGATCAGACTGCCGGAAACCTCCGAGCTTCGCAGAGCACCTACATGCTTGCCGTCTCGGCCCTCACCGCGATCATCGTGTTTGCTGGTGACGCCCTTTCGGACTCGTCGTTCTTGTTGACGGTTTCGGCGATTGGGGTCGGGCTTTTCGGCTTGCTGACGTTCGAGAATTCTCAGCAGGGCTTCATGGCGCTGATGAAGGGCATGCCGGACTCGATGGCGGGCACGGAGATGGGCGCGGCGCTCAAGCGAACACCGTTCATCGTGTTCCGGCTCGCAAACCTTGTTCTGGTCACCCTCATCGCAGTGGCGCAGATCATCCAGGTCAACTGACCGACTGCCTGGTGGGGGATGAGGCGGATCACCGCCTCGTTCCCCACCGGTGCTGCAGGAACACGTCGCTGCTGACCGGCACGCTCCGGTGCAGCGGAGGCCGTATGTCGCGTGTTTGCGATCGCGATGGATGCGGCAAACTTCGTCGTTGGTCGTGAACGGGCTGCTGTACTCGGGGCGCTGTCTCGGCGCAACTGGGCCCGGCCTCATAGAGAGCCCCGTCGCTGCGTCTTCGGTTGAGTTGCGCTGAGCGGCCCGTCTAACTAAGGGCCGAGTAGTCGGCCTGACCGGTGGCCAC
>PABW01000043.1 GCA_002699625.1 Acidimicrobiaceae bacterium
TGCCCCCGCTCGCGAGCGATATCGCCGAGCGTTCGGCCCTTGAGACCCTCGTTGGCCTCGGAGTAGGTGTCGCCGACCATGTAGTTGTCCCAGCCGGTGAGGCGGGAGAACACGCCGGCCTCGGGCAGCGCAGCCTGGTTCTCGAGCCAGGTGACGACCTCGGGATCGCGGAACTTCTCCATCCGGGCGTCGATCCCCATGTTGAAGTAGTCCATCCAGCCCGGCAGCTGGAACAGGGCGCAGAACGTGCCGAGGCTCATGTTCATGCCGACGAGGATCGGCATCGTGAGCGCCACGACCTTGGCACCGGCCTCGTTGGCCTTCTCGCATGCCTCGAGCTGGTTGCGATAGGCCTCGGGCCGCGCCGAGTCGATGGTGAGGACGTTCCAGTTGATGGGCCGGTTCGCGGTGACCGACATCTTGGTCATCAGTTCGACTTCGTCGTCGTCGAAGCCGTTGAGACACCCGTCGGCGACCCATTCGAGGGTCGTGCCCTCGTGCAGCGAGGTCTCCTCGCACAGTTCCAGGACCTCTTCCCACGCGGCCCAGCGGCTCGGCACGGGCTGGCCGTCGGCGTCGGAGTGGGTGAACGAACGCCCGGTCGAGAAGCCGAAGCCCCCCGCTTCGATCGAGGTCTTGAGAAGGGCCCGCATCTCGGCCAGTTGCTCAGGCGTGGCCTCTTTCCCGACCGAGTCCTCCTTCATGACCATGCGTCGGATCGCAGAGTGCCCGACCATGAAAGCGACATTGATGGCGGTGCCGCTCTCCTCGACCCGGTCAAGGTACTCGGCGAAGCTCAGCCAATTCCAGGGCACGCCCTGCTCGAGCGCTTCGAGGGCCATGCCTTCGACCTTGGTCATCATGTGCTTGAGGTACTCGCCGTCGGCGGCATCGCCGAGGGGCGCGAGCGAGAAACCGCAGTTGCCAGCCACCATCGAGGTGACTCCGAAGAGGTTCGATGGTGTCGAGTACGGATCCCAGAAGATCTGGGCGTCGTAGTGGGTGTGGGGGTCGACGAATCCGGGACACACGATCTGGCCGGTGGCATCGATCGTCTCGGCTGCCTCCTCGGTCACGCCGCCGTCGGCGGTGGACCGGATCGCAACAATGCGACCGTCCTTGACGCCGATATCGGCAGCGAACCCTTCGGCGCCGGTGCCGTCGACAACCGTGCCGCCCTTGATGACTACGTCGAGCATCCGGTCATCGTACCGGTGACCTGACGAGGCGTCAGATTCGGCCGGTTCGTCCAGCCGTGTGGATGTGCGAGGATGCGCGCATGAGCGAACGGACCGTGGCGCTTCGCGCCCAGATGACCCCGGAGGAGAAGGCCCACTTCGTCGCCGGCGTCGACATGTGGCACACGGGCGCGATCGAGCGTCTCGGCATCCCGGCGTTGAAGGTGACCGACGGACCCAACGGCGCCCGTGGCGACGGACTCCTCGGTACCGGCACCCCGACGGCCTGCATCCCGTCGGGTGCTGCGCTCGGCGCGACCTGGGATCCGGATCTCGTGCAGGAACTCGGTTCGCTCCTCGGTGAGGAGTCGAAGATGAAGTCGTCCCACGTGCTCCTCGCCCCGACCATCAACCTTCATCGCTCACCGAAGGGTGGTCGGAACTTCGAGTGCTACAGCGAGGATCCACTGCTCTCCGGCAAGATCGCCGCCGGGTTCATCCGGGGTGTGCAGTCGCACGGAGTCGCGGTGACCGCCAAGCACTTCGTCGGCAACGATTCCGAGTTCGAGCGCAACACGATCGACTCGCAGATGGATGAACGCACCCTGCGCGAGGTCGCGCTCCTGCCGTTCGAGATCGCGGTGAAGGAGGGAGGCGCGTGGGGGATCATGACCGCCTACAACCGCTTGAACGGGGTGTACTGCTCCGAAGATCCGTGGCTGTTGAACACGGTGCTGCGCGATGAGTGGGGCTTCGACGGGTTCGTCGTCACCGACTGGTTCGCCAATGGCTCGACGGCAGGTTCGGTGGCAGCACGGTTGACCCTCGAGATGCCCGGCCAGGGTCGCTTCTACGGTCAGGCGCTCGCCGAGGGGCTCGAGTCGGGTGAGATCGATGAGACCCACGTTGACGTGTTGGTCGACGACCTGCTCCTCCTGATGGAGCGCACGGGCGTGCTCGACGGTGTCGGCGGCGAGCCGGAGAAGCCCCTCGACCGGCCGGAGGACCGCGCACTCAACCGTCGTGCCGCCGCCGCCGGCTCGGTGCTCTACCGAAACGACGGTGTGCTCCCACTCGACCCGTTAACCCTCGGCTCGATCGCCGTGATCGGCCCCAGCGCAATGCATGCCCGGGTGATGGGAGGCGGCTCGGCCAACGTCCGGCCCTACCACGACACCCCACCGCTCGATGCGCTGATCGATCGCTTCCCCGATCTCGACATTCGCTACGCCCGCGGCGCCGACATCGACCGCACGGTGCCGCCGATCACCCGACCACTGCTCGACGGTGTTGCTCGAATCGAGTTCTTCGAAGGATGGGCGTTCGAGGGCGACGTCGTTGCCGTCACCGAGCAACCCAACACCCGTCTGCTCGCGTTCGGCTCGCCTGCCCCTGGGGTCGAGTCTGAACATTGGAGTGCACGCGTCACGGCGACGATCATCCCCGAGGCTTCCGGCGCTCATCGCTTCACCCTTACCGAGTCCGGTCGTGCGGTTCTGCGGGTGAACGGCGAAACCGTCATCGACGCCAGCGCCCCCGATATCGAGCGCGGCGATTCCTTCTTCGGCTTCGGCTCGATCGAGATGTCGGCCGACATCGATCTCGAAGCCGGCGAGGCCGTCACCGTCGAGATCGAGTTCACCAATGAGGGCGCCATCCTGCTGGCAGGCGTGATCGTCGGCGGCAAGGCCATCGTCGAACGCGATCTCGTCGGCGAGGCCGCGGCTCTGGCCGCTGAGTGCGACGTTGCCGTCGTCGTCGTCGGGACCAACGACGACTGGGAGACGGAGGGTCGCGATCGGGATCTGTGGGAACTTCCCGGCGGTCAACCAGCGCTGATCCGAGCCGTGGCGGCTGCGAATCCGCGCACGGTCGTCGTCGTGAACGTCGGCTCCCCCCACAGCCTTGATTGGCTCGACGAGCCGGCTGCCGTGCTGAGTGTCGGCTTCGGTGGGCAGGAACTGGGCGAGGCGGTCGTCGACATGCTCGTCGGCGATCTCGAGCCGAGCGGCCGAGCCCCCACCACGATCGGNGCCCGCTACGAACACTTCGCNGCNTANCCGAACTATCCGGGTGAGAACAGCGTGACNCGNTATGGCGAGGGCGTTTTCTGNGGTCANCGNTGGCACGACGCGATGAGGATCGAGCCNGCNGTCGCGTTCGGCGAGGGACTCGGATACTCGACCTTCGAGTTCGGTGCNCCGGAGNTTCCCGACTCGATCGATGCCGGCGAGGGGCTCACCGTGCGAGTGCCGGTGACCAACACCGGCGCCCGTCGCGGGAGCGAGGTCGTGCAGGTCTACGTCGAACCGACGAATGCTCACCCGATCCGGCCGGTGCGAGAACTCAAAGGATTCGCAAAGGTCACGCTGGATCCCGGCGCAACNACCGNGATCGAGATCGATCTGCCGCCCCGGGCGTTCGCCTATTTCGATCCNGGCGATCCGGTGNACGGCGAACTTTCGGCGAACTCGCTCGTGCCCGCTGGTGNTGGCGTGGTTCATCGCGAGCAGGCCGGCTGGTACGTCGACGCGGGNACCTACCGGATCTGGGTGGGTCGCTCGTCACGCGAGTTCTCGGNGGTGGAGGACGTCACGGTGTCCGGCGACGTCCGCCTCGATCCCTGATCGTNCCGTTTCCGGCTTGTCGGAAACGCCGTCATTCGTGGAAGCGTTCCATCCTGCGTACAGTCACTGCATCCCCCGCCGAAGGAGGCCCGCATGTTTTTCGGCCGTGACAAGCAGACCATGCCCGAGCCCGATCAGGCCCTTCCTGGCCGTTCCGAGGCCGTGCCGGTCCAGCCCGCCCACCTTGTGCTCGGGACGCCGCTCGACGGCCCCGTGCCCGAGGGCCACGAGGTCGCCGTCTTCGGCCTCGGCTGTTTCTGGGGCGCTGAGCGTTTCTACTGGCAGCTCCCGGGCGTGCACACGACCGCGGTTGGCTACGCCGGCGGCTACACCCCGAACCCGCTCTACGAAGAGGTGTGCACCGGCAAGACCGGTCACAACGAGGTCGTTCGGGTCGTGTACGACCCCGCCATCGTCACCTACGACGACGTGTTGAAGATCTTCTGGGAGGTCCACGACCCCACCCAATTCATGCGGCAGGGCAACGACATCGGCACCCAGTACCGCAGCGAGATCTATGTGTACTCGGAGGAGCAACGGGAGGCTGCCGAGGCCAGCAAGCGGAAGTACCAGGACGCGTTGAGCGCTCGAGGCTTTGGCGAGATCGAGACCACGATCGTCGACGCGCCGACCTTCTACTTCGCCGAGGAGTATCACCAGCAGTACCTCCACCGGAATCCGATGGGCTACTGCAACCACGGCTTCTGCCAGGTCAGTTACGACTGACGTACTCCGTCGGCCCGAGGGCTGCGGCGAGGTGGGTCGCAAATCGACCCAACCCCGGGCGTCGTGCCCGGGGCCGGTCTCGAAATGCCGGCGGCGTGGCCGCGCTGGTTCAGATGCTCTGGCTCGGGAAGCCGGGGCCTTCGTGGTCGGTGCCCGCCATCGAGGCGTTGAGGCGGGCCTTGCTCATGAGCTCGGCGACGACCGGACCCATGTCGGCGGGGTCGTCGGTCTGCTTGGCGACGGGGCCAAGGTGCCAGCCCTCGGCGATGCCGAGAGTCTCACCACGGATGTCGAAGCAGCGGCCGGTGACGTTCTGTGCCTCTGGTGAGGCGAGCCAGGTGGTGATGACGGCGATCCAACGCGGGCTGATGGCCTCGGCAAGCCCCTCGGGAGCGTTGTCGCCACCCATCAGGTCGGCGGTCATGCGGCTCCACGCAGTGGGCGCAAGGCAGTTGACGGTGACGCCGTACTTGGCGAGTTCCTGGGCGGCGATGAGCGAGAAGGCGGCAATGCCGGCCTTGGCGGCGCCGTAGTTGGTCTGGCCAACATTGCCGTAGATGCCCGATGGCGACGCCGTGTTGATGATGCGCCCGTAGACGTCCTCGCCGGCCTTGGCCTTCTCACGCCAGTACTTGGCGGCATGGTTGCTCGGGGCGAAGGTGCCCTTGAGGTGCACGGCGATGACGGCGTCCCAGTCGTCCTCGCTCATCGAGAACAGCATGCGGTCGCGGAGGATGCCGGCGTTGTTCACGATGATGTTGATGTCGCCGAACGTGTCGATGGCTTGCTGCACCATGGCACCGGCCTCGTCGAAGACGGCGACATTGCCCCCGTTGACGACTGCCTCGCCGCCCATGGCCTCGATCTCGGCCACGACGTCCTGGGCCGGGGTGGCGTCGGCGCCACTACCGGCGGCGTCNCCGCCAAGGTCGTTGACGACGACTTTGGCGCCTTCCGACGCCATCATCAGTGCGTGTTCGCGGCCGATACCGCGGCCGGCGCCGGTGACCAGCGCGACCTTTCCGTCGAGAATGCCCATGGCCCCTCCTCGGGGTGATGTTGATTGCCCTCGCCTGGGGGAGAGCGAACGTGAACGTTCGTTAGCGTGCCAGGAATTCAGCGGAGCGGCTACTCCGTCGTGCCACGCACGAGCGGAAAGCGTTCGCTCACCAGTGGAGCCCCGTCCGGGATGGTGTCGTCTCGAAAGTCCGGGTCGGTGCGGCCGGGGGCGGCGTCGTAGAACGCGTCGTCACCGAGCCAGATGCAGGCGATAGCCCGACGGGGTGTCGGCAGCGTGTTCGCTGGGGCGCCGTGCAGCGTGCGGTGTCGCCAGACGAGCGCATCGCCGGCCTGGAGATCCCACCACACCGACTCGAACTGGGCGCTGAGCACCTCGGGTGGCGGCGCCGGAACCCTTCCTCGTGTGATCACATCGGCGTAGGCGCCGCTGTCGTCGAAGTGGCCCATCAGATGAATGGGTTCGTCCCGGCGGTGGGAACCGGCGAGAAACTGCAACGCCGTCGTCTGAGGGATGTCGTCGAACGCCAGCCAGAAGTTGATCGAGTCGGCTCCGTTGACCCGTTGGAACGAGGCGTCTTCATGCCATGGCGTGGCTGCGCCACCACCGCCGTCCTTGACGAACAGGTTGTCGAAATAGCGCACCACACGCTCGGATCGCATCAGTTGGCGCGCAAGGTCGGGCATCGGGCCGTCGTCACGGAGCCGACGGAAGGCTTCGATGCGGTCGCTCACNTCAAAGTCGAAGAAGAAGCCGGACCCATCGTCGCCGCCGATCGTGGTGGCCATTGAGGTCGGCGCGCCCCGGGCCTCGTCGCAGCCGGCGAGAATCGCCGGAAGCTCGTCAGGTTCGACCACCCGCCGGAGACAGACGACCCCGTCGGCCTCGAATGCGCTGACGGCGTCCTCGCCGACTATGCCCGACGATGCGTCGAACGCTGGCCGGGGAGGGGTCGGGTCCGCAGGTGCCGGGATGTCGAACGCCACCGCCTCACGCTCGTAGACCGGGCGTGGCTGGTCAAGTTGTCGGTGGCGCTGACGGCGACCATCGATTGGTGGAGCCACCAACCGAACCCGAGGACGGGCCGATCCGGTCGAGGCTGGGCCATGATGTCGGCGTGATCGACGTCGCGGACGTGCTGCAACCCGAACTGACCGAGGTCAACCGCCTTCCCGCGCGGCCGCCGTTGACCCCGTATCCCGATGTCGATTCCTCGCGAGACGGTGTTGGCACGCCCTGGCGTCGGTCGCTCGACGGCGCTTGGCGATTCCGCCTGGTGCCGTCGCCGTCTGCTGCGCCCGCTCGATGGATGCACCCGACGACCTCGGATGCGCGTTGGCGCACGATCGATGTGCCGGGCTGCTGGACCCGTCAGGACACCGGCGATCTGCCTCACTACACGAACATCGTGATGCCATGGCCCGAAACCGATGCGCCGTATTCGCCGCCGGAGAATCCGACCGGCTTGCACCGCACGACGTTCTCGGTGCCGCGTGCCTGGCGTAACCGTGACGTGATCGTGCACCTCGGTGGCGCCGAGAGTGTTGCGATCGTGTGGTGCAACGGCGCGTTCGTCGGGATGGGCAAGGACTCGCGTCTGCCGTCGGAGTTCGACCTCACCCCTCACCTCGTCAGCGGCCCGAATCTGCTGGCCGTCATGGTGATCCGGTATTCCGATGCGACATGGATCGAGGATCAGGACCACTGGTGGCACGCAGGCCTTCACCGGTCGGTGTATCTCGAGGCTCGAGGCCGCACCAGGATTGACGATCTCCACGTCGGGGCCGACTTCGACGCAGCGACCGGCATCGGCCGTCTCTCCGTCAGGGCACATGTGCATGGTTCGACCGGGGCAGAGTCGATCCGCACCTGGCTCGAGACGCCGGCCGGCACGCGGGTCGGCGCGGTGCTCGATGCCGAGGTCGCCGACCGGGGTCGCGGGTCGCAGTTCGAAGAGGTTCTCACCGCCGTGACCCACCCGGGGCCGGTTGCGTCCGCTTCGGTCGGCCTCGTGAAGATCCGGCCGTGGACGGCCGAGACCCCGAATCGGTACCGAGTCGTCACCGANNTGCTCGACGGCACGGGCTCGGTGATCGAGGCGCACGCCACGATGACNGGCTTTCGGCGGGTCGAGGTGGNCGATCGACGCCTTCGCATCAACGGCACGGACGTGAANATCATCGGTGTCAACCGGCACGACCATCACCCGGTCACCGGNAAGACCGTCAGCGTCGACGAGATGCGTGAAGANCTCGTGTTGATGAAGCAGCACAACCTCAACTCGATCCGCACCGCCCACTACCCGAACGATCACCGGCTCCTCGAGCTGTGCGACGAGCTCGGCCTCTATGTCATCGACGAGGCCAACATGGAGTGCCANGGCCGCGAGATCTCACTCGCCCACGACCCCCGTTACGAGCGNGCNATCCTCGAACGCACCCAGCGCCTCGTGCGGCGNGACCGCAACTTNGCNTGCGTGATCGGCTGGTCGCTCGGCAACGAGTCGGGCCACGCNCCCGTNCANANCTCGGCGGCGGCNTGGATCAAGCACATCGACCCGACCCGCTTCGTGCATCACGAAGGCGCCGAACGGTGGCGNCTCTCNTACGGNGGGGTGGCGCATCANGACCTGCTCCGAGCGCCGACCGCATCCGAACGGCTGAGCAACGACGTCGTCACCACGATGTACCCATCGATCCGCCATGTNGNGCTGTGGGCNGAGTGGGCGGAGAAGACCGGNCTCGACGACCGNCCGATGCTGATCTGCGAGTTCTCCCACGCNATGGGGAACTCGAACGGGTCACTCGACGAGTACCTCGANCTCTTCTGGAATCAGCCGGCCATNGCCGGTGGCTANCTGTGGGACTGGCGNGACCANGGNCTTGCCGAGACCGACCACAACGGCCGCTTCTTCTGGGCCTACGGCGGTCACTTCGGCGACGANCCGAATGANGCGAANTTCTGCATCAACGGTCTCGTCGGNCCCGANCTCGTCCCGCACCCNGCCATGCGAGAGCTCGCCTGGGGCGCTCGGCCGGTCACNGTCGAGCATCTCAGCGGCAAGCGGGTCCGGGTCACCAACCGGTATGCCTTCGCNGATCTNTCGGGTCTGCAGTTGCGGTGGTCGGTCGAGGTCGACGGNAGGCGGGTNGAGCGNGGCNCGCTCGACATCGACCTCCNAGCGGGCGCGAGCGCGAACGTGACGNTCCCGTTCANCACGAAGCGACCCGATGGGGAGGCCCATCTGCTNGTNGAGACGGTCGNNCGCCGGGCGACNCCGTGGTGCGCGAAGGGCCATGTNGTCGCCTGGGACCAGATNGCGCTGAACGACATGGTGNCGGCNGTNCCTCGGCCGANACGGAGGCGGGCGATCGAGGTCGAGACGTGCGATACCGGGATCGCCGCCGTCNTGNTCGANGGNGAGACCGTCGTCTGCGGTGACATTCGTGGCTGGCTCTGGCGCGCCCCGACCGACAACGACGGTGTGGGTCAGGGTTGGATGAGNGAGGTCANNGGGGTGCGCATCGATTGGCTTCGATGGGGGCTCGATCGNCTCACGTCGGAGGTCGACTCGATCACCCGNCGNACCCGCGNCGGCATCGAGACGATCACCCTGANGCGNCGCCTCGTCGGAGCTGNCGCCGAGGCGNCCCATCGCACGAAGATCACCNTCGTCGACGGTGTCGCGACCTTCGCGGAGCAGATCGTGGTCCCGGCNGAGTGGCACGATCTCGCNCGAGTGGGNGTGCGGTTCGAGGTCCCTGGTGATCTCGACCAGCTCACCTGGTTCGGACNCGGCCCGCTNGAGACGTATCCCGANCGNAAGGCGAGCGGCATCGTGTCGCGTTGGACTTCGACCNTCGACGANCAGTTCCACCCCTATGTNGTGCCCCAGGAACANGGGGCNCANACCGATGCCCGGTGGATGNCNCTCACCGACGAGNGGGGNNGCGGCATCGTCGTTGCCGGCCAGCGGCCGATGGTTCTCACNGCNCGGGCCGACCACGACGNCACCCTCNCNGCGGCNTCGACGCTCGCCGAGCTCGATCCCGAACCGACGATCGAGGTTCACGTCGATTCCGCNGTGCGNGGACTCGGNACCGCAGCGTGCGGGCCCGATGTCCTCGACCGTTTCGTCGTCGGCCCGGGTCGACATCGCTTNTCCTGGACGATCGGAGCCGCCCGATGAGCAAGCCCNCCAAATGGTCNGATCCCGATCACAAGCTCTTTCCGTATCAGGTCGGNTTCACCGGCCCGCCGAAGGACTGGGATGCNGCGCCGTCGGANTTCCTTCGCATGTCGCCCGNCTCGGTCGGCGTNCACGGTCGCCTNCTCCATACGCCGGAGTACGCCCACACGCTCGAACAGCGAGCGAACAACTTCCACCTGCTCGAGGANTATGTGTACGCGATGTCGGAGGCGGGNGCNGATGTNGTCGGNCAGGTCGGNACGAACTGGGTGCACGCCAACGGCACCGACCACGACGACATCGTGCGNTTCACCACCGAGATGTCGGAGAAGTACGAGACGCCGTTCCACATGGCNGGNCTCACGCTCGTGCAGGCGTGCCAGGCGNTNGGATACGAGANGATCGCGCTCAACTCNGTGTACTTCTGGCCCGANTGGCGTGATGGGGTCGTCCGTTTCCTGCGGTCGGCCGGGATCGATGTGGTCTGGGCCGGCAACTTCGTCGATCAGGGCTTCTTCGANNACCAGCAGATCGTNAACGANCACACCTGGATCTTCCCNGGTGATCTCGCGGCAANGTCCTTNAGCTANGTCGCNGAACAGGCGCCCGANGTCGACGCCATCCTNGTCAACGGCATGTGCAANTTCCGNGGNGAGTCCGGCCAGCCCCAGCGGATGGTGCATCGAGTCGCCGAGATGGAGGCNCTCGTCGAGACGCCGATCCNGGCAGCCGACTGCACGCTCTACTGGGCGATCTACCGNACNCTCGGNATCGGNCCGGTCGGCTCGGGCAACGGCAGNCTGCTCGACTCACTGCGANCCCCGGGGGACGAGCTCGCCTGATCTGCNGGCAGGCNTCGTNNGCTCGTCGCGTTCGCCCAACCGATCAGNNGTCGACCCAGCCNTTGGCGATGCAGCCACCCAGCCCTTTGGTCTGTTGCATCATCACGGGNGCNGGCTGACCTGCNCCCGGGCANGTNGCGTGNCCGGCACCCAGGATGTAGTGCCCGATCTCGTGGTTGATCAGGTAGCGCCGATAGGTCTCGAGATCGGCCGGCCACGAATCAGTGGCGCCGAACCATCGGTCGCTGTTGATCGCAACCCACCCGTTGCGGGCGCACGAGAANCGCCCGTTCGTCTGCAGTGGCCGACANAGCTGATCGGTGCGGGCGGGAGTGGCCACNATGATCGTGAACAGCCCGCCGTCGTCGACGAGTCGGAACCCTGCGCCCCGACCGATCCATGAGCGTTNGTCGCTGAGGGTCTCGATCACGAACGCGACGAGATCGGCNCGGTCGAGCTGGTCGGCGAGNGCNTCGTCCACCTCAACGGAGAACTCGATCAGCGGCGCTCCATCGATGTCGAGCGTGCTCGGCAGCGTGGTGGTGGTCGTCGTNGACGTNGAGGTNCTNGTNGTCGTNGANGTCGTGGTCGTGCTTCCGGTNGTCGCTGTCGTCGCNGGNGCTGCCGTNACNGTGGTNGTCGCGGTCGCCGCTTCGGNCGTGNNCGGAACGGCGAGGTCGTCGCTCGTCGACCCACATCCCGAGGCGGCGACNAACCCGAGGACGGCGAGAACCCGGATNATCGACCGGGTCATGNNNGGCGNCTNTGGNNGCTACGAACGGCCGTCGACCTTGATCACNAGAGCGTCNCCCTGACCACCACCNCCGCAGAGGGCGGCGACACCGATGCCGCCGCCGCGCCGCTTGAGTTCGTAGGCGAGATGGATNGCGATGCGGGCGCCCGACATGCCGATNGGGTGACCGAGCGCGATGGCGCCGCCNTTGACGTTGACGATGTCGTCGGGGANGCCGAGGTCGGCNATCGACGCAACGGCGACNGCGGCAAANGCCTCGTTGAANTCGAAGAGGTCGACATCGGANAGCGAGAGTCCGGCCCGCTCGAGCGCGACCATCGTGGCCCGGCTGGGCTGGGTGAGTAGGGAGGTGTCGGGGCCGGCGACCTCGCCGTAGCTGATGATCTCGGCGAGCGGTTCCACGCCGAGGGCCTCGGCCTTTGCCTTCGTGGTGACGACGGTGGCGGCGCCTCCATCGGAGATCTGCGACGCGTTGCCTGCGGTGACGTTGCCGGCGCCGCCGAACGCCCCACGCAGACTGCCGAGGGACTCGGCGGTGGTGCCGATCCGGATACCTTCGTCGTCGGCGACGATCAGGTCGTCGCCCTTGCGCTGCTTGATGGCGACGGGGACGATCTCTTCGGCCAGCAGGCCGTCCTTCTGCGCGATTGCGGCGCGCTCATGCGACATCGCCGAGTATTCGTCCATCGGCTCGCGGGCCATGCCATCGGCAGCGGCATAGCGCTCGGTGCCGGCACCCATGAGCTCGTGCTCGATCGAGCAGTAGAGGCCGTCGAGGGTGAGCGAGTCGTGCATGGTGGCATCGCCGTAGCGGTAGCCGCCACGGCCCTGCTGCAGGATGTAGGGCGCCTGGGTCATCGACTCCATCCCGCCGGCCACGCACAGTTCGGCCTCGCCGACCGCGATCTGACGATGGGACAGTGCAATGGCGTTGAGGCCCGACGGGCAGGCCTTGTTGATCGCCGTCGACGGCACAGTGAGCGGAATGCCGCCTTTGAGCGCGGCCTGTCGGGCGGGCACCTGTCCGGCGCCCCCCTGCACGACCTGACCCATGTAGGCGAAGTCGACGTCCTCGCCCGCCACGCGGGCTCGTTTCAGCGCCTCTTCGATCGCGAAGCCGCCGAGGTCGGTGCCGCTGAACGATGCAAGCGCGCCGGACATCTTGCCGATCGGGGTGCGAGCGCCGGCGAGAATCACGGTTTCCGTCATGGGAGAAAACGTATCGCCCCCGGCGACCGTGGCCGAATGTCAGGCCGACGGTGGCGGTTTCGGGAGGGCCGTAGATCCCCGTGTGGGAGCGGATGGCAACCTCGTGGTCTCGGAGTGCGCAGGCGTCGTCGAAGGCGAGTAGCAGGCATACGGTGGCGACGTCGATGCCGTCAGGGGGTCGCCGGTGAACGTTGCAGTGTGTCGCCAAGGCATACAAGTCGGTAGCTGGCGCTGGTGCCGTCACCGTCGGAGTAATCGATCGTGATGTCGGCGATCGGGTGCGCCCGGTGTCTGATCCCTTGATCAGCTCTACCTTCGACTCGCGGAACGGCGAGGCGTTGGGACAGATCGCCCTGAGGATTGTTGCCGCTAGCGAACATCTTTTCGAGAGATGCTCCTTCGCCCCTCAACACTTGGGCGAGGGGCCAGCTACCGGGAGACCGTCGGCAATCGGACGATGAAACGCGCTCCACCGATGGGCGCATCCTCCACATCGATGCGACCACCCAGAGACCGAACCGACTCCGCCACCACGGCCAGGCCAAGGCCGGCACCCCCGCGATCGCGGCTGCGGGCATCGTCAAGCCGGGTGAATCGCTCGAAGATTCGCGCTCGATCACCGAGCGGAATACCGGGACCATCATCATCAACCCAGAGCCGAACTCCACCGGCATCGGCCGTCAGCCCGACCTCCACGCGCCCGGTACCGTGTCGGGCCGCGTTGTCGAGCAGGTGGGTCACAATGCGAGCAACCAGCTCCGGCGTGCCGAGAATCCGGCCTGCCGACACCGCACTGGTGTCGACCGGAACGTTCCGCCGCCGGCCTGCCTCAGCCAGCACGATGTCGTCGACGTCGACCTCAGCCCACTGTGAGCCCGCCTGCCGTTCTTCGCCACGGGCAAGGATGAGGAGGTCTTCCACAATTTGCTGCAGGCGGGTGCTCTCGGCCAGCACGCCATCAGCGAGCGACTCCACCGATGTTCGCTCCGGCGTGCGTCGCGCCACCTCTGCTTCACTGCGCAACACGGCGACCGGCGATCGGAGCTCATGGCTCGCATCCGAGACGAACTGGCGCAGACGACGGTCATCAACCTCAAGTCGGTCGAGCATGGCGTTCATCGTCGCGGCGAGTTCGGCGATCTCGTCACCCGTCCCCGGCTCCGGAACCCGTTCGTGAAGGTTGCCGCTGGAGATCGCCCCGACCCGGGCGGTGATCCCCTGCACCGGTCGGAGCGCACGGCCGGTCAACAGCCAGGCAATCAGGCCACCGGCAACCACGAGGACCGGCACACTCGTCCATACGATGGTCCGAATTCGATCAATGCTCCGATCGATACCCGAAATATCGGCGAAGACGACATAGTCGACCCCGTCGAACGACCTGGTGTCGAAGATCAGCCCGTCCGGATCTACCGGAGCACGGTCCTTCGCGTCGACGGCTTCTCGCTCGATCCCGGCGAGCTCACTGTCCTTCTCGAACTCGTCCTCAATGTTGAAGACGTCCTCGAGTTCAAAGTCGACGGTGAGGAAGACGAGTTCGTCAACCACCGACTGGGGAATCACCGACCGTCCGTCATCGCCCAGTGGTTTAGGGCCGTCGAGCGTGAGCCGGAGGGGATCGAACTCCATGATCTGACCGAAATAGGTGAGGAGCGGGACCGCCTCGCCCGTCTCATATGACGCAGCCTCGAGTAGTGCAGCAAGTGCACCGCTGTCGAGCAGCTCCGCCAGAGCGAACGAGAGACTCTCGAGTTCGACCTGCACACTGAAGTCGTCAACAAATGCCGTCTCCTCCGCCTCGAACGTGAGGAGTTCAACGACCGAGACGAGCTGATCCGATCCCGAATCGTCGAGATCATCAGCGATCAGCTGATCCCCAACGGCATCGACCCCGACCGTGGCGGCGATCACCCCGAGGAGGAGCGCAACCAGGGCGACCAGCACCGTCAGCCGCGCCCGCACCGACACGGTCACGAGGCCACCACCTGGTATCCCACACCACGCACCGTCCGGACCGTTGCCACCCCGAAGGGCTTGTCGACCTTGCGGCGCAGGTACCCGATGTACACCTCGACAATGTTGGGGTCGCCATCGAAGTCGATACCCCACACGTCGTCGATCAGCTCCTGCTTCGGAATCACCTCGGGGTGACGGCGCATGAGCGTCTCAAGAACGGCGTGCTCGCGCGGTGTCAACTCAACCACAACCTCTCCCCGCGTGCATCGGCGGGTCGCCGGATCGAGACGGAGATCACCGACCTCGTGCACCATCGCAGGGGCTGAGGCAGTCCGACGAGCCAATGCTCGCAGACGAGCGGTCAACACCATGTGCGAAAACGGCTTCCGAAGATAGTCATCGGCGCCGAGCTCGAGCCCCTCGGCCTCGTCGTACTCGCCGTCCTTCGCCGTAAGCAGAAGGATCGGAGTCCAGTTGTCCTCGTTGCGCAGCGTTCGACAGACCTCGTAACCGTTCATACCCGGGAGCATGATGTCGAGCACGATTGCGGCGTATTGACCCTCACGAGCCCGCCACAGGCCATCGATCCCGTCGTGCACGACATCGACGGCAAAGCCGTCCGCTTCCAGACCGCGAGCGATCGAGTTCGCCAGCCGTTCTTCGTCGTCCACTACTAGGATGCGCACCCCCGCAGTGTGCCAGCTCGCACCTAAGGGGTTGCTGAGTGCGCTCTCAGGTGTTCTCAGACTCGTCTCAGGCAGACTCGGGCACGGTTGCGATCGTCACCCACGACCCCCAACAGAAAGTGACGACCATGTCTCTCGGGACCAACGACACCGAATCCCCCAACCACTCCCCCGAAACGCCGAGCCGCCGGCGTGCCGGCATGCCCACCGGGGCACTCCTCGGAGCCATGGCCCTGACCGCTGCGGTGGTCGGGATCAGCGCCGTTGCCGGCGCTCAGGACAGCTCGACAGACCGCCGCAAGGCCACGGTCGAGATGGCGAAGACGACCAGCACCGAACTCGACGACACAACCGTGATGCTCGAAGACGACGAAGCATGGGCCGCATTCGATCAGTGCCTCAGTGATGCGCTCGGCCCTATCGATGAGGACGCGATCAAGGACACCGAACTCACCGACGACGATTGGGAAGCCCTCGAAGTCCAGTTCGAGACGGCCGAAGCGTCGTGTGAGGAATTCCTCCCCGACGACGTCAAGTCTGAAATTGCCGCCTTCCAGCCCTTCGACGACTGCATCGACGCCCAACTGGGCGATATGACCATCAAGGACGAAACCGAACTCACTGACGACGAGTGGGAAGCCCTCGAAGTCCAGTGGGTCGCCGCCGGGGACGCCTGCTTCGACCTGCTGCCCAAGGAAGCTAAGGCTGAGGCCTTCAAGGCCTACGACGACTGTCTGGCTGACGCCGGACTCGGCGACGACATGGGTGCCGCCGTTTATGTGGAGGACGGTGAAATCGGCCAATCGATTCAGTTCGGCGAGGACGGCGGCACCGTCACCATCACAGGCGATGCCACGGGGGTCAGTGTGACCACCGACGGCGACGTCTCGGTGCTCGACGATGCGGCATTCGAGGCTGCGTTCGAGGCCTGTGACGAACTCCTCACGGAAGACATCTCCGACGTTGACGAGTTCGATGACATTGACGAAGACGACGAGAGCGACGACTGACGCGCGCGCCCTCTTCACTCCCTACCGCGGCGGGCGTCCTCTGCGGCAAGAGCAGAAAGCCCGCGAGAATGTCGCTTGGTGTCGATGGGTTATGAATCTGTCGTTCCAGCGTTCGGGTCTTCCGGAGCCCCCTCACCCTGGTCACCAGCAAGAGGCGATGGAACTTCCCAGCCCGCATCTTCGAGGCCATCGAGGACGAGTTGCGTCACGGTGTCGGCAAGCTGCCCTACGTCTGGGTCGACGGGAATAAGGTTCGTAGACAACGCCATGGATAAATCGAGATCAGGGAAGTACCTGGCGTGGGACCGGAATCCGGGAACGCCCCCACCGTGTTCAAAGGTGCGGTAGCCAACCCGTTCACTGAGTTGGATTCCGAGCGCATATGACGTGTCGAGAGCTGTTTCAGAGAAGAGTTCCACGGTTTCTTCCTGGAGAACAGTCCCATCAAACATCGCCTTGAAGAAGCGGGCGAGATCATCCATCTGCGCTTCGATTCCGCCGCCAGTCCACGGAGCTGAGGTCAAAACCTCCTGTGGTCCGACGCTGAGGTCGAAAAGGTCACCTACTTCAGCTGCGTCCAAATATGGGGCGAGGCCGGGCAACAGAGAAATGAGGTCAGCTAATTCTCCTTGGACGTACATTGCGGGAACATACGTTGGTGGCGACTCACCTGGAGTCAAGTACAGCTCTGTGACGCCTGCTGGATCGAAAACGAGTTCTCTCATCGCTTCGTGGGCTGTTTTGCCCGTGACCGCCTCGATAACGAGCCCGGCGACAATGTGCCCGACGGTGTTATACGAGTACTCGGTTCCCGGTACGTACTGAGGTCCGACGCCGAACGCCCAATTGACGACTTCCTGCGGGTCCATCGAAACATCAAGCCGGTCACTGACCATAAGGTAGAAGCCGGGGTCGAACGCGTATTCTCTGAAGCCGTCAGTGTGGTCCAGTATCTGGCGAATCGTGATGAGCGGCGCGTAGTCCACTCCGTCGAGTTCGTAGCCGGTAGCCCATTCGTCCCCAAGGTACGTGGCGACGGTTGCGTCAACATCAACGAGTCCTTGCTCCACCAGTCGAAGGACGACGGCCGAGGTGATGGGTTTACTGATGCTGGCGATACGCCAGTAATCCTCCGTCGACGCGGCGCCGTCTGCTCGCAGGTCTTGAACTCCGGAAGCTACGAGAACTTCGGATCCGTCTGGGAGAAGAACCGCCAATGAGGATCCTGGAGCTCCGTTGGCTGCTATCCAGTCATCTAACGCTGCCTGGATTGACCGCTCCAGTTCCGCAGTGGCCAATGGGCCTCCAGGATCCTCATCGGAGGACTCTGGATCTGGGGTCTCCTCGCCAGCTACGGGGCTCTCTTCGCTTGTCTCTGGCGTTTCAGATTCCTGGCTTTGATCCTCTTGGGCCGCAGAAGTCTCGTTTGTGCTTTCTGACCCCCCGCAACTGCTTGAAATCATCACAAGTGCAAGCAGTGCACTCAGGAGCGTAAATCTTCTCATTGCTACCCTTTCTGCGAGCCTGCAACCCCAAGGAATTGCTGAAGTGGGGAACCTCACACCTGTCTACACTATGACTTGTCTGTCCACACTCTGACATCCGTCTCGTGCGTGATGAACGGGATCAGGCCGACGTGACAACGCCGTCGTCGGAGTTGGGATTTTCGAACCCGCGGACGAGTGCTCCAAACCTCTCAATGCAGGCGCCGTGTCCGGCGATCCGGACGTGGAACGGGATGCCGGATACGCCGTTGCGGCGGTGATGCCAGACGCCGTCGGCGGCGGTGGGATCGGGATCGACGGCAAGGCACGGGCAGGGTTTCAGGCGGGTTGGGATCACGTGGCGGGGGGCGGAACGAGTCCGGCGAAGACCCGCTCCCAGTCGTCGATCCCGCAGCCGTTGGTGCGGTTGATCTCGTAGTCGACCTCGAATTCGTCGAGGAGTCCGCCGACGGTGGCGGTTTCGGGACCGCCGTAGATCTCCGTGCACATGCGATCGACCATGACGTCCGGGTCAAGCAGCATGCGGGCTGTGTCCGTTGCGGCCGACAGGCACGCCGTTGCCGCGTCGACACCGAGAGGCACGTCGCCGGTGAAGGTCGCCGTGTCGCCCAGGCAGGCGAGTCGGTACTCGGCGAGGTTGCCGGCGGCGTCGGTGAAGGAAATGGAAAGGTCGGCGATTGGGTAGGGGCCGGCGCCGAGCGGGAGGTCGTCGTTCACGGTGTCGCTTGTGTCGCCAGAACCGACGGTCGTCGTCTGCTCGTCATTCTCACCGCAGGCAGTGATGAAGGTGACAACAAGGAGGAGGCTGATCAGGGCGAGGATGCGGCGCATCAGGGGTGTCTCCCAGGGGTTTGGTTGCGGATACGTGTTCTGACGTCACCGCTCGGCTGCTGGTTCCCGAGGCCACCGGATTTCGGGTCGTTGTGCCAGTGTGGTCGAGGTGGAGATCAACGGTTGGATCACGCCGGGCCAGAAGGACTCGATCCGGATCCGAAACGTCAAGGCCGAGGACGAGCAGGCGCTGCGTGCCGCGTTGATGGCTGCCTGCGAGGCTGGCGGTATCGACCGAACGCTCCTGTGGGAACTGCCCCGCCGTCCTGAGCCGATTCGGATGGCTGCGCGAATCTCGCTCGGTCTCACCTGCACGGCGGGGGTGTTGTTGCTGCTCGCAGCGTTCGTGGCAGGAGCCGAGACTCGTACCACGCTTCTCATCGCGCTGGCGCTCATCGTGTTCTTCGGAGGTGGCTTTCCTCTTGTCGTTGCGCGTGGCGACCGGGGAGTGAAGGTTTTTGCCGACGGCACGCTGGAGCGAGCTGATTGGGGTGGCGTCTCGACCTTCGATCTGCGCCGCTACCAGCGGGTCACGCTGCACTGATCGCTGGCCTCCACGACGAGAGAGCGCCGTTCAGGCGGCAGGCTCGTCGGCGACAACCCGGCGGGTGTCGCTGACGATGGCGCCCGGGTGACCGCAGAACCAGCACCGGGTCTCCGCGTCGCCGTACCAGCCGACATCGCAGCTGCGGCACCGTCGGGGCGCTGCACCCTCGAGGGGAGCCTCTTCGACCCGTGATTCGCTCACGAAGACCACCCTAAGCCGATGCGAACCTGCGATTCGGTGATCCCTGCCGGAGAGCGGTGCCATTGGCGTAGCCTCTGCAGCGGCGTTGCGCAGCCGGCAAGGCGCCACCCCCGAATGATCGAGGAGAACCGACATGGCCACGCTGTGCCCCAACGCCGACGGCTCGAGCCCGCAGCAGCGAGAGTTCGATGACGCACCCCCGATGTGCATCGACCCCGAGAAGACCTACACCGCCACCATGGTCACCTCGATGGGCACGATGGTGATCCACCTCAACGCCGGCCAGGCACCGAAGACGGTCAACAACTTCGTGACGCTCGCCCGGTACCACTACTACGACGGCATCATCTTCCATCGCATCATCAACGGCTTCATGTGCCAGGGCGGCGACCCCACCGGCACCGGCCGAGGTGGCCCCGGCTACCGATTCGAGGACGAACTGCCGGCCCCGGGTCGCTACGAGATCGGTTCGATCGCGATGGCCAACGCCGGCCCCAACACCAACGGCAGCCAATTCTTCATCGTGTCCGGCGCCTCGGGCGTCGGCCTGCCCCCGCAGTACTCACTATTCGGCAAGGTTGTCAGCGGCCTCGAGGTCGTCGACGCCATGCAGAAGGTCGAGACCGACCGCATGGATCGCCCCCACACCGACGTCGTCATCGAGTCGGTCACCATCGAGGAGAGCTGAACATGACGATCACCACACTCGGCGTCATCGGTACCGGCGCCATGGGATCGGGCATCATCGAGGTCGCCGCCAAGGCTGGCGTCACCGTGATCGCCCGCGACATCAACGCTGCCGCCGTGGAGGCCGGTCAGGGCAAGGTTGAAGGTTCGATGGCCAAGGCCGTCGAACGCGGCAAGCTCGATGAGGCCGCCCGTGATGCTGCGGTCGCCAACATCACCTGGACCACCGACCTCGCCGACCTCGCTCCGTGCGATCTCGTCATCGAGGCGGCTCCGGAGAACCTCGAGCTCAAGAAGGAGATCTTCGCCGAGCTCGACAGCATCCTCGGCCCTGAAGCGATCATCGCCACGAATACGTCGTCGTACCCGATTATCGAGGTCGCGATGGTGACGAGTCGGCCCGAAAAGGTCGTCGGGATGCACTTCTTCAACCCGGCGACGGTCATGAAGCTCGTCGAGGTCATCTCGACACAACGCACCGCCGACGAGGTGAAGGCCGCCGCTGACGCGTTTGCGAGCGACGTTCTCGGAAAGCGGGTCGTGCACTGCAAGGACCGGGCCGGCTTCGTCGTGAACATGCTCCTCGTGCCGTACCTGTGCCAGGCGATGCGCATGTTCGAGAACGGCCATGCGTCCGCCGCCGATATCGACGAGGCGATGAAACTCGGTGCCGGGCACCCCATGGGTCCGCTTGAGCTCAGCGACATGATCGGGCTCGACGTCATGCTCTGGACCGCCGAGTCGCTTCACGACGAATACAACGAGGCCTTCTATGCGCCGCCGCCGCTGCTGCGTCGCATGGTCACGGCCGGTCAGCTCGGCCGCAAGACCGGCCAGGGCTTCTACAGCTACTGATCACTCGCGACCCCGGTCGAGATCGACGACTGCCGAGTACGGCGCCGTCGGCGAGGCCGGGGTTGTGCGCGTCGTGATGGGGCCTCGGAAGCGGATTGCACCGACCATCGCGACCGCGATGATCTCGATCGCAGCGGCGATGGCCAGCACGGTGAGGAAGCGGTCGGCGCTGGAGCCGTCGTCGACGAGTGCGCTCAGAATGCTGATGCCGGCGGCGGCGCCGAGTTGGCCGGTCATGTTGAGCATGCCGGTGCCCACGCCGACGTCGCGGTCGCCGATCGCTTCGGTGAGCGCGGCGATGATCGGTGGCCTGGCGACCCCGCTGCCTGCGCCCTGGATACCGACACCGACACCCACCATCCACAGCTCGTCCTGCGCTGCACCAAAGCCGATCATGAGCAGTCCGATCGCGATGCCGCTGGTGCCGAAGACGACGAGCGGACGACCACCGAGGCGTTCGACCAGCCATCCGGCGAACGACGCGCCGAGTGAGAACGTGATCGGTCGCGGGAGGATCATCAGCGAAATGGCGGCGGCGCCGAGATTGAACACATCGGCGAGCAGGAGTGAGGTGATCACGAGTCCCGCCATGTAGGGGCCGTTGAGGAAGATCTGGCTGGCGATCGGCAAGAAGACGTTGCGTTCGCGGAGCGCGTCGAGTTCGACGAGCGGATGCTCGATGCGTTGCTCGTACTGAAGGAACGCCAGCACAAAGACGGGGGAGGTGATGAGGCCGACGATGACCCAGGGGTGGTCCCACCCGAGCGGCACGCCTCGGTTGATCGCGACCAGCAGCGACCCGATGCCGATTGCGAGCAGGAAGCTGCCGACCACGTCGAAGGTGTGGTCCTCGCGACGGTCGGTTGCGGGGAGAACGAACCATGCGAGTGCAACGGCGATCGCCATGCCGGAACCTTGGATCACGAACAGCACCCGCCAACTGGTCGCCTCGATCAGTGGGCCACCGACGGCCACACCGATCGCCGGCGCAGCGGCGAGCACAGCGCTCCATGTGCCGGCGACCCGCGTGCGGCGGTCCTCGGGGAACACCGACATCATGATGGCGAGCGCCGACGGCCCAGTCGACGCGGCGAAGCTCTGCGCAATGACCCGGACGGCGATCAACATGAACGCGGATGTGGCGAACGATGTCAGGAGCGAAAACACGGCAGCGCCCGCGAACCCGATGAGGTACATGCGGCGGTGGCCGTAGAGGTCGCCGAGCTTGCCCGCCATCGGCGTGAAGACGGCGAAGGCGAGCAAGGGGCCGGCGATGACCCAAGTGATGACCGAAACACTCGAGTTGAGATCGGTGGCGATCGTGGCCAGGGCGGCGGACAGGACGGTGATCGTGAACGACGAGCAGGCCACCCCGGTGAGCGCCACTACCTGCACGGTCCTCGGGCTGAACCGACGGTCGTCGGGAGGGGCGAGAAGGCTCACCGTTCGACCCTAGGTGAACGCTCGTTCACGTTCTTCGCCGTATGACCGATATCACCTTGGCGTGGTGTTGCGCGCCCGCCAGTCGGCCGCGTCTACACGCGCTTCCACCTCGGCCGGGATGTCGAGATACGCCTGACGTGATCGGCGGTGGCGGAGCAGGCCGGCGGCGTAGTGGCGGAGGTAGTCGAAGCTGAAGCGGAGGTAGCCCCGTTCGGCGAACTGGCGCACGTGGACCAGCTCGTGGGCGATCAGCTGCCGGTCGCCGCTGCGATCTCGGTCGTTCTTGAGAAAGATCCAGCTGCCGATCGTCATCCCGTCAGCGCCGCGCGGAAGGACGGGCACCTGAAGGATCCGGACCTTCTTCGCGAGGCCGGGATCGAGTACGTCGTAGGCGAGGAGTTCGGGGCCTTCGAGTCGTCGCATGTGCCTAGAGTATGCGGACGTCGCAAGAGATGAGGTCGCCGTGGGAATCGAACACTATGGGCGGGTCGAGGATCCGGTCACTGCCATCCTCGCCGGCATCGGTCGATCGCGCGATCTCACCATCGACGACCTCGCCCCGGTCGACGAGTTCCATCTCGGCGGTGCGGCAGCTACCGCAGCACTTGTCGCCGATCTCGACCTGCGACCCGAAGATCGTGTCCTCGATATCGGTTCGGGGATCGGCGGACCGGCGCGACGCATCGCGTCGGTCGTCGGCTGCGAGGTCGTCGGAGTCGACCTCACGCCATCGTTCGTCGAGACGGCGACTGCCCTGTCGGAATTGACGGGATTGGACGACCGCACCTCCTTCGTCGTCGGTGACGCCACCCAACTCGAGTTCGCGAGTCGCTTCGACGCGGCCACGCTCGTGCATGTCGGCATGAACATCCCCGACAAGTCCGCCTTCTTCGCGGCGGTGGCAGACCAACTCGAGCCGGGCGCTCGGCTCGGCATCTACGACCTCATGGCGACCGGCGATCCGGACAGGCTCTCGTATCCACTCCCGTTCTCGTCGGACGCCTCCGGAGCGTGGGTCGCTTCGCCGGATGCCTACGTCGCGTCGCTCGTAGCTGCGGGCTTCGATGTCGCCGAGCCGATCGATCGCACACAGCTTGCGCTCGATGCGACGGCAGCCGCCAATGCCGCCGGACCCCCGCCGGTGTCGTTGGCGACCCTCATGGGTCCCGACTTTGACGCGATGTTCGCGAACATCGGCGCCGCATTGCGAGGTGGCCTGCTCGCCCCAGTGCAGATCATCGCAACCCGCTGACGCTCAGCGGAGTCCCCAGTCCGCGAGCAGCGCAGGGAGATCGCCGAGGTGCTCGATGGTGGGCGCTTCGTGGTCGCCGTCGTGGTGTTCGTGGGCCCAGGTGACGTGATAGGGCACGTGCACCGCCTTCCCGCCAATCTCCATCACTGGGAGCACATCGGACGGGAGGGAGTTGCCGACCATCACGAAGTTCGACGGATCGACGCCGTGGAGGTCGAGGAGCCGCTGGTAGGTGGCCGGATCCTTGTGGGCCACGACTTCGGTCTGCCAGAAGAAGGTTCTCAAGCCGCTCGACTCGATGCGCGAGAGCTGGTGGTAGAGGTCGCCTTTGGTGATGATCATCTTGGTGTGGTCGCCGAGTTCGTCGAGCACATCGGTGACGCCATTGATCAACTCGACGGGTCGGTCGAGCAGGGCGTGCCCGAGGTCGAGGATCGAGGCGATCTGCGCGGTGCTGACGTGGCCGTCGCTGATCTCGATAGCGCACTCGATCAGCGACAGGGTGTAGGCCTTCACGCCGTAGCCGTACTTCGGCATGTTGCGTGACTCGATCTCGAAAAGGCGTTCCTCGATCGCCGTTGGGCCGCCGTAGTCACTGAGCAGGGTTTCGAACTCGCGATGGCTGGCCTGGAAGCCGTCCTCGTTGTGCCACAGCGTGTCGTCGGCATCGAACCCGATGATCATGATCGGGAGCGTACCGGCGAGCGTTGCGGCGTGTCTGATGGCGGTTATCCACAGATCTGGTCGGGGTCCCCGAGGGGGTCAGAGGGCTTCGGTACGTTCCGATCCATGGCGTCGTGTCAGCGTCCTGGGTGCAGTGAAGCGCAGGTCGGCACGCTGCTGCTCCAACGCAGCGAGTGTCGGGCCGAGCTGCTTCCTCTCGGCGATCCGGTCGGGGATCGGTACGGCTACGCGCTCTGTGAGGCCCATCTCAGTCGGGCGCGGGTGCCGCGGGGCTGGGAGATGGTGGATCGGCGACCGTTGGTCTCGCCGGCAGCGAGCGCAGTCGACGAATCGTGTTCGGATGAGCCGGCGTGGTCCCCGAGTCGGGGGCGTGAGATCCCCGACACCGTGGCCTCGGTGCGTTCACCCCTGCTCCGGCGGGCCTTCCTCGGTGTCGACGGGCTCGGCGGCGAACAAGCGCTCAGGGTCGAGCAGGTCGGCGACGGCCTCGCCGGGTCGCACCGGGTTCATCATCAAGTCGATGCCGACCCACAGCGTCTTGGCCGTGGGGTGGAAGAGCGGGGGGACGATCACGGCGATCAGCAGCGGCACGCTGGCGAGGCCGACGAAATCCATATCGGGCCACAGCGCCCAGAGGCCCACCAGGATGCTGATCAGGATCAGGCCGAAGGTGACGATCGTGTTCATGCCGACGGCACCAACGAAGTGGCCCGGATCACGCTCGAAGACGAAGCCACAGCGCGGGCACGCCGGGCGCAGGCCGACGACCCGCCGCGTCAGGTGACGTCGACCACAGACCGGGCAGGCTCGGGTGGCACCTCGCCACAGCAGGACCAGCTTTCGGGGAGTCGGCCGGACAAGCTCGTTCATGATTCGAAGGGTATGTCCGGACAATTAGCCGAGCAACTGCGCTTCGCGGTTTGACGCATATGTCACGCTCCTCGCGGGCGACGCGTCTCGCCCTCATCGGTCTCGCCCTCACGNTCACCCTCGTCGGNGTGNTNATCGCCTCCCCACCNCCNGCCGGTGAGNACGACNACACCGCCGGTATCCCGNCCACCACGANCACCACCTCNGGCATCACGACGACCTCGACCACGACGACGTCGACCACCAGCACCACCACGACGACCACCACCGAACCGCCGTACGAGGGCTGGGTCGACCCCCGTTCCTCGGGCNNGCCGTACGGCGAAACCGTCNAGGGNCTGCTCACCTTCCGGGGGAACCCNACGCGCTCGTACTACGGCGAGGGACCNGTACCNACTNCTCCCGAGATCCGATGGCGGTTCCCNGACCAGGCGATGTGCTCNAACTCGTCGGTCGGNGAGCNGGTCATCAACTGGTGCGGCACCGGCTGGACNGGACAGCCTGCGATCTGGGAGCGCGGCGAGGAGACATGGGTCGCCTTCGGNGCCTACAGCCGCAACGTCCACGTCCTCNACTACGACACCGGCGAACGGTTGCTCCCCGACTTCCGCACGGGCGACATCATCAAGGGNTCGGTGACNATCGACCCCGACGGATTCCCNCTGCTCTACNCGGGCAGTCGGGACAACGACTACCGGGTCATCGCCTTCGACCGNGACGAACTGACCGAACTCTGGGCGCTNAACGCNTTCGACGTCTCGCCAACCCGNTGGAACAACGACTGGGACGGCGCCGGACTGATCCTCGACGANTTCTTGTTCATCGGNGGCGAGAACAGCCAGTTTCACNTNGTGAAGCTCAACCGTGGCTACGACCCCGACGGNCTCGTCACCGTCGAGCCAGAACTNGTNTTCAACACGCCNGGNTGGGACGACGAACTCCTGCGAGACGTCGGTGGCAATGTGTCGATCGAGAGTTCGGTCGCCATCTCGGGCAACGTCGTCTACTTCGCCAACAGCGGTGGCCTCATCCAGGGCTGGGACATCACCGACCTNGCNGACGGNGGCGAACCCACNCANGTNTTCCGNTACTGGGCCGGGGACGACATCGACGCCACGCTNGTCATCGACGANGAGGGAATGATCTACGCCGGCGTCGAATACGAACGNGGCAANGCCCGGAGCCGNGAGGTCGGNCAGATCATCAAGCTCGACCCGACCAANGATCCNGANGAGGCGCTGCTCTGGGGGGTCGAGCAGCGGC
Source organism: Acidimicrobiaceae bacterium (assembly GCA_002699625.1). Taxonomy (GTDB): domain Bacteria; phylum Actinomycetota; class Acidimicrobiia; order Acidimicrobiales; family Aldehydirespiratoraceae; genus UBA11606. The sequence goes on from PABW01000043.1 coordinate 26,334, forward strand.
CCCGACTCGACTCNGGGNTCTGGGCAACNCCAGGNCTCCACGACGATCTTCTGATCGTGCCGACCGACAGCGGCGATGTCCTNGGCCTNGATCGCTTCAGCGGCGAGGAACGGTGGCGGGTCNAACTCTCCGGGCCGACNTGGGCATCGCCGGTGATCGTCGACGACANCTGGATCCAGGGCGANTGCGGTGGCCGCCTCCACGCCTTCGACATCTCCGACTCGACCATCGAGCCGCCCAAACTCTGGGAGATCGATCTCGGTGGNTGNATCGAGTCGACNCCGGCGTTGTGGCGNGGNCAGATCGTCGTGGGAACCCGAGNCGGCTTTGTGTACGCCGTCGGCGATCCGCTNGGGTGACGANCGGTTCGCCNGGCTGATCAGGCGTCGAAGGCCGACACGATCTCCTCNAGCCAGCGNTTCGGAGTGTCGTAGTCGCTNTCGGGNGTCTTGCCGAGNCGGACGACGACGAGATCGCNGCTCGGNACACAGANCACCCGCTGNAGTTCGAAGCCACTGCAGAAGAAGGTGCCGCGGCCGTCGTCNGCCACCCACCAGTGNGTGCCGTAGTGACTGCCCTCGTCATCGACGGCCCAGGCGCGNCGCTCNTCGTCGATCCACTCCCTNGGGACGACCTGNGNGCCGTCCCACTGCCCNCCNCGNAGGTGCAANAGGCCGAATCGGGCCCAGTCNCGAGCGGTCATGTGGAGATANGACGAACCGACAAAGGTGCCCGCCGTGTCGAAGGTNGGTTCGGCNGANCGGATNCCGATCGGATGGAAGAGCACGTCGTTCATCCACGCCTTCATCTCCTCAGGCCCACCGATCAGGTCGCCGATGATCCGGGCCACGATGTTGGTGGTCCCCGACGAGTAGTTGAAGNTCGTCCCNGGTTCGTGACGAGCNGGNCGGGCAGCGGCGTAGCCGGCAACGTCACCGGCTCCAGCGCCGAAGAGCATGTCGATGCAGTGGCTCCAGCCNGGATCCTCGGGGCCGTGGCTCTCNCCGGNCTCGTCGAGGGTGTACTCCTCGTTGAAGTCGAGCCCGTCGGCCATGCGGAGGAGATGACGAAGGGTGAGNCGTGATCGTGGATCNNNGGCGTCGGTCTGCCACGCCTCGATTGGTGCCGGCGTGTCGAGTTCGAGNCGNCCCTGGGCGACGAGGATGCCGACGAGAGANTGCGTGACGCTCTTNGCCATCGACCATGAGAGCAACGGTGTCTCCGGGGTGATGNCGGGTCCGTAGCGTTCNGCGACGATTCGNCCCTGGTGGACGANNACGGTGGCGTACGACGCGCCGAANCNCGGNTCGGGCTCGCTGCCGAAGGCCTGNGCGAGCAGGCCCTCGAGCGCTGCCGGATCCACCTGNTCGGGGAGCGAACCTGTCGGCCATTCCCGGGTCGGCCAGGGNACCCCGGCGGGCTGAGNCGGCAGNGGTGGNAGCTGGTCGACGGGGACCGGGTCGAGGATGGTCATCGGTCAACGATGGCAGATGGCNGCNNGAGTGGCGACGGTGAGCGTTCGCNCNGCGACGTCTCAGGGCGTTGCTGNCGTCCGTCGGAAGAGNTCNGCTTCGGNGTCGTCGTAGGGGCGGCCGTCCGGGTGNAAGAGTTCGTGGAACCAGGGCTCGTCATCGGTGACNGGNTCCATCCACGAGGTCCANGGGAATCGGGTCTGTGTCCGNCCGTCGACCAGCCCCCAGTTGATCGCGCCGNCGCCACGGTCCCGGAAGACCGGCAGNAGGTCGGCGGTCGAGCCGGCCGTTCGNGCCAGCCATTCGGTGCACACGAGCGGCCGCCCNTGTGACTCNAGTNCGTCGATGACCGCGTTGAGNGGCCCNGCNGGCTCGTAGCAGTGGAACGTGATGATGTCGCTGTTGGCGAGCGCNACCTCGTTGAGCGGCCCGGGAACGGTCCGGTGCTNGTCGTCGTATTCCCACACCCCGACACTGAGGGGCTGGCTGGGCGCCACCGACCGCGCCCAGCGGAANACCTCGGCCACGAGCGCCGCAGACGACGCCTCCTTGGCCTCGCGGGAACCACCGAGGATCGTGTCGCGATCGATCTGGTCGGGTTCGTTGAACAGATCCCAGAGAACGATGCGGTCGTCGTCGGCGAANCGGGTCAGCGTCTCGACGACNTAGGGCTCGAGCTNGGGGCCAACGGGTGGGGTCGTCCATCGTCGGCCGCCCGGGCGACTGCACCCACACCGAATTGTGAAGACGAGGTGTGGGCTCTGGCTGCGGACCCAGCTCTGGCTCGGGGTGCCACACACCGTCGAAAAGGACCGGCATGGTGGCGATGCCGTGACCTTGGGCCATCGCGACGATCTGCTCGACCCGGTCAAGGAAGCCCTCGCCCTCCGCCTCGAACATGAGGTCGTGGAGGTACAGACGGATGACGTTCATCCCGAGTCCGGCAGCCCAGCCGAGCTCGCGGTCGATCGTCTCGGGGTCGAAGGTCTCGCGCTGCCATAACTCGAGCTGGTTCCCCGCCGTCGACGGGGTGAAGTTGCAGCCGACCAGCCAACCGGACCGCTCCGCCCAGGCATGCGCCTGATCCGAACTCCATCGTCCCTCGATTGGTGTGGCCATGAGATCTCCTCAGCCCCGGTGCCAGACCGGGCCGTTGGGCGTGTCCTCGACCACGATGCCGCGAGCCGTGAGTTCGTCGCGAATCCGGTCCGCCTCGGCGAAGTCCTTGTTCGCCCGAGCGTCGGTGCGGGCCGAGACCAGCGCGTCGATCTCGGGATCGCCGCCGTCACTCCCGGAGCCGAGCCCGTCGGGCTCAACACCGAGCCCCATCGCTCCGGCAAGGTCGATCGCGGTTGCCACCAGCATCGCCGCAGCATCGTCGCCGGCGTCGAGTGCTGCGTTGGCGCGACGGATCGTCTCGAACATCGTGGCGACACCTTCGGGGGTTCCGAGGTCGTCGTCCATGGCGACCGTGAACGCAGCGATGGCGGTGGCGTCCCGCTCGGAGCCGTCGAGCGCCACACCCGCGCCGGACGCTTTTCGAACCATCGCATCGAGCCGCTTCAGACCCTCGCGCGACTGGGCCATCACGTCGGGATTGAGCTCCATCACCTTGCGGTAGTGGGTCTGGAGCAAGGCGAGTCGCAATGCCCGTGCATTGTCGGGGTGTTCGTCGAGGAGCGTTTGGATGGTGGTGAAGTTGCCGAGCGACTTCGACATCTTTTCACCGCTGATGTTGAGCATTGCGTTGTGGGCCCAGTGCTGAGCGAAGTCGCGGCCGGCGGCGATCGCCTCGGCGCGTTCGTTGGTGTGGTGGGGGAAGACGAGATCGTTCCCGCCGCCGTGAAGATCAAAGCCATCGCCGAGGATGCCGAGGCTCATCGCCACGCACTCGATGTGCCAGCCAGGACGGCCATCGCCCCACGGGGAGGGCCAGGTCGGCTCGCCGGGCTTGGCTGCTTTCCAGAGCGCGAAGTCGAGTGGGTCTTCTTTGGTGTCGTCGACCTCGACCCGGGCACCGGCACCGTCGCGGAGATCGTCGAGCGAACGGTGGACGAGGTCGCCGTAGCCCTCGACAGTGTGAACACGGAGATAGACACCGGAGTCGTTGGCGTAGGCCGAGCCCTTGTCGATGAGGGTCTGGATGAACTCGACCATCTCCTCGACGTACTCGGTTGCATGCGGCCGATCGTGGGGGCGCAGGATGCCCAAAGCGTCCATGACATCGTCGTAGACCTGCTTCCACTCGGTGGCGACGGCCGACTCGGTGGTGCTCTCGGCCTGGGCGCGGGCGATGATCTTGTCGTCGATGTCGGTGACGTTGGCGACATGGTGCACCGTCAGCCCGCGCCATTCGAAATAGCGGCGCATGACGTCGTAGGTCATGGCCTGGCGGGCGTGGCCGAGGTGGGGGTGGTCGTAGACCGTTGGTCCGCACGCGTAGAGCGAGACCTTGCCTTCGTCGCGTTGTGCGAGCGGACGAACGTCGCCGGTCAGCGTATCGAAGAGGCGGATCACGATGGACTCTCTCGTGTGGGTCAGATGAGGGGGGACGGTGCTGCGTCGAGTTCAACCCCGACCAGGGCGCCAAGTTCACGCAGAAGCGTAGGCGCCGTCGGGTTGTCACCGCCCTCGAGAATCGCATCGGCGAGTTCCATCAGGGCATGAAGGGCGGCGGGGGCGTCGAGGTCGTTGTCAAGCGCGGCGCAGACGCGATCGGCGTATCGGTCGGGATCGGGGCCAGCGGCGGCGTGGGCCGCCCGGTGCAGCCGATCGAGCATTGCTGATGCGGTGTCGATGTCGCTGTCGAACCACTCCCAGTCACTGCGGTAGTGGTGGCGCATCAGGGCGAGTCGGATCGCGCGCGGGTCGGCGGTCTTGACCAACTCGCTGACAAAGACGAGGTTCCCGAGCGACTTCGACATTTTGGTGCCCTTGTAGGCGACCATCCCGGCGTGCATCCAGTGGTTCACGAAGGTGACCCCGTTGGCCGCTTCGCTTTGGGCTCGGCTGCACTCGTGGTGCGGGAAGATCAGATCGGAGCCTCCGCCATGGAGATCGAGGGTGGGGCCGAGCGTGCCCTTCGACATCGCCGAGCACTCGATGTGCCAGCCGGGTCGTCCCGGACCCCACGGTGACGGCCATGACGGCTCGTCATCGAGTGATGGCTGCCAGAGGATGAAGTCGAGCGGGTTGCGCTGGCGAGGATCGTCGGGGCGGCCCCCTCGTTCGGCTGCGTGCTCGACCATGGTCGATTCGTCGTAGCCCGACATCGCGCCGAACGAGTCGAAGGTACTGACGTCGAAGAAGACGGTGCCGTCGACCACATAGGTGTGGCCCTTTACCTCCAACGTCTCGACGAGCTCGACCATCTCGGCCACCCATTTCGTGGCGTGAGGCTCGGCGAAGACCGGACGGGTGTTGAGGGCGATCATGTCACCGTGGAATCGGGCGGTTTCCTCGGCGGCGAGCTCGAGGAAGTCAACACCGAGTTCTCTGGCCTTGGGGAGGATGGAGTCGTCGACGTCGGTGATGTTGCGCACCAGCTTCACCTCATGGCCGAGATCCTCGAGCCGGCGAATCAGGAGGTCGTAGGTGAGATAGGTGTTCGCATGGCCGAGGTGGGTGGAGTCGTACGGGGTTATACCGCAGACGTACATCTTCACCTCGTGTCCCGGTTCGAACGGGACGACCTCCCCGCGGGCCGTGTCGAAGAGCTGCACGTCGGCCACGGTAGCCACCTGAGGTGGAGGTCATGCGTTCCTCGCTGCGCCGTGGCAACGGCGCGGAGAGCGGCAATGCGTTCGGAGGGCGCCCCCGGCAGGAATCGAACCTGCGACGCACGGTTTAGGAAACCGACGCTCTATCCACTGAGCTACGGGGGCGGGGATGGCGCGAAACGCGGCGCGAAACTGCGCTGCTGGGTCCGTCCCCATGTGGGGCTGAGGCTATCGGCATGCTTCGAGGCGCGCCCCGGCCTGTAGCGGTCGGTGGGGAAGCCCCTCGAGCCATGGGAATCGGTTTCGTGGAAGCGATTCCGGTCCGTCTGCGATACTGAAAGCGTCGCGGAGCCGGTTTGCTCTTGGCCCTAGCGAAGAATGGGAGGTGTTGTCGTGGCCAAACGTCAGATCAAACAGGCCTTCAATCTCGCCCTCGCTGCGTTGGTTGCCATCGCCTTTGCTGTCAGTTGCGGCGAAGACAGCAATTCTCCAGAGGCAGCGGAGTCAGTAACGACGACGGCTGCGCCTACGACGACGGCTGCGCCTACGACGACGGCTGCGCCTACGACGACGGCTGCGCCTACGACGACGGCTG
>PABW01000044.1 GCA_002699625.1 Acidimicrobiaceae bacterium
CGACACTCAACTCGACCTGCGACGCCTCGCCGGCGTCAACAGCGCACTTCGCATCTACGAGAACACCGAGTGGATCCCTGTGCGCGCTGCAGCGGTCAGCACCTTCGACGAGGGCCGTACCTCGCTGTTCGATCTGCAGGTCGCCCCGATCACCGGCACGATCGGGATGCTCGTCGGCGAGGGCAATCGCTACGTAGGGATCATCCCTGACGGCGTCGAACTCTTCGTCGCGCAGACCGCCGACGGCGGGTGGCGTCTCGAGGTCGCTGGTGTCGAGTCTGCGCAGCGCCGCTCGCTCGACTGGGCGACCACGTTCGTCCCGAACGCCGGCGGTGGTGAGGCCGTGCTGGCGTACACCACACCGCGATGGAAGCAGCTCGTCGTCATCGTGCAACTTCTGGCTCTGGTCGGCACGATGAGCTTGGCCGTCCGGCGCCTCATCGGAGGTCGGCGATGATGCCTGCCCTCCGTTTGCTCGGCCTCATCATCATCGGCGGCTTGGTCACCATCGGTGTGATCGCTGACCAGCGAGAGCGCACGATCGAGGAGCTTCCGTCGCCCGTGATCGTCACCGCCTCCGACTCGCGTACCGGCACATGGTTCTGCGCGGGAGGGTCGGGTTCCGTCGGTGCCGCCACCGTCGGTCTTGAGGTGGTCAACGCCGGCCTCGACGATGCCACGGTCGACGTGCAGTTGGTGCAGGCCGACACGGCCGATGGGCAACGAGCCGAGGTTGTCGTTCCCGCTGCGTCTCGCATTGCCGTCAACCTGCCCCAGCTCGCACCTGAAGCGACCTGGTTGGGAGCAATCGTCGAGAGCGACAATCCCAACGTCGTGGTCGAGCAGACCTTCGATGGGCTGAGCGGCACCGACCGGGCGCCGTGTGCCACCACCACCGGCACGGCACTTTTTGCCGCCGATGGCGCTACCCGACTGCTCGCTGAGGGCGAGTCGATGACGTTGTTGTTGATGAATCCGTATCAGGACGATGCAATCGCCAATGTGCGCTTCGACGCCGACGTCGGGCCCGACAGCATCAACGCGATTGTGGTACCCGCCCGTCGCGTTGTCGCAATCGATGTCACCGAGGAGGTCACGGTCGCAGCCCGTGTCCACACGAGCGTCGAGGTCACCGCCGGTCGGCTTGTCGGCAATCGCCTTCAGGTCCGAAACGGCACCTCGGTTCGTGGCCTCGCCGTCACGCCACTCGTTCAGGACGGCGCAGTTCTCAGCGTCGTTCCCGTTGTTGCGACCGAACTCGGGCTCTTCGATCGCATCCATGTCACCAATCCCTCCGATGAGGCGGCTGAGGTCGACCTGGAGATCGTGACCGACGGCAGCGTGACGCTCGATCCGATCGAGCTGACGATTCGAGCCGGCCGCACCGTGGTGGTCGACGTCGCCGCCGAGTCGCGGCTTGCCGCACTGCCGGAATTCTCGGTTGTTGCCCGCTCGCTGACCGGTCAGCCGGTCGCCGTCGCCGTTGAGCGGCGTGTCGAGTTGGGTGGCGATCTCGTCGCAGGCACCGCAGCGATGGGTGCGCTCGATGCTGCTGCCTCGGAGTGGGTTGTCGCCTCTGACGGCAACGTTGCAGAGGTGATCGTGGTTAACCCGCTCGCTGACGCGAGCGCCAGCGTCGAGCTCTGGCGGGTTGGGGCGGAAGGCGAGATCTTGCTGAGCTCGATTGATCTCGCCCCTGGTCGTCGGCAGGCGCTCGTCGCCCCCGACCTCGACGCTCGTGACATTCTCCGGGTTCGGGCCACGTCGCCGGTGGTCGTGGGTCGGTCGAGCGCCGGGTTCACGTCACGACAGATGCTCGGTGGTGTGATTGCCGATGGTGCCGTGCTGCTTGATCAGCTCGGCTGATCGTCGAGTTCGCCGGTGTGGCATCCGGGTGACACGGAGCCAGGCTCACGCTCGTCCGCCACGGCCGCCCACAGATCAGTGGCGGTGACCGGCCCCAGGAAGCCTCGTTTCACGGCGCCATCGGCGTCGGCAACGACCAGGGTCGGCACGCCGTCGATGTTGTAGCGCTCGTGCAGTGCCTTGTCGGTCTGGAAGTCGATTCGCTGGGTGGCGACCTGATCGCTGGTCAACAGCTCGGCCCGCTCCCACACGCCAGCGCAGGTGTCACACGTCGATGAGGTGAACACCGCGACAAGCCAGGGTGCCTCCGGCCGCACGAAGTCGTTGCGGTCGAGCAGGTTGGGGACGTGATGGGTGTTGGAGGCAGGTGCTCCGGGCTTTCGCCCGAGCACCATGGCGACGAGCAGAGCGATTGCGACCCCACCGATGACAAGGAGGACCGAGGACATGTTCAGGCGTCGTCGCCGCCGCCGACCTCGGCTGGCTCGCTGGTTTCATCGTCAGACGCAGGCATGGTGGCGTCGGTGTCGGCGCCGCCCGGCTGACGCGAGATGTCGATGAGCCGTACGACCTCGTCGCCGGTGATCGTCTCGTGCTCGAGCAGCGCTCGGGCCACGAGGTCGAGGCCGTGCCGGTACTCGACCAGAAGATCCCGGCAGTCGCTCTCAGCCTTCACGAGGATCCGGCGGATCTCGTCGTCGACAAGCTTCTGCGTTGCCCCCGAAAAGTTCTTCGACTGCATCATGTCCTCACCGAGGAACACGGGCCCTTGATCGGAGAGTGACATCGGGCCGACCGCTTCGCTCATACCCCACTCGGTGACCATGCGGCGAGCCGTTGCCGTGGCCTGCTGGAGGTCGTTGGAGGCCCCGGACGAGTACTCGTCAAAGACCAGTGCCTCGGCGACGCGGCCACCCATGGCCATGACCATGCGGGCCTCGGCCTCGTCTTTGTCCATCGAATGGCGATCCTGGGTCGGCAGGGTCATCGTGACGCCGAGCGCCATGCCGGTCGGGATGATCGTGACTTTGTGGACGGGATCGTTCTCCGGGAGGATCGCCGCGCACAGGGCGTGGCCGGCTTCGTGGTAGGCGGTGCGCTCAAGTTCTTCGGGGCTGCGCACCATCGAGCCTCGTTCGATACCGAGCAAGGCGCGGTCGCGGGCCGAGTCGAAGTCGACCGCATCGATTTTGTCGCTTCCGCGACGCACGGCGAACAGCGCAGCTTCGTTGACCAGGTTGGCCAAGTCAGCGCCGGCCATGCCAGGGGTACCGCGTGCGATCACGTTGACGTCGACATCGTCGCCGGTGTGCTTGCCTTTCAGGTGCACCCCGAGGATCTTGACGCGATCCTCGAGTTCGGGGAGCGGAACGACGACCTGGCGATCGAAACGCCCGGCTCGGAGCAGGGCGGGATCGAGGATGTCGGGCCGGTTGGTGGCCGCCATCATCACGATGCCCTCGGAGCCCTCGAAGCCGTCCATCTCGGCGAGCATCTGGTTGAGGGTCTGCTCTCGCTCGTCGTGTCCGCCGCCGAGGCCAGCGCCGCGTTTGCGGCCGATGGAGTCGATCTCGTCGATGAAGATGATCGCCTTCTCCATCTTGCGAGCCGATTCGAACAGGTCGCGCACGCGGCTGGCGCCGACGCCCACGAACATCTCCATGAAGTCCGAACCGGTGACGGAGAGGAATGGCACTCCGGCCTCGCCGGCGACGGCCTTGGCGAGGAGGGTCTTGCCGGTACCGGGTGGGCCGACGAGCAGCACGCCCTTGGGAACGCGGGCACCGATTTCGGTGAAGCGTTCGGGGTGCTTCAAGAAGTCGACGACCTCCGTGATTTCCTGCTTGACGCCGTCGTAGCCGGCGACGTCGTCGAACATCGTTCCGGGGCGTTCGGTGGAGTAGGTCTTGGCCTTGCTCCGGCCGATCGACATGATGTTGCCCATCTGCCCAGAGGCCCGACGCTGCATCCACACGAAGAAGAGGATGAGCAAGGAGACCGGGATCAGCAGTGGGATCAGCGAGGTGAAGAAGTTGGGCCTCGGGGTGACGAACTTCCATTTGTTGGTCTGGGTGCGGATGAGGGCGTTGTCGTCGTCAGGGAGCGGAAGCGGCCCGACGGTGGAGAACTCAGTGCCCGAGGTGTCGGTGAAGGTGATGCCACCGTCGGTGTTGTCGTACTCCGCTTCGACGACGGCGCCCTCCTCGACGCGCCCGATGAAATCGGCGTAGTCGACGGTCTCGCGGCTGTCGCCGGGGATGAACATCGTGGCAGCGAGCACCACGATCAACGACACGAGGGCGATCCAGACCGCATAGCGAGAGCGTCCTTGGGCGTTGGGGTTCTGACCGCTGGGCGTGCGGTCGTCGTCGCGGTCGGGAAGCGGAGGCGGAGGAGGGGGAGGAGGGTTCGACGCCATGATGCAAGGGTAGACGGGTGACTGCGTGCAACGGCAGCACGGGCGGTGCTATTCCTTCGGTCCGCGCCACGTGGGTGTGGGAGCGGTACGTTCGCCTGCATGAGTCGTCGTTGCGCCCGCCCCGGCTGTGGTCAGCCCGCCGACACCACCCTGTCGTACGACTACGCCCAGCGGCTGGTCTGGCTTGATGATCTGCATTTCGACAACAGCCCGGCCAATCACGATCTCTGTCGACGCCATGCCGATCGCACCCAGCCGCCGAAGGGCTGGGAACTTCGGGACCGCCGTTCGGCGGCCCAGGCCGCGGTGACGTTGACGTTCGCCAGCTAGGCGCCATGGCGCCGACACAACGGGTTGTCCTGGCGATCGTCGGGTTCATCGGTGGCGTCCTTGCCGCGAGCGTTCTCGCCGGTCTCGTCGTCTCCGCCACGGGCTGGGAGCTGTCGGTGCCGGCCAGTATCGGCAGCGAACTCGGCCGTACCGTCCGCCAGGTCGGGCAGGCCGCCCCGCTCGACGACCACCGTGTGCCCGCTGCTTGGTTGGCCGTCGTCAATGCACCGCTGTGGCTTGGCCTCGCTGGTGCTCCGCTCCTCGCCCGTCGTGCCGGCCTCAGTTGGCGACGCGATCTCGGCTGGGGGATGAGCGCGATCGACATCCCGGCGGGTCTCGCGCTCGGAGTCGCCACCCAGTTCGTCCTCATCCCGCTGTACGAGGTGATCTTCCTCTTCTTTGGTGAGCAGGATGTCTCCGGCCCCGCCCGCAGCCTTGTGGCCTCCGTCGACAGCCCACTCGATCTTCTCGGTCTGCTGGTGATCACCGTCGTCATGGCACCGCTCACCGAGGAAATCGCCTACCGAGGCCTGCTCTTCGGGGGCATCCGTGACATGGAGCGTGGCCATGTCGGTTCGGGTGTGATCATTGCAGCGGCTGTGTCCTCGGTGATTTTCGCCGCGTCTCATTTCCAGCTGATCCAGTTCCCGGGTTTGTTCGTGTTCGGCCTTGTTGCGGTGGCGGCCTTCCATCGCACTGGGCGGCTTGCGACGGCGATCTGGGCTCACGTCGGCTTCAATCTCACCACGGTCGTGCTGTTGCTCTGGGCGTGAGCTGGCCCGTTCGTCGACCGGCCTCGTCGCCAACCCATCTGGGTCGTGTCGTTCTCCCGGCGAGCAGTTGTGGGGGATTCGTCCGAGCGGCGCGGAGAAACGCCAGCTTGGTGGCACCATGGTCGGCGCCATGACGGACCAACCTCCACTCGAGCCCGACATCGAGGTCCCGACCCACGACGAGCCCGCGGCGATCGACCTCGAGCCCGAGTCGCAGCGGTGGAGGGCATGGGCCCGCTCGATCGCGCCGCAGCAGGTCGCCACCTTCGTGCTCGTCACCGTGTCGACCGTCTTCGTCGCCTGGAACGTCCAGCCTGACCTCTGGTTCGACAACACCACGCCGACCGGGGGCGATATGGGCGCCCATGTCTGGTCGCCTGCGTACCTGCGCGATGTCTTGCTGCCGGAGTTTCGTCTCACGGGGTGGTCGCCCGACTGGTACGCCGGGTTCCCGGCCTTCACCTTCTACATGGTGATCCCGTCGCTGTTGATCGTGATGGTCAACGTGGGCCTCGGCGGCCCGTTCTGGGTGCCGGTCGTCGCAGCTGGCGCGCTCAGCATGAGCCTTGTGCTGGCTCGCAACCGCATCGGCACCACTCCCGCCCGTGACGCCACCCTCATCGCAGTCGCCGCAGTCGGCTTCATAGTGATCGTGCCGGTCGACTACGGCGCAGCAATGAAGTTGATCGTCGTCGCCGGCATGGTGACCCTTCCGATCGCTGCCTGGTCGATGGGCAAACTCGGCGGCCTGGCATTCCCCGGGCCGGGCCTGATGGCGGTCGCCACGATCCCGTTCCTGTTCGACCGCAGCTTCAACATCTACGGCGGCAACCTGCTCTCGACCATGGCGGGCGAGTTCGCCAACTCGCTCGGTCTGACCTTTGCCGTGGTGTTCTTCGGGGTCGCCGCGCGCGGCATGGAGACCGGTCGGCATCGGGGAGCTGCTGCCGCTCTGCTTGGGCTTGCCGGACTCACCCATCTCTTCGCCGCCTTCTTCTCGCTCGTGTGTCTGTTGGCGCTGTGGCTCGTCCGGCCGGGTGTGCGCACGACCGTCTGGCTCGCTGTCGTCGGCCCACTGGCCGGCCTGCTCTCGGCGTTCTGGGTGCTCCCGTTCTTCTGGAACCGTTCATTGCTCAACGACATGGGCTGGGGCAAGGAGCGCCGGTACATCGCCGCACTCTGGGACCGCAGTGGTTCATTCGGTGACCAAACGTTCCTGGCCAACGATCCGCCGCTGCAGGTGCTCATCGTGCTCGCTGTGATCGGCGCCGTGCTCTGCGGTGTCCGCCGAGTGCGTTTCGGCATGGCGATGACGATGGTGGCCGTGGCATTCGCCGCCCTGTTTCTTCTGTTGCCCGAGGGTCGACTCTGGAACGTGCGCCTGCTGCCGTACTACTACCTCTCGATCAACTTCATGGCTGCGATCGCGGTTGCCGAGTTCGGCCGCCTGCTTGCCTCGGCAACTCGGTCGTTCGGGTCAGGGCGTCGCGCCTTCACCGCTGCATTCGCCCCCGCTGCGCTCGCCAGCCTCGTCGTGTTCATCGCCTTTGGTCTCACCCTGCGCTCCCTGCCGGGTGGTTCGGTCGACGATCAGGGTCGCTACTCGTGGCTGGGTGTGTTCCAGACCACCGAGCGTCATCTCGGGCCGCTCTGGGCTGCGCACAATTTNAACGGGTACGAGCGCACGGGCGCGTATCCCGAGTACTCGCTGATGGTCGCGACCATGGACGAGGNCGGTCAGGAGTTCGGCTGTGGCCGGGCCCTGTGGGAGTACCAGAGCGAACGCCTCGGCTCGTACGGCACGCCGATGGCTCCGATGCTGTTGCCGCATTGGACCGATGGCTGCATCGGTTCGATGGAAGGTCTGTACTTCGAAGCGTCGGCTACCACCCCGTATCACTTCCTGCTCCAGTCGGAACTGTCGACCTCGCCGTCGCGGGCCCAGCGTGACCTGCCGTACTCCAACCTGAGCATCAACCAAGGCGTCGGTCATCTGCAGGACCTGGGTGTGCGNTACTACATGGCGTTCACCGATCAGGCNTTGATGCAGGCCCAGGCCGACCCACGCCTNACCGAGGTGGCCACTGCCGGGCCNTGGGCGGTCTTCCTCGTCGCTGACTCNGATCTCGTCATCGGCCTCGACCGCGTCCCNGTCGTNGTGGACGGGGTGCAGGGCGGGGGAGAGGAGTGGCTCGTCCCCANCGTCGGGTGGTGGCAGGCCGAGAACGTTCCGCTCATCGCCGAGTCGGGCCCNGACCAGTGGCCNAGCACCTCGATGGCNGTGATCGAAGAGTCGATCACNGCGCTCGCTCAGGCGGTCGAGAACGANTCGGGGCGAGTCGCCGAAATGCNGGCGCTCGCCGCCGGACTCCCGACGGTGCTGCCATCCNAGACGATTACNCCNGCCACGGTGTCCGACATCGTCNCCGACGAATTCTCGATCTCGTTNGAGGTCGACGAGATCGGCAAGCCGGTNCTNGTTCGCACGAGTTACTTCCCCAACTGGGAGGCNACCGGAGCCGAGGGGCCGTATCGGGTGTCGCCGAACCTCATGGTCGTCGTCCCGACCGATACGTCNGTCNAGCTCANCTACGGACGCTCGGGCATCGAACTCNTCAGCCTCGTGCTCACGATCGTCGGCATCGCCGGCCTNTTCGCNNTGCGTCGAATCCCGGTCGTGACCGGTGGCCGNNTGTGGGANCTCGGCTCGTCACCGCTTGATCTGTTGCCGAGCCGTGATCTTGTCCTCGCCGAGGTGCAGGGGGCCCGGGTCTCTGCAGCGTCGGTCGATCGCCTCGTCGACGAGACCGCCGAGCGCACGCGTGTGGCGGTGGTCGGCTTCGCGGCCGGTCTTGCGCTCGTTGGCGTCACCCTGGTGCTGCACCTGGTTGTCGGACCCACGACCGAGGAGCCGTTGGTGTCGTTGCTCGTGTGGCTTCCCGGCACCGCCGGCCTGCTCTCGGTCGTGTTCGGCCATGCACCCGCGCTCGTCGAGCTTGCTCGGTACCGCTCGACGGTGGTGGAACCGTCTCGGGTGTTCACCGCCTCCGCTGCGGCGAACGGAATCAAGGACCCCGACGGGAGCACCTGATGGTGGTGCGGTTCGTGGCCGGCGAGAACGCAGAGCGTCCGAACGCCCGTCGGTTCGCGCTCGCCGGGGTCGGCGCGACCGTCGTCGACGTTGGCGTTGCGGTCGGCCTGGTCTCGGCCGGTCTCGGTCGTCTGCCCGCCGGCGCTGCCGCCCTCGTGATTGCGGCGATCGTCAGCCGCATCCTGCACGCTCGTTACACATTGCGGGGAGACCAGCTCGACCGATGGATCCGTCAGCCGCCGGTCTTCGCGACGGTTGCGGTCATCGCCGGCGTCGTCGATCTCGCCGTCTTTCTCGGCTTGTCCTCGTTGGCGGCCTTCCCGGCGAAGTGCGTCGCCGTGGCGATCTCGGCCGTGATCCGGGGTCTGTCGCACCGCCTCGTGCTGTTCCGGGTGGTGCGCCGTGAGCAGTCCAGCCCGATGCGCCGCCCTGTGCCGGACGGGGAGATGCGCGTGAGCGTGGTCGTTCCGGCCTATCGCGAAGAGGCGCGCATCGCCGACACGGTCACCCGCATCCGACGCGAACTCGACGTGTTCGCCGACGACCTCGAGATCATCGTGGTCGACGACGGCTCGCCGGATGGCACCGCCGACGCTGCTCGACGCGCCGGTGCGGACCAGGTGGTAGTCCAGCCGCAGAACCACGGAAAGGGCGCTGCGGTGCGGGCCGGAGTGCTCGCCGCCCGGGGCCGGACGATCGCGTTCACCGATGCCGATCTCGCGTATTCGCCCCATCAGCTTGTGGCGTTCGTCGAGGCGATCGAGGGTGGATACGACGTGGCGATCGGCAACCGTCACCACGCCGACACCGACACCCTGGTGGGCACCTCGGCAGTGCGCTCGTTCGGGAGCCGGGTGGTCAACATGGCCACGAGCCTGATGCTGCTCGGCAACTATCGAGACACCCAGTGTGGGTGCAAAGCGTTTCGGGCGGACGCTGGCCGCATCGTGATGGGTGCCGGCACGATCGACGGCTTCGCCTTCGACATCGAAGTGCTGCACCTCGTCGAGCGCTACGGCCTCTCGATGATCGAACTGCCAGTCGAGGTAGTGAATTCCGACACGTCCACCGTGCGTGCGTTGCGCGATGGGGCCGGGGTCCTCCTCGACATCCTGCGCATCCGTCGGCTGAGCCAACAGGCTCGCTACCCGCAACGTGCTGCGAATGCCCTCCCGATTGAGGCCGGACGGCCGATGATGGGCATGTCGGATGATGCCGAACTGACCGACCCCCACATGACTCCCGAGGCGGAACCAGACCAATGACCGATTTCGATGCGATCTTCAAGGCCTACGACGTCCGTGGCACGGTGCCCGACCAGTTCACCGCCGATGGAGCCAAGGCGATCGGTGGTGCCTTCGCTCGCTTCGTTGCCGGCCAGGGCGAGACCTCGATGGTCGTGGGTCACGACATGCGTCCCGAAGGGGAGGAGTTCTCGCAGGCGTTCGGCGACGGTGCGCTCGAACACGGTGTCGACGTCATCGACGTCGGGCTGTGCGCNACCGACATGNTGTACTACGCNTCCGGTGTGCTGGACATGCCTGGCGCCGTCTTCACCGCATCGCACAANCCGGCCGGATACAACGGCATCAAGATGTGNCTCGGNGGCGCNGCCCCGATCGCCGGTGACACCGGCCTCGNCGCCATCAAGGCNATGGCGATCGCAGGCCCAGANCCGTCGGGNCGNANCGGTNCCCGCACCGAGCAGCACATGCTGCCGGGCTATGTCGACCATGTCCGNTCGTTCGTCGACGTGTCGTCGTTGNGGCCGCTGAAGGTCGTGGCCGACACCGCCAACGGCATGGGTGGCCTCGTCGTNCCNGCNGTNTTCGATGGNCTNCCCTNCCANCTCGACCACATGTATCCCGAACTCGACGGCACCTTNCCGAACCATCCCGCCGATCCGATCCAGCCGGAGAACCAACGGGANCTCATGGNGCGGGTCCTNGCGACGAATGCCGACATCGGCCTTGCGTTCGATGGCGACGCCGACCGGGTGTTTCTGGTCGACGAGACCGCCCGNGCNATCTCCGGNTCNCTCACNACGGCGATGGTGGCCCGCTCGATCCTCGNCAAGNATCCCGGCGCGACGATCCTTCACAACCTGATCTGNTCGAAGACGGTGCCTGAGGTCATTGCGGAGGGTGGCGGCAACGCCGTGCGCACCCGGGTCGGGCACTCGTTCATCAAACAGGTGATGGCCGAGACCGGCGCGGTATTCGGAGGCGAGCACTCGGGTCACTACTACTTCGCCGACAACTTCCGCGCCGACAGCGGTCTGATCGCCGCACTCGTGATCCTCGAGGCACTCAGCAACCACGACGGCGGACTCGCCGATCTCGTGTCATCGCTCGATCGCTACGCCGCCTCGGGTGAGATCAACACCACGGTTGATGACGCTGCTGCGGTGATCGACCATGTCGCTGACGTCTACTCGGCTGGGGAGCAGGACCACATGGACGGTCTCACGGTCGACATGGGTGACTGGTGGTTCAACCTGCGTCCGAGCAATACCGAGCCGCTCCTACGGCTCAACCTCGAGGCCGCCGACGACGACGAGGTTGCCCGGCGCGTCGACGAGGTTCGAGCCCACTTCGCAGGCTGAACCGCATCAGCGAGGCCGACACGCGGTTAACTGGTGTCCATGACACTCGACGCCCGGCTCCTGGAGATCCTCGCCTGTCCCACCGACAAGCAGGGCCTGCTGTACTTCGCCGACGAAGACCTGCTCTACAACCCGCGCCTCAAGAAGGCGTATCGGGTCCACGAGGGGATTCCCGTCATGCTGCCGGACGAGGCGATTGATGTCGCCGACGACGAACACGCCCGCCTCACCGCAAAGGCCGAGGCCGAGGGGATCGCGCCGACCTTCGGCGACTGAGCCCATGGCCACCGACGACCTCCGAGAGTCGGTCCGGCACCTACCGGACCAACTCCGCGACATCGCAGTGGCCGCTGCCGATCTCGACCAACTGCCCGACGCCGAGGGGATCGAATCGGTTGTCGTCCTCGGCACCGGTGGCGCTCGCGTCGCCGGCGATGTGATCGAGGCGATCTGTGAACTGCGTGCCACCGTGCCGATCGTGGCCACGGGAGCTCGCTGCCCAGCGTGGGTGAGCGATCGCACGCTTGCCATCGTCGTGTCGCCGTCGGGTGACGACCCAGGTGTCGTCGCTGCGGCCGAGGCTGCGCTCGACACGGCTCATGCGATTGTCGTCGTCACCTCTGGTGGTACGCTCGGTACCGCCGCAGCGGCGTGGGGTGTCCCTGTCGTGCCGGTCGATCCCGACGCCGGACCTGCCGCCGGGCTCGGCGCTGCCATCGTTCCGGTCCTCGTGCTGCTCGAACGGCTCGGTTTCGTGTCGGGCATGACCCGCACGGTGAGCGACGCCGCCACCCAGATCGCCGAACGTCTCGACTCGCTCTTCGATTCGCCCCGCGTGCGCCTTCTCGCCGAACTCCTCCCTGGACGCCTCGCCCTCGTCACTGCCGCTGGTTCGATCGGAAAGCACGCGGCCCGTCGGTGGGTGCAAGAACTCGATCAGGTCGGTGGCATTGCGGCGGTTCGTCGCCGCCTTCCGACCGGACAGGTCGACGCCGAGGCCGGCGCCCGCCTGGCCGACACGACCCGCAACGGTGCCGTGCTCGTGCTTTTGCGCCACGACGCCGAACCCGACGGTCTCGATGGTGGCGTTGCGCTCGCCCGAGAGCGCTTCGACCATGTCGTCGAGATTCACGCCGATGGGGAAGGGCCGCTCGCACAGCTCCTCGACCTCGTGCTCGTGGCCGATGCCGTCGCAGCTGCGTTGCGCGAGCGGGACACGACGGACTGATCGACGAAACGGTCATGCAGCGGCTCGAGGGCGCGATCCGGAAGTACGACTGGGGCTCGACGTCGAGCATCCCGTCGATGCTCGGATGCGCTGAAGATGGCAAGCCGTGGGCCGAGTTGTGGCTCGGTGCGCATCCATCGGCGCCGTCAATGGTCGGCGAAACCCGCACGCCGCTCGACGAACTCATCGCCGCCGATCCGGCTGCACAGCTGGGCACGGCGGTCGCCGACCGGTTCGGATCACTGCCGTTCCTTTTCAAAGTCCTTGCGGCAGCGGCGCCGTTGTCGTTGCAGGCGCATCCGTCCGTCCCGCAGGCGGAGGCGGGGTATGCGCGCGAAGACGCTGCGGGCGTCCCGATCGACGCCCCGAACCGAAGCTTCCGAGACCGGTTCCACAAGCCGGAACTCATCTGCGCGCTGACGGACTTCCATGCACTCTGCGGGTTCCGTAACCCTCTGGCGACGCTCGACGTCCTGGCGACGATCGACACATCGGCGCTCGATCCGATCCGCGATCGCCTCGCGGTGTCCTCGGATGTCGACGGTCTCGGCCCGTTGCTCGAGTACCTCCTCACACTGCCGGCTGCCGACGCAGCGGCCTTGGTTGCCCCCGTCGTCGCTGCATGTAGGGTTCCGGGTCCTGATCGCCACGCTGATGTGCGAGCCATGGCTGCGGCGTTGGGCGAGCGGTACCCCGGCGATGCGGGGGTGGTCACTGCCTTGTTGCTCAACCTGGTCCACCTGAAGCCGGGCGATGCGCTGTTCCTCGGCGCAGGGAATCTCCACGCCTATCTAGGCGGTACCGGCGTCGAGATCATGGCGAACTCCGACAATGTGCTCCGTGGCGGACTCACGACGAAGCACATCGACATCCCGACACTGCTCGAGGTCGTCGACGCCCGACCGATCGAACCGATCGTGCAGCGCCCCGCTCTTGTCCAGGGGATTGCGAGCTACGACACCCCGGTTCCCGAGTTCTTGCTCGACCGGCTCGATCTCGACGGTTCGGCGACCGTCTCGGGCCCGGCGATCCTGCTGTGCACCGACGGTGCGGTCGATGCTGGTTCGTTCTTGCTCGAGCGCGGTGCAGCGGCCTGGCTCCCGGCTGGTGACGGGATCGTCGAATTGCGAGGACGCGGAACGGTCTATCGAGCCGGGGTGAACCTCTAGCTCGTACACTGCAAGGCCGCGGGCTGCTCCGAGATGGTGTCAGCTGACCCCGGCCCGCTCCTGACAAACGCACTTCGGGCGTGAGCCCGACGAACGCACTTCGGGCGTGAGCCCGACGAACACAAGGAGCACACCGTGGCCCTGTCCACTTCCGACTTCAAGGTCGCCGACATCGAACTCGCTGGGTTTGGTCGCAAGGAGATCACCCTTGCTGAGCACGAGATGCCCGGCCTGATGGCTCTGCGAGGCAAGTACGCCGATGAGCAGCCGCTCGCCGGTGCGCGCATCGCCGGTTCGCTGCACATGACCGTGCAGACCGCCGTGCTGATCGAGACCCTCGTCGTGCTCGGGGCCGACGTCCGCTGGGTTTCGTGCAACATCTTCTCGACCCAGGACCACGCTGCGGCCGCTGTCGCCGTCGGTCCCAACGGCACGATGGACGCCCCGTCCGGCACGCCGGTGTTTGCCTGGAAGGGCGAGACGCTCGAGGAGTACTGGTGGGCGACTGAGCAGCTGTTCCGCTGGCCTGATGGTGGCGGTCCCAACCTGATCCTCGACGACGGCGGCGATGCCACCATGCTTGTGCACAAGGGTCTCGAGTTCGAGAAGGCGGGCTCGGTGCCCGAGGCCGACGAGGACGATCCAGAGGAGTGGGGCGTGTTCCTCGAGCGTTGTCGCACGATCCTTGCCGACGACCCGACCTTCTTCTCGGCGATCGCTCCTGGAATCAAGGGTGTCTCCGAGGAGACCACCACGGGTGTGCATCGGCTCTACCAGATGATGGAGGCGGGGGAGCTGCTGTTCCCGGCGATCAACGTCAACGACTCGGTCACCAAGTCGAAGTTCGACAATCTCTACGGCTGCCGCCACAGCCTCATCGACGGCATCAACCGGGCCACCGACGTCATGATCGGCGGCAAGGTTGCGGTCGTGTGTGGCTATGGCGATGTCGGCAAGGGCTGCGCTGAGTCACTCGCCGGCCAGGGTGCTCGTGTCATCGTCACCGAGGTCGACCCGATCTGTGCCCTTCAGGCTGCAATGTCGGGCTTTGAGGTCAACACGCTCGAAGCCGTTGTCGACTCCGCCGACATCTTCATCACCACTACCGGCAACAAGGACATCATCCTCGCCGATCACATGGCCCGCATGAAGCATCAGGCGATCGTCGGCAACATCGGCCATTTCGACAACGAGATCGACATGGCCGGCCTGTTCAAGATGTCCGACGTCCAGAGGGTGAACATCAAGCCGCAGGTCGACGAGTTCGTCTTCCCCGACGGCCATTCGGTCATCGTGCTGAGCGAGGGCCGTCTGCTCAACCTCGGCAACGCCACGGGCCACCCGAGCTTCGTGATGAGCTGTTCGTTCACCAACCAGGTGCTCGCCCAGATGAAGTTGCATGCCGAAGCGGCCGATATGGAGCTCGGTGTCGAGGTCCTGTCGAAGGAGCTCGACGAGGAGGTCGCTCGTCTGCATCTCGATGCGCTCGGCGTTCGCCTCACCGAGATGACCCAGGACCAGGCCGACTACCTCGGCGTGCCCAAGAACGGACCGTACAAGCCGGAGCACTACCGCTATTGAGCGGTCGCCCGCTGCAGGATGAACCGGCTGGGCTATCGTCGGCGCCCATGACGACACGTGGTGTTTGGTTCTCGCCGGAAGGGCTTTCCGGGGCCGATGTCGTTGCCTTCGGGCAGCGGGTCGAGGCGCTCGGTTACGAGACGCTGTGGGTAGGGGAGACCTTCGGTCGTGACCCCTTCGCTCAGCTCTCGATGATCGGAGCGACAACCTCGACACTCGGTCTCGCCACCGGCATCGCCAACATCTACAACCGGGCACCGGGCGTGATGCTGCAGGGCGCCAACACCGTGGCCGAGGCCACCGGGGGTCGGATGACCCTCGGCATCGGGGTGTCGAGTCCGGCGATTGTCAGCAAGGTTCGAGGCATCGAGTACGGCAAGCCCTACTCGTTCATGAAGACCTATCTGGAAGCGATGGGGGGTTCGCGCTACACGAGCGTCGCCCCGGCCGAGCCGGTGCCGGTCGTACTCGCCGCCCTGGGTCCGAAAATGCTTGAGTTGGCGGCGGAGAAGACCGCCGGCGCTCACCCGTACAACACGACGCCAGAGCACACGGCAATGGCGCGTGACGTCATGGGCCCCGATGCCGGCCTGTATGTCGAACAGAAGGTGCTGCTGACCACCGACGCCGAGCAGGCCCGCGCCACGGGTGCCTCGGTGCTGAAGTTCTACAGCCGTGCCCCTGGCTACGTGAACGCCTGGAAGCGCATGGGCTTCACCGACGACGACATCTCCAGCCTGAGCGATCGGCTGGTCGATGCGGTCGTCGCATGGGGCACCGCCGACCAGATCGAAGCGCGGCTTCAAGAGCATGCCGACGCCGGCGCCACCCATGTCTGCATCCATCCGTTGGATCCGGTCACGGGCCAGGGCGCCCCCGACGACGCCGCACTTCAAGCGCTCGCACCGAACTGAGCGTCGGCACTCGCTGGCGGCGGGAGGCCCGAGCCGCCAGTGAAGTTGGCGCCGAGGCGTGTGTCGTGGAGGATGGGGTCCTGGGCGCGCCGGTCGGCGGCGTGCCGGCCCGCATGCTCGGGTCCGAGACGGCGGCCCCCGGCCGCGTGGAGCATCGAATGTCTGAACGCATCACCGTCGAGATCAGCGATGGCATTGCTGACGTCCGCCTCAACCGCGGCGACAAGATGAACGCCATGGACGGGCCGATGTTCAAGGCGCTGATCGAGACCGCCGACGAACTGGCGAAGACCGAGGGACTCCGGGCCGTTGTCCTTTCCGGCAATGGCCCGGCCTGGTGCGCAGGCCTCGACTTTTCGGGGTTCCAGTCGATGGCGGGCGGTGGCGAAAGCAACACCAGCAGCATCGGTGAGATGGAGAACGAGCGCATCACCCACAACGCCCAGCAGGCGGTGTGGGGCTGGCGTGAGCTGCCGGTGCCCGTCATCGCTGCCGTGCACGGCGTCGCCTTCGGTGCCGGTATCCAGCTCGCCGCCGGCTGCGACATCCGCTTCGTCGCCCCTGACGTTCGCATGTCCATCCTCGAGATCCGCTGGGGCATCAGTCCCGATATGACCATCACCCATCTCCTCCCGGGCCTGATCGGCGCCGACGTGGCCAAGGAACTCATCTGGACCGGGCGTGAAGTCAACGGCGAGGAGGCCGTTCGCATCGGTCTTGCCACCCACGTAAGCGAGGATCCGCTCGCCGGTGCCATGGAGCTCGCCCGCACGATCGCCGGGAAGAGCCCGCATGCCATCCGGGCCGGGAAGCGCCTCGTCGAACACGCCTACGCCGAGGATTTCGCATCCGGGTTCGCGCTGGAACGCGAGGAGATCTTCAACCTGATCGGTACGCCCAACCAGGTCGAGTCGGTCACGGCCTTCTTCGAGAAGCGCACACCGAACTACACCGAGGTCGAGGTCGGGCCGTGAAGGTCCTGGTCACTGGAGCGACCGGCTTTCTCGGAAGCCACACCGTCCGGGCGCTGCGGCGCGACGGGCACGATGTCCGAGTGATGGTGCGAACGCCGACGAAGGCGACAGCGCTCTTCGAGCGCATGCACATCGACGGCTGCGAGATCGTCACCGGCGACATCACCGATCGCTCCTCGGTCGAGGCGGCGGTCGACGGCTGCGACGCAGTCGTCCATGCGGCTGCGGTCGTCGCAATCGAACCGACCCGCGAGGCCGAGATGCATGCCACCAATCTGGCCGGCGCCGAGAACGTCCTCGGCGCTGCAGTCGACGCCGGGTGTGATCCGGTCGTACACGTCTCGACCGTTGCGGCACTGTTCCCCTTCCAGACCGACCCGGTCACCGCCGAGCACCCGGTGGTCGGCGCCGAGAACGGCTACGGCCAGACCAAAGCGGCGTGCGAACGCGTCGCTCGCTCGTTGCAGGACGCCGGCCACCCGGTCGTGACGATTTACCCATCCGGCATCGTTGGTCCCGAGGACTGGAACGAGTCGATCAATCTCAACTCGGTGAAGCTCTGGATCGAGAAGGGCTTTCCTGTCGCCAAGGGCTACAGCGGCAGCTACGTCGACGTTCGCGACCTCGCTGACGTGATCGCAGTCTCGGTCCGACCCGGACAGGGGAGTGCTCGGTTGCTGTGCATGGGCACGTACCTCACTGCTCGCGAGCAGGTCGCCACGATGAGCGAGGCGATCGGCGCCGATTTCGCGAGCATGCCGCTCCCCAAGCCGGTGTGGTGGGTGTGGTCCCGACTCGGCGATCTCGCTGCTCGGGTCGGCGTTGATCTCGTCTTGACCTCCGACGGGTACGACTACATCTTCCACTCGAAGCCCGGTGACGACTCGGCGACCATCGAGCGCACCGGCGTGACATTCCGCCCGATCGTCGATACCTGGCGAGACATGTTCACCTGGATGCTCGAGCAGGAGATGGTTCCGGCCAAGCGGCTCGGCATGCTGGCCGACTGACCGGACGAGCCTGTCACCGCGCCGATCTATGTTGGGCGCGGTGACCCGACCTGCGTCCCCTGCCCTCCTGGATTCCTTCCACACGGGGTGGGTTCACGATGGTGCCGCCGCCGAGACCGGGCGGATGTTGAAGTACGGCCGCTCAACGGCCGTCGTCGCGGCCCTTGCGGATTCCTTGGCGTCGGCAGCACCACCTGTCGATCTCGTCACCTGGTGTCCGGCCTCGCGGGGTCGCCGACGAGAGCGAGGTTTCGACCAGTCCGAANTGTTGGCGCGGGCCGTCGCCCACCGCATCGGTGCGCCGGCGCGGTCGACCCTGATCCGCACCGACCACACGCCGCAGACCACCCGCCGTCGCGACGGGCGCCTCGCCNGTCCATCGTTGCNGNTNCGNNNTCAGCTCCGATCGGNNCCGTCGGTNNTGCTGATCGACGATGTCACCACCACGGGGGCNACNCTCNCGGCNGCCGCACGGCTGCTTCGGTCNGGCGGNGCGCNNGCNGTTCANGGNTCGGTCGTCACGCGCGCTCGGCGGCGTTCGTCGGGCGCCACGTGAACGNNAGGTGTACGGTCGGTTGCACAACCGATCCACGGAGGTTTTTTCATGGANGTCTCCATCAGCGCACGGCACGTGAACGTCACGCCGCGACTGGAGGAGGTGATNCGCGAAAANATNGGCACGTTGGATCGCTTCCTCGANGGGCTNCAACACGCNGAGGTGCACTTCGANGAGGCNCGGAATCCGCGGATCGAGGACAAGGAGTTNCTCGAGGTCGTCGTCGAAGGNCACGGACATCATCTCCGAGCGAAGGTCAACGCCCGCGATCCGTATTCGGCGGTCGATCAGGCGACGCTGAANCTCGAACGNCAGATCCGNAAGCTGCGNACGAGGCTGCAGAAGCGTCACCNCGGCGACGGCCGCTCGATTCGGANNTTCGACACNGCNGCGATCATGNAGGANCTTNCNGGTCANCCTGCGGGCGGTGTCGCGACGATCGTNGANGAGGANNTGGTCGAGGACGACGTCCTTCCTCAGNTCGTGAAGTCGAAGCGCTTCTATCTGGCNCCGATGACNCCCGACGATGCCNTNCTCAAAATGGACCTCCTCGGCCANGGGTTCTTCTTCTTCNTCAACAAGGACACCAACCGGTCNGCNGTCATCTACAAGCGAGANGATGGCGACATCGGACTCATCGACGAAGCCGGCTGACCTCGNCGAGGNCGACACCCCTGGTANCGGGGTGTNTCGANNGATCTGGTGAGACCNGGNNCCCTGCNGAGGGTCGGCGTGNCCCGTCGGTAGAGTGATCNNCACGATGAGCATTTTNTCNCGTGTTCTGCGCAGCGGTGAGGGCCGNAANCTGAANGCCCTGCAGGCGCTCGTGCCCGANATCAACGCGCTCGAGCCCGAANTGCAGGCGCTGTCNGACGANGCGCTNCGGGCCAAGACGGGNGAGTTCCGNCAGCGNCTCGACAANGGCGAGGAGCCCGACGANCTNCTGATCGANTCNTTTGCCGTGANCCGNGAGGCGGCCACCCGTGTGCTGGGNCAGCGTCACTACGACGTCCAGCTNGTCGGTGGNGCNGCCCTNCANCTCGGCTGGGTCGCNGAGATGAAGACGGGTGAAGGCAANACCCTGACNTCGACGCTGCCGATCTATCTCAACGGCGTNACCGGCAAGGGTGTGCACGTCGTCACGGTGAACGACTANCTCGCGTCACGCGACGCCGAGTGGATGGGCCAGGTNCATCGCTGGATGGGCCTCGAGGTTGGTCTCGTGCTNCCGGGCAACCGCGANTCGGCCCACAAGAGNGCCCAGTACGCCGCCCACATCACCTACGGCACNAACAANGAGTTCGGCTTCGATTACCTCCGCGACAACATGGCNATGTCGCGCGAGAAGCAGGTGCAGCGCGGNCACAACTACTGCATCGTCGANGAGATCGACTCNATCCTCATCGACGAAGCCCGCACCCCGCTGATCATCTCCGGCAAGGTNGCCGANGCAGCCCAGCTGTACGTGAAGTTNGCNTCGATCGCCCGNGGNCTGCGNCGCGACGTCCANTACGAGGTCGACGAGGAGAAGCGCACNGTCGCCCCNCTCGAAGAGGGTGTGCGNGCGGTNGAGCGGGCNCTCGGCATCGACAACCTCTACGACCAGGTGTCGAACAANCTGGTCCANCAACTCCAGGCCGCGATCCGGGCCAAGGAGNTGTACAAGCGGGACCGGGACTATCTCGTCGACGGCAACGGCGCCGTGAAGATCATCGACGAGTTCACCGGCCGNACGATGGAGGGTCGCCGNTGGTCCGANGGCCTTCACCAGGCGGTNGAGGCNAAGGANGGGGTNGCGATCAAGGAAGAGAACCAGACGCTCGCCACNATCACCCTNCAGAACTACTACCGCCTCTACGACCGACTCGCCGGCATGACCGGCACCGCCGAGACCGAAGCCTCGGAGTTCGTNTCCACCTACGGCCTGCACGTGGTGCCAATCCCGACCCACAAGCCNATTGCCCGNGTCGACCAAGGCGACCTGATCTANAAGACCGAGGACGCCAAGTTCCAGGCGTGCATCGACGACATCATNGAGCGCAANGCCGCCGGTCAACCGGTGCTCGTCGGCACGGTGTCGGTCGAGAAGTCCGAGAAGCTCTCGCGCATGATGGAAAAGCAGGGNGTGGCGCACGAGGTNCTCAACGCCAAGCAGCATCATCGTGAGGCCGACATCGTCACCCAGGCGGGCCGNCTCGGTGCGGTCACGGTNGCNACCAACATGGCGGGCCGCGGTGTCGACATNCTCCTCGGTGGCAACCCGGANGGTCTCGCCGANCGCGACACGCGNGCTGANGGTCTCGACCCCGACTCCGCCGAAGGTNNGCCCCGCTTCGNGGANCTCGTCGCCAAACACAAGGCNACCACCGATNTCGAACGCGACAAGGTGCTCGATCTCGGNGGTNTGTACGTGCTCGGCACGGAGCGNCACGAGAGNCGCCGNATCGACAATCAGNTGCGCGGNCGTTCCGGTCGNCAGGGCGATCCCGGAGAGAGCCGCTTCTANCTGTCGCTCGAAGACGAACTCATGCGTCTGTTCGCCACCGGCGCCATGGACTGGGTGATGGGTCGGGCCCTGCCCGACGANGTCCCGCTNGAGGCGAAGATGGTCACCCGGGCGATCGAACGGGCCCAGAACACNGTCGAGGGCCGCAACGCCGAGACCCGCAAGAACGTNCTGAAGTACGACGAAGTGATGAACGAGCAGCGCAAGGTNATNTACCGGCGNCGCGGNCAGATTCTCGANGGCGCCGACCTGCGCGACGAAGCNCTCGAGTACCTCGACGACGCCGTCGGTGCTGCNGTTGCCACCTACTGCGTGAGCGACATTGCCGAGGAGTGGGATCTCGAGGCGCTGCTCACTGAGGCNAANACCNTGTGGCCGTCCCAGATNGAGCTNGCNGCCTTCGANGCAGCCTCGAGCACGCAGGANCTCCACGACATGCTCTACGACGAAGCGCTGGCGCTCTANGAGACCCGCGAGCGTGAGCTCGGTGAGCCCGTGCTGCGTCAGGTNGAGCGTCAGGTGATGCTGCGCATCATCGATCAGCGCTGGCGTCAGCANCTGCGTGAGATGGACNTGCTGCGNGAGGGCATTCACCTTCGNGCGATGGGCCAGAAGGATCCCGCCACCGAGTGGCAACGTGAGGGCTTCGAGATGTTCGGCATGATGATGACNGGCANCGCCAACGACTTCGTCAAGTACGTCATGCACGTCCAGGTCTCCGGCGANGTGNCCACGCAGCCCGGGGAGCCNGCGATTGCGGACATGACCGAGACGAAGCGGGAGGCGAGTGCCGGCACCTCAGCCGCACAGATCGCCGATGCCANCGCGCCGAAGGTTGTCGAGGCCAACCAGCAGCGGAGCAAGACNCCGATCGTCAAGACCGACCTCGAGAAGGTCGGAAGAAACGACCCGTGCCCGTGNGGAAGCGGGAAGAAGTACAAGAACTGCTGGGGCAAGCCCGGCTGTNGCGCCGACNTCTGAGCTGAAGNCACATGCAGGATTTCACTGANCAGATCAGCGCGATTGCGGCGCGACTCGACGANGCGTCGGGCTATCTGCGNATCGANGANCTCAAGATGCGCCAACCTCAGCTCGAGGCAGAGGCGTCGCGTCCCGANCTTTGGGACGATCAAGANAAGGCCCGGAAGGTCACCTCCGAGCTCTCNGCGGTGAANGAGGACCTTGAGCTNTACGACCGTCTCCNGGGNGAGGTCGACGATCTCGAGACGCTCCACATGATGGCTCGNGAAGAAAACGACGAGTCCCTCGNGCCNGAGATCGCNGAGCAGGCCNCNTCNCTCGAGACGGTGCTCGANGAGCTNGAGATGCGCTCGNTGTTCACCGGTGANTTCGACGAGCGNGATGCCGTNTGNCAGATCAAGTCCGGTGAGGGCGGCACCGATGCNCAGGACTGGGCCGAGATGNTGATGCGGATGTACAACCGCTGGGCCGACAAGCGGGGNTTCGACNTCGAGATTCTCGCCGTCTCCGAAGGCACCGAGGCCGGCCTCAGTAACGTCGAGTTCGTGCTCAAGGGCCGCCACGCCTATGGGCTGATGCAAGCCGAGCACGGTGTGCACCGACTTGTGCGCATCTCGCCGTTCAACAACGAGGGCAAGCGCCAGACCGCCTTCTCTGCCGTGCAGGTGGCGCCCTTCTTCGAGGAGGTCTCCGAGGAGATCGAGATCGACGAGAAGGACCTTCGTATCGATACCTACCGTTCGTCCGGCGCTGGCGGTCAGCACGTCAACGTCACGGATTCGGCCGTCCGCATCACGCACCTGCCTACCGGTCTCGTCACCGCCTGCCAGAACGAGCGAAGTCAGCACCAGAACAAGGATCGAGCCATGAAGATGATGGCGGCAAAGCTCCTCGACCTCGAGCGCAAGAAGCGCGAGGAAGAGATCGCCGGTATCACGGGCGAACAGCAGAACGTCGGCTTTGGTTCTCAGATCCGGAGCTATGTCATGCAGCCGTATCAGATGGTGAAGGACCTTCGTTCCGAGCACGAGACCGCCCAGGTGGACTCGGTCTTGGGCGGCGACATCGAACCGTTTATGGAGGCCTGGCTTCGCTGGACGCGTGCGCAGGCTGCTGACGCCTAGGAGCGCATCGTGAGCGACACCGNCCGTGAACTCGTGAGCGTTCTGGAGGACGCCCGAATCGCCGCCATGTGCGAACAGGACGGCGAGACCCTCGAAGGTCTCCTCAGCGAGGCGATGGTGTACACCCACTCGTCGGGTTCGGTCGACACCANGGCAAGTTTCCTCGACAACGTCCGCAATGGGCCGGTGCAGTNCCGATCGATCGAGCGAAGCGATCACACCGCTCGTCTTGCGGGCGATACCGCCCTGTTCAGTGGACGAGCGAAGATCCGCGTCGAGTTCGACGGACACCCGCTCGACCTTGATCTCCGGTATCTGGCTGTTTGGGCCCGGGTGGACGGCGCCTGGCGCTTCGAAGCCTGGCACTCGACCCCCGTCACGCACTGACAGCGGTAGTGCCACAGATTCCGCCGGAACCACTGGTAGCGTCTCGCCGTCGGGCGGACCGGTTGTCCCCAGGATTCTCATGATCAAACTCGAGAACGTCACGAAGGTGTANAAGGGCGACAATGTCGCGTTGCGCGACGCCACGCTCGGTATCGACAAGGGGGAGTTCGTGTTCCTCGTCGGTGCCTCCGGCTCGGGGAAGTCGACCTTCATCCGTTTGCTCAACCGCGAGGAAGTGCCCGAGCACGGCACGATCTATGTCGCTGGCAAGGACATCGGCACGCTGGGTCGCTGGAAGGTGCCGTACCTGCGTCGCAACATCGGGTACATCTTCCAGGACTTCAAGCTTCTGCCGAACAAGACGGTCGCCGAGAACGTGGCGTTCGCGCTCGAGGTGATCGGCAAGCCTCGGCATGTCATCAAGAAGCAGGTGCCGGCCATTCTCGAGCTGGTCGGGCTGTCCGAGAAGATGTCGAGCTTCCCGTCGGAGCTCTCCGGTGGTGAGCAACAGCGGGTGTCGATCGCTCGGGCGTTCGTGAACCGGCCGCTGATCTTGTTGGCCGACGAACCCACCGGCAACCTTGATCCGCAGACCTCGATCGGCATCATGCGCCTGCTCGACCGCATCAACCGCACAGGAACCACCGTCGTCATGGCCACGCACGACNGGGGCATCGTCGACACNATGCGTCGCCGTGTCATCGAACTCGACCGAGGCGTGATCGTTCGCGATCAAGCCCGCGGTGTCTACGACTAGGGGGTCGANGACATGGCGATCTCTCCCGTCTACGCGCTGCGAGAAACCGGCCAGAACCTTTGGCGCAACTTCATGTTGTCGATGGCGACGATCATCACGATCGGCGTTTCCCTNTGGCTCTTTGGTGGCTTCTTCTTGTTCAACTACGCCGTCGATAACGCCACCCAACGCTGGGAGGGCGGTATCGAGTTCGTCGTCTGGATGAACCCCGAGGCAACGTCCGAACAGAACGCAAACATCCTCGATGCGATCATGACGAGTCCAGAGATTCAGGACTACACCTTCGTCGACCAGGCCGCTGCGTACGAGGAGTTCAAGGACATCTTCTCCGATACGCCCGAACTGGTCGAGGTCGTCACCCCTGAGGTGATGCCGCCGTCGTATCGCGTGGTTCCGGTCGACCCTGATGCTGACGTGGTTGCCGAGCTTGCCGGGCAGTTCGAGGGGCGACCGGGTGTGAAGACGGTCGTCTCCGCCAACGACACGATCCGCGACATCCAAGACCTCGCCGACGAGGTNGGCACCGTGTTCCTCGCCGGTTCGCTGGTGCTGCTCGCCGCAGCAACCCTGCTCATCCTCACCAACATCGTCAGCGCGATCCGCAACCGAGGTCGAGAGATCGAGATCATGAAGGTCGTGGGCGCCACGAACTGGTTCATCCGGATCCCGTTCATGCTCGAAGGCATCATGCAGGCGCTGCTCGGTGCCGTGCTTGCCTGGGGTGGCCTCTACGTGATCGACCAGCGGGTGATNGGCCGTTTCAGTCAGCCCGACAGTCTTGAGCTGATGGCTGGNTTCCAGGTCGAGAGCGATGAGCTGATTTTCACGGGTGGTCTCGTGTTGGGGATTGCGTTGGCCGTGTCGGTGATCGGTTCATCGATTGCCGTCACCCGCTACCTCGACGCCTGATCCGCAATGCGTCTCTCGATGACCCTCCCCACCATGGCGGGTGGGATCGATCAAGGGTTGCTGCGTGACTGGTGTCAGGCAGTCGATGAGGGTCCGTTCCATGCGTTGGCCGTGGGGGAGCGGATCGGGTTCGACAATCTCGAGATGCACACGACGCTGACCTTCGCCGCGGCCGCCACCGAACGGGTCCGCCTTGCGTCGACCCTCACGATCTTGCCGATGTACGCCACGGCCTGGGCGGCAAAATCGCTCGCCACCCTCGATGTCGTGAGTGCCGGGCGCCTCGACCTCGTGGTCGGGGTCGGGGGTCGCCGGCACGACTATGACCGGGCCGAACGCTCTTTTGTGGGCCGGCATCAGCGGCTCGACGATCAAGTGGTCGAGCTTCGCCGG
>PABW01000045.1 GCA_002699625.1 Acidimicrobiaceae bacterium
CTCGATGTCCTGCACGCTGGCATCGCACGTGTCGAGTACGGCCATGAGCCCGGCGTTGATGCCGGGCCTGTCCGGGCCGCTGACCCGGATCAGCACGGTCTGCGGGTCGCCCACACTCGAACCGTGGAGCGGAGCGTTCATCAGCGAACGTCGATCTCCAGTGCGAACGGGGCGTTGCCCCGGATCGACCCCACGACGATCTCGTAGCTGCCGGCGGCGGTGCCGGACACGACCAGCTCGGTCTGCTCCTCAGCGAGCAACGCACCCGATGGTGACGAGATCGCGAAGACGGCGTTGTCCTCTATAGAGGACACGCGTGCGGTGAGGGTCTGGCTCTCGGCGACCCCGACGCGGAAGAGGTAGGTCTCACCTCGAACCAGGGCGCATTCGATCCGGGTTCCGAACGCTCCCGCATCGAACCGGACCCGGTACCGCCCTCCGCCGAGCACGTTGCACTCGTCGACCTCGCGCTCGGCTGGCTCCCACCATGTCCAGGTGTCGCGGATCATCCCGACGGTCTGGTTCCACTGCGGATCTGCAGCGGCGTCTCCGTCGGCTTCCTCGCAGAACGCCATGCACGATCCGACGGACTCGATGAGGATCGCCTGCCCCGAGTACGGGTCGGGGTGAACGGCACGGACATTGCGTTGAGGAACNGNCCCCTCAGCCGACTCCCACTCGAAACCGCCCAGCTCGTNGGTCGCCCAGTCCCAGNNCCNGATCGNGTCGGGATCGGNCGACGCGATCAACTCGTCGGCGAACATGTCGAGGGTGCGGCCCATCGTCGGTTCCCACGACACGACAANGAAGGGNTCNCCGGGCACGAAGTACTCNTGNACCAGTTGGATACGACCGTCGGTATCGGTGCCGAGTCGNCGCCAGTTCTCGTCAAAGNNGAACGAGAAGCCGATCGTCTCGTTGACNTAGATGTTGCGGGGGTCGTCGGCGCAGGGAGNGTTGCCGTCGACACTGCAGACGTTNTCTCCANCGGCGTAGAAGACACACCGGNGGNTCGGCNCACCCGACGTCNGTNGTCGTCGTGGTGCTCGNNGGTGCGGTCGTGGTGGTGTCTNCCGGTGCCGTGTCGGNCGNGGCCGCNGTNGCCGTGGTCGGCGTNGTCGTCGTGGCNGNNGCGACNNCGGNTGACTCGGAACCGCCACAGNCCGAAGCGANNAACAGGGCTGCGGTGATCACCAACGGGGTGACGCGCATGGGAGCCGAAGNGATCAGATGCTTCGCAGGTTGGCGACCGTCGCAACCGCAGCGTCGGCAGCCTCACGACCCTTCTTGACCAGATGGTCATAGAAGAACGCGTGGTGAACNTCGTGNTCGTGGAACTGCTGGGGGGTGAGCACGGCCGACATGATCGGGANATCGGTCTCGAGCATGACGTNCATCATCCCCTGCAGGACNGCGTGGGCCACGAAGCGGTGCTCGTAAATNCCGCCGTCGACCACNAGNGCCGCCGTGANGATNACGTCGTACCTNCCGGTCTGGGCCAGCTTCTTGCAGTGCAGCGGGAACTCGAGNGCGCCNGGCAGCTTGTGCACATCGATGGCATCCTCNCNGTGACCGAGCTCGGCCATGCGCTCGAAGAATCCCAGCTTGGTGCGGTCGACCAGATCGTCGTGCCAGGTCGCCATCACGAAGGCCACACGNATGTCACTCATAGNGGCACCCTATCGGCGCCTCNCNACGGGAGAGAGGTCGAACGTGCGTGATGTGCG
Source organism: Acidimicrobiaceae bacterium (assembly GCA_002699625.1). Lineage (GTDB taxonomy): Bacteria > Actinomycetota > Acidimicrobiia > Acidimicrobiales > Aldehydirespiratoraceae > UBA11606. Next base: position 1,728 of record PABW01000045.1, read on the forward strand.
ACACGTCGCGCTTNCTCGGCGCGTCNCCCGTCGGCGTGCGACCATGACCGCCATGGCGATTTCNATGTCCCCGGACTGGCTCGACTCCTACACGGAACAACCGGTCGANCCGNCCCGCCCGATCGTCGANCCACACCACCACCTCTGGCCGCCAGGACTGCCGCTCACNTACGGCGTCGACGAACTCGTGGCCGACACCGGCTCGGGCCACAACATCGTGAAGACCNTGTTCGTNGAGTGCGGNGCCGGCTACTCGCACCGAGNCCCCGACCCGATGGCNCCNGTCGNCGAAACCCGCTTCGTCGCCGNAGCGGCCGCCGNNCTGCTCGACCGGTACCCCGACCGGGCGCCGATCGCCGGCATCGTCGCCACCGCCGACCTGCGATCGGNATCGCTCGANGACGTGCTNGACGCCCACATCGACGCTGGTGCCGGTCTNTTTCGCGGCATCCGCCACGCCCTGTCGGCGCCGATCGCCCCCGAGGAGCTGACGATCGCCGGCCGCTCACCNGCGGGCCTCGCNGACGACCCCGCATTCCAGGCCGGTGTGCGNCGGCTCGGCGANCGCCATCTCACCTACGACTCGTGGCACTACCACCATCAGAACCGTGAGTTCCTCACCGTCGCCCGTGCTGCACCCGAGACCACCATGGTGCTCGANCACTTNGGCACACCCCTCGGCGTCGGCCGTTTCGCCGGAAANCACGACGAGATCTTCCCGACNTGGNGNGAGGACATGCGCGANATCGCCGCCTGCGAGAACGTCGTTGCGAAACTCGGCGGCCTCGCCATGCCCGACAACGGNTTCGGATACGAGCGGATGGCTCANCCCCCGTCGAGCGACCAGATCCTCGCCGATCAGCGCCGCTGGTACGAGCACATGATCGAGTGCTTCGGCCCCGATCGGTGCATGTTCGAGAGCAACTTCCCGGTCGACAAGATGTCGGCGTCGTACACCGTGGTGTGGAACGTCTTCCAGAAGCTCGTCGCCGACTTCAGCGACGATGAACAGACGGCCATGTTCAGCGGCACCGCCCGCCGGGTGTACTCGCTGTAGCGGTCACTGCCAGGCAAAGACCGGCTGGTCGTACTCGTCGACCCGTTCGTCGCGACCCTCGTAGGCGACCGCCCGGAACTGNTACATCACCGCCCCGGTGGGGGCATGGATGAGGTCCTCACCGACCGGCACCTGGATGACAGGCCGATCNCTCTCGGGGATNTCGACGAAACGCGGCGAGTTCGGTCGCAGCAGCTCGGTGATCGCAATCCGATGAATCGACGCCACCTCATCGGGGTTGGCGGTCGGCTCGGCCNCNGCGCCGGCCCAGAAGACNAACGGNGTGATCACATAACCCGANCGGGTCGGATAGTCGTCGAGTCGGCCGAGGAGGTCGAGNTCACACAGCCCGACCTCCTCCTCNATCTCGCGCCGAGCAGCCTCCTCNGCCGTCTCGCCCTCGTCGACGCGGCCGCCAGGGAACGCCCACTGNCCAGGGTGGGCNCTCATNCGCTGCGCGCGGCGGGTCAGGATGAAGGCCGCGCCNCCGGCCGTGCCGTCGACCGANCCGCTGAGCCCATGGCCGGACGGAAGCCCGGGCACCATGTCGAGTCGGTTCGTGCGCTCGTGTTCNGGNAGTGACCTCCACGCCATNTCGACACCGTGGAGCTGGGCGTCGGAGTCGAGCACGANCACGCTCACCGCAGCNTGCCGCCGCCCGTCNAGNNGATGGTGACGCGGTTCGAACGAGGCCAGGTTCGTNCGCAGACGCTCCCGCAGCNCGTCGTCGTAGNNGATCATCGCCTAGTCGAGCGCAGCNAGACGAGCGTGCAGCTTCGNCGCTGCCTCGGCTGCCTTGGCCCGNATCTCGTCGCCGTCGACGAGCGTNGGCTCGCCGTCCCAGACGACNTCCCCGTCGACCTCGACCTCGAGCGGCGAGGTGCCCGGCGTGAACGCAAGGTGCCAGGGGTCGGTGGACTCGACCGCCCAGTACACCCGNTCGTCGANCGCCGCCGGCATGAGATCCCACCCGGTCTGGAGCCAGCCCCAGGCNTGATCGGGAGTGGCGGTGACGTCGTCGGCGCGGGCGGCGACNTAGGCGAGCCGGAACTCCTCGAGCATGTCGGCGCCGATGCCGTCGGTGCCCAGCGCAATCGGCANATCGAACCGGCCCGGNCGGGCATAGCCGACCGAGTTGTTCATGTTCGACCGGGGGTTGTGCACGAGGGTGCCGCGAAGACCGTGATCGTCAGGCAGGTGGACGCCGTGGACGATCAGCCAGTCGTCATCGCTGTGATCGACGAGTCGTTGCCAGGTGTCGGAATCGCCTTCCGCAACGTGCACATGCACCCCGACGTCGTGCTTCCTCGCCAGCTCCGCCGCCGCGGTGACCGTGCCGTCGGAGCACGTGAAGGCGGCATGCAGGCCGACATACCCCTCGCGTTCACCGTCGCCCAGGAACCGATCGTTCTCGGCCAGACCGGCAGCAGCACCCTCGGGCCCGTGACGGTCGGTGACGCCGTAGGCGCACGAGATCCGCACGCCGACCTCCTGACAGGCGTCGGCGATCACTGAGAGCGAGCCCTCGATCGCATTTGGCGATTCGTGGTGGTCGATGATTGCCGTCGTGCCCCGCTCGAGCGCCTCAAGCGCACCGAGCTTCGCCGACCATTCGATCGCCTCCAGGTCGAGCGCAAGGTCGAGTCGCCACCAGACGAGTTCGAGAATCTCCTGGAAGCCGCCGGGTGTTCGCGGCGGCGCCGGCATCCCGCGAGCGAGTGCGCTGTACAGGTGGTGATGCGCACACACCAGACCCGGTGTCGAGACCGTCATGAACGGATCATCGCACTTNGCAGGNGGNTCGTGCTCGCACGANCACGCTCGGCGCNGACGCGTGGGTCGCTCAGGACCAAGCGCTCGCCCGCTCTCGGTTGCGCTCGGTGCGCATCGGCANNTCGTGNCGCCANTCGNCGTCGTGGGCGTGCAGCGCCGCCGCAACCGCGCCNGCNGTGGGAACAAGNCCGATCTCGCCGACACCCTTGATGCCGTANGGCGAGTTGGGGTCGGGNGACTCGACGAGGATCACCTCGGTCGGCGGCATGTCCTTCGGGCGGATGATGTCNAGCGAGCGCAGCGTCTCGTTGNGTGGNTTNCCGTGCTCGTCGCAGGGNAAGCCCTCGGTGAGCGCGTAGCCGAGCCCCATGTGCACGGCNCCCTCGATCTGGCCNTCGCAGAGCAACGGATTGACCGCNCGNCCGACGTCATGGGCCGCCACGACCTTGGCGATCTCGCCGGTCTCCGNGTCGAGCTCGACGAGCTGGGCGGCNTAGCCGAAGGTCGAGTGGATCACCGGGTTCTCGAGGCCGTCGTTGATCGAGTTGGTCCAGTCGACGACATAGACACCCTCGTACTCGACGCCCTCCTCGCAGCCNCCCGCCATNGCGTTTCGGCAGGCATCGGCGACCGACCCGGCNCCCATGACCGTGCCNCGACTGCCGGTGGTCTGACCGGCGCCGAGCTCGCGGGTNGTGTCGACGACNACCTTGATGCGATCGGGTTCGACACCGAGNTCCTCGACAGCGACCTGGCGNGCGACGGTGTGGATGCCCTGACCCATCTCGGTCCAGCAGTGNCGGACCTCGATCGTGCCGTCGGGATCNAACCGCACGGTCGAACGGCTGACNTCGTTGGCNCCGTTNCCGAGACCGGAGTTCTTCAGGCCGAGNCCCATGCCGACGGGNTTCCCGGCAGCGACCGCCGCATCCCATGCCGGTTTCACGGCGTCGAGACAGGCNCGGGCACCNAGGCAGCCGTCGTCCATGATCTGGCCGGGCCCCCANACNACGCCNGGCTCGACGACNTTGCGNCTNCGGATCTCCCACCCCGAGATCCCGGCCATCTCGGCGAGCCGATCCATCATGCCCTCCATCGCNAACTGGGCCTGGTTGGCGCCGAAACCGCGAAACGCNCCGCACACCGAGTTGTTGGTGCGCACCGCGANGGCGTCGATGTCGATNGTCTCGGTGACGTACGGCCCGCTTGCGTGACCGGCGGCCCGCTCCAACACCTTCATGCCCACCGAGGCGTACGGACCNGAGTCGCCGATCATGCGGGCCNTGACGGCGAGGAGCTTGCCGTCGGCNTCGCAGCCGACNTCGTACTCCATGCGNATCGGGTGACGTTTCGTGTGCACGAGGAACGANTCTTCNCGCGANAANGTGGTCTTNACCGGGCGACCGAGCAGCCAGGCGGCGAGGGCGGTCTGGCCCTGGTTCGACATGTCCTCTTTGCCGCCGAATGCNCCGCCGTTCGACACGAGTTCGACGGTGANCTGGTCGNTGCTGACGNCGAGCANCCGNGCGATGTCGTTGCGGTCGTCCCACACGCCCTGGCCGCCGGAATACACGTNCAGCGATNCNGTCGANCCGTCGGCGCCGATGGTNGGAACCGCAAGTGTCGATTCGGGCTCGAGGAACGCATGGTCGATGCGCTGGGTCTGGAAGGTCTNCCGAGCCACGTGGGCCGATCGGGCGAGCGCCTCGTCGACGTCGCCGCGGGCGTACGTNGACCGGCTGAGCTCNTTGCCTGGGAGGGTCCAGACGGCATCTTCNTCGNAGGCCAGCGCCGCCGCCGGATCGGTGAGTGGCTCATGAACGTCGTANNTCACGGNGACCGCCGACGTGGCGGCNCGAGCCTGGGCACGCGTGTCGGCCACGACAAGCGCCACCACATCGCCGAGATAGGAGGNACGGCCGCCGACCGGGATGAANGCCGGCCAGTCCTTGTGAATCAGCCCGCTGCGCAGCTCGCCNGGGACATCATCGGCGGTGAGCACNGCAATCACGCCGGGCATCGCGAGCGCATCGGCCGGATCGATCGCCACGATGTCGGCGCGAGCGTGTTCGCTGAGGACAACCGCTCCGTGCAGACAGCCCTCGGGCTCCATGTCGTCGATGAAGCCNCGGTCGCCGAGCGAGAGCTCCTGACCCTCGTANTTCACGCCGCGTCCGCCGACCCCNCCCTCCGTGATGGCAACCGGGGTCTCGCCGGCGGCAAGCGACTCNACGGCGTCGAGGATCTTCACGTAGCCGGTGCAACGGCACAGATGAGCACCGAGATGGCGGGCGGCGTCNTCNCGGGTGGTTTCCTTGTCGCGGNCNAGCAACGCAACGGTGCGCATCACGATGCCNGGNGTNCAGAAGCCGCACTGCAGAGCNCCGTGGGCGGCGAACGTGTCNGCCATNCGCTGNCGCTCGGCNTCGTCGACACCCTCGAGCGTGGTGATCTCGGCGCCNGCCGCCTTNTCNAGCGAGGTCTGGCACGAGATGCGCGCCTTGCCGTCGATCAACACCGTGCAGCACCCGCACTGGCCCGACGGNGAACAGCCGTCCTTNGGNGAGGTGATCCGCANCTCGTCNCGCAGNGCNGCAAGCAGATGNTCGTGGTGNTCGCCGACCGAGACGGNCTGNCCGTTGACNGTGAACTCAGCCATGNCTGACCTCCGGTGAGGATGGGGGCGTGGCGCCCTTCTGGGCGGTGATCGGGCCGTACGNNTCGGGNCGCCGNTATCGCTCGAAGTCGAACAGCGTCTCCCGGTACTTGGTGGTGAGGCTGAGATCGATCTCGGCGGTGACGACCTCGTCGGCTTCGGTNTGGCAGCCGACGATGANCTCNCCGCTCGGGGCGATGATGCAGCTCTCAGCGAGCGATGGCACGCCCTCTTCGTCCCCNCCNTTTGCGGTGCCGATCACGTANCAGCCGTTCTGGTACGCCCCGGCCTGCATNACGAGCCGATTGTGGAAGCCCTGGAGCGGATCCTGGCTCGGGTCGGGCGCGTAGTGCTTCGGCGTGTTGTAACCGATCAGGATCAGCTCGGCACCGTTCAACGCCAGTACCCGGTAGGTCTCCGGCCAACGGCGGTCGTTGCAGGTGGCCATCCCGACGACGCCGCCGAACGCGTTCCACGTATCGAACGAATCGCCGGGTTCGAAGTAGCGGCGTTCGAGATGCTGGAACTCCCGCCACGGCTCATGTTCACGATGACCGGGCAGATGGACCTTGTGGTACCTGCCGACGATCGAACCGTCGCGTTCAACAAGGATCTGGGTGTTGAAGCGACGCCCATCGGGGGTGAGCTCGGCGTATCCGAGGCAGAACCCCACCCCGAGTTCGGCGGCACGCGCGAAAAGGCGCTTGGTCTCGGGCCCGGGCATCTCGGTCTCGTAGAACGCGTCGAGATCGAGCTCGGGATCGCCCTCGACGTACCAGCGGGGGAAGAAGGTCGTGAGCGCGAGTTCCGGGAAGGCGATCAGTTCGGCGCCCTCGCCGTGGGCCTGCTCGAGCAGGCGGATCAGACGGTTTACGACCGATTCTCGTTGTTCGTCGCGGCGGATCGGGCCGAGCTGCCCGGCGGAGACGACGAGGCGTCGCGGTGGTGGCGGCTCGTGGGCGCCACCCGCTGCAGCGTCGGGATCCATCGGGGTTGCGCTCATGTCGCCGCCAATTGGAGCATGACCTGGAGCAGGACGTTGGCGCCTGCCTCGAGATCGGCCGGACTGGTGTACTCGGCCGGGTTGTGACTCAGCCCGTTCACTGATGGCACGAAGATCATTCCGGTCGGACAGACACGGGCCAGCATCTGCGCGTCGTGGCCGGCGCCGGACGGCATGCGGCGCACGGTGTGGCCCTGGGTGAGGGCCGCCTGCTCGACGCAGGCGACGACCGAATCGTCGAACTCGACCGGATCGAAGCGGGCCAGGCTCTTCGTTGCGACNGTGCAGCCCTCCGCAGCCGCCGCCTNGAGCAGAAACTCGTGGGTTCGGCGTTCGGCATCGAGGAGCACATCGTTGTCGGTGTGGCGCAGATCGATCGTGAAGTCGGCAGTGGCGGGCACGACGTTGACCAGGTTGGGATGCAGATGCATCCGGCCCACGGTTGCGACCTGCGGGGCCCCGAGTTCATCGGCCAGTTCGCGAACGAATGCCGCCGTCCGGAAGGCAACGACAGCGGGATCCTTGCGCAATGCCATCGGGGTGGTGCCGGCGTGGTTGGACTGGCCGGTCACGCTCACTTCGGTCCAGCTGATGCCCTGGACGCCGGTGACTGCTCCGATGGTCAGCTCCTCGGCCTCCAGTACCGGGCCCTGCTCGACATGGAGTTCGACGAAGGCGTGCGGCGCCGGAGCGGGGAGTGGGGCAGGCCCGAGATAACCGATGCGATCGAGTTCGCCTCCGACGGTGGCGCCGTCGATGCCCTCGATCGCGTGGGCCTCCTCGACGCTCATGCCGCCGACGTAGACGAGGCTACCGAGCATGTCGGGCGGGAAGCGGGCCCCTTCCTCGTCGGTGAAGAACGCGACAGCAAGGCCTCGCGGTGGGGTGATGCCGGCGACCCGAAGCGTTTCGATCACCTCGAGCCCAGCCAGCACNCCCAGATTGCCGTCGTAGCGTCCNCCGGTGCGCACGGTGTCGATGTGGGAGCCCGTCATGACGGGCTGACCGTCATGCTCGCCATCCATGACGCCGACGNCNTTGCCGATGCTGTCGACGGTGATCGTGAGGTCGAGATCACGCATCCACGAAACGACCAGATCTCGACCGGCTTTGTCCTCATCGGTCAGGGCGAGGCGAGCGCACCCCTCGGTGCCCTCGATCGCGCCGATCTCGGCCAANGCCGCCAGCCGATNGCTGAGCCGGNCGATATCGATGCGCAGGTCGCTCGAGAGGGTTGNCATANCGNNGCGAAGTTAACAAACTGTCAAAGCCATGGCTACCAGCGCAACCGCCGACATCCGGGCCGAGTTCCTGGTCGAGCCATTCGTCGAAGGCGCGCCCGGCCACCACGTCACGATGGCGCTGGAGGCCTGNCGCTCCCANGGTCTCGAGCCGGAGATGGGGCCNTNCGCCACGGTGATCGTCGGCCCGGCCGACACGGTCACGGCCGCGGTCGAGTCGATGAGCCAGGCCGCCCTCCAGCACGGGGCGACCGCCGTGCAGGTGCGATTGGGGGAGAGCCCGGCCACCACCCGCTTCGGTGANCTCCANGATGTTCTCGCCCAGATGGTCGCCGCAGTCGAGGAGCAGGTCGGAGCGCCACTGGCCGAACTCAGTCGCGAGCAGAAGCAGGCCGCCGTGCGGATCCTCGATCAGCGGGGCGCCTTCCTGCTCCGCAAGGCGGTCGAATCGGTCGGTGAGATGATGGGTGTCAGCCGCATCACGATCTACAACTACCTGAACGCCATCCACAACGANGATGACTGACCTGCCGATTCGCGCCGACCTCCTGATTCATGGAGCTGCCCTCGTGGNCACNGTCGACGACGACCGTCGCGAACTCGCCGGAGGCTGGGTGGCGATCACCGACGGGTTGATCTCCGGCGTCGGGGGCTCAGCCGACCCGATGCCTGATGCCGAACGCATCATCGACGCCGGTGGCTGCCTCGTCACCCCGGGCCTGGTCAACACCCACCACCACCTGTTCCAGAACCTCACCCGCGCCTACCCGCCGATGACGAGCGCCCCGCTCTTCGGGTGGCTGCAATCGCTCTACCCGCTTTGGACCGCAGCGATCGACGAGGAAGCCGAGTACCTCGCCGCCTGGGTCGGNCTCGCCGAACTCGCGCTCTCCGGCTGCACCACCTCCTCGGATCACCACTACCTCCATCCGGTTCGGGCGGGCGACCTGCTCGGTGCGGAGATCCAGGCCGCGGTCGATCTCGGCATGCGCTTCCACCCGACCTATGCCTCGATGTCGGTGGGGGAAAGCGACGGCGGACTCCCACCCGACGACGCCGTGCGCGACGAAGACGACATCCTCGCCGAGTCCCAACGGGCGGTGGAACGCCATCACGACCGCAGCCACGGCGCGATGGTCCGGGTTGCGCTCGCCCCCTGCTCGCCGTTCTCGGTGAGCGAAGACCTCATGATCCGTAGCGCCGAACTCGCCGAACGCCTTGACGTCCGCCTGCACACCCACCTCGCTGAGAACAGCGAGGACGACGAGTACGCCATCGCCACCTTCGGCATGCGGCCCGTCGACTACTACGAGCACTGCGGTTGGATGTCAGATCGCAGTTGGGGTGCTCACGTCGTCATGCCGAACCCGGACGAAGTCGCCAGGCTCGGCGCTGCGGGCGTCGGGATCGCCCACTGCCCGAGCTCGAACATGATCCTGTCGTCGGGCATCGCCCCCGTCGTCGATCTTCGTCACGCCGGCTGTCACGTCGGCCTCGGCTGCGACGGATCCTCGTCGGCCGACTCCGCCTCGCTGTGGCAGGAGGCCCGCCTCGCGATGCTGCAGGGCAAGTTGAAGAGCGGCGCCGACGCGATGGATGCCCGCACCGCCCTGGAGATCTCCACCCGCGGCGGTGCCGGCTGCCTTGGCCGCATCGGCGAGATCGGCGAGCTGTCGGTCGGGGCGGTCGGTGACATCGCCGTCTGGAAACTCGACGGCCCGATCTTCGCGGGCGTGCTCGACGACCTCATCGAGGGCTGGCTGCGAACCGGCCCCCACTCGGCCTGGCACACGGTCGTCGCCGGTCGTCTGGTCGTCGAGTCGGGCCTGCTCGTCGCGCCGGACCTCGACGAAAAGCTCGCAGCGCATGCCGCGGCTGCTCGTCGCTTCCAACCGACCGACTGAGTCGTCAGATCCCCCTCGGCTTCTCGCNGTTTGCGCCGCGCGGCGAGATCGTGAGGCGCTCGGGTTCCGCACGGGAGGACTACCGTCGGCGCATGCCCGTCAAGACCGAACGCCACGGTGGCGCGCTCGTCGTCCAGCTCGACCGCGACGAGAAGCGCAACGCCATCAACGGCGAAATGACCGAATCGATCAGCGCTGCGCTCGACGCCGGCGAGGATGATCCCACCGTCCGAGCGATCGTGATCGCCGGAGGACCGACGGTGTTCTGCGCAGGAACCGACATTGCGGAAGGGTCCGGCACGCCGACCGACCGGGGCGGGGAGTACGGCATCATCCGGCGACGCTCGACCACACCGATCATCGCCGCAGTCGAAGGCTCGGCCTTCGGAGGCGGATTCGAGATCGCTCTCGCCTGCCACCTGATCGTGGCGTCCTCGACGGCCACGTTCGGACTGCCCGAAGTGCGTCGTGGTCTCGTCGCAACGAGTGCAGGTCTGTTCCGAGTGCCCCGGGCGTTGCCCCTGAACGTGGCAAGGGAGATGTTGCTGACCGGGGATCCGGTGTCGGCACAGCGCTTGGCCGACCTGGGTGTCGTCAACCGGGTCGTCGAGCCGGGTACGACCGTCGCCGAGGCCATCACGCTCGCTGAACGGATCGAACACAATGCGCCGACATCGATCCGCGCCACGCTCACGGCGCTCGACGCAATCACAGAGGACGACGATGCGGCCGGCTGGGCCGCCACCGAAGCAGCGCTGAACACGATCCTCACGAGCGAAGATCGCGAGGAAGGNCTCGCCGCGTTCTTCGAGCGCCGACCGCCCGAGTGGCCGGGACGATGACGCTCAGACGTCGATGAGTTCGATCGTCGGCGGGATGTCCTCGACGACCTGGTTGTAACGCAGCCCCCAGGTGCCGTGATCGTGGTGGGCGGTCGAGATCCAGTTGCCCCAGCCCGGATCGGTNCGGCTNACGACGATTNGGACNGTGCCNTCGTCNTCNTAGCGGGCNGTGTGTTTGTTGACCGTGACGGGGAAGCGTCGGTAGTCGAGTGACTCTTCCCACATGTTGTTGAGCTGGAAGTTCCAGTAGAAGGCATCGATCGCCGGCACGGTGATGAGGAACGCCTTGTCCTCGGGAAGATCCCAGCAGCCGTGACGGAAAAGTTGGTTCGGGTCGCCCCAGCCGCCCGGGCCGTCGTCTTGGGGCAGAAACTCGAGCGTGTTCGGGTTCTCACGGAACATCACCAGCCAGTCGAGGAAGCGCTGCACGATGCCGTGGACATAGAAGCCGCTCATCGCGAGTCCGGTGGCGAACTCGTCGGCCGACAGCGCATCGGGGTGCTCGGTTGGCGGATTCAGGCACTCGATCTCGAGCTCCGACGATCGTTCGTGCTCCCGGTCGAGAAAGAAGTTCCGAACGATGATCACCGTCGTCGCCGGAGACATCTCCAGCCACTGCTGGCCGGGTGCGAGTTCTGGCGGTTCGACGCTGGCGATGATGTCGATCGGCCGGTCCTGGTCAGGGTCGTTGTCGGTGATGTTCCCCTGTGCACCCGGTGTCGCCGAGTTCGTTCCGTAGCCGCCCGAATAGGCGCCGATACTGAGGAAGTTGACCGTGCCGCGCGTGCCCGTGATGCGGTAGTCGAATCGAGGGTCGACCCCGACATTGCGATAGTCGGCGTCGGGGTTGTCACAACCGATCTTCAGGTTGAACGGGATCGGCAGGATGAAGGGGCGAACTCGATCGCCGTTCTCGATGAACGCCGTGAGCCCACCACGGGCCAGCCGGCTCAGATAGCGGAAACCCTCGATGCGATCGAGGTCTTCCGTGCTGTTCGCCGTGATGAGATCGCCGGCCGATTTCAAGGCATCGCAAAAGTCCGCCCACGCCCTGCCGGTGACCACGTCGTCTCGGTGCTGTTCGTCCCTCATGAGCCGACAGTACGCGTCGACGCTAGAGAGGCGTTACCCCCGCCTTACTCCTTCGCGGCCCGGAGCCCGGCGAGCACCCGGCTCGGGGTGAGCGGGAACGTGTCGAACCACACGCCGGTGGCGTCGTACACCGCCGCAGTGAGCGCCGGCGCATACGTGATGAACGGCATCTCGGCGACGCCGCGGGCACCGAACGGGCCGAGCGGATCAGCGAGCTCGAGGATCTGGCTGTCGACTTGCACCGGAATGTCGCCGATGCCGGGAATCAGATACCCCGAGAACCGAGGGTTCGTGATGAAGCCATCGGCGAGCTGGAGGTCCTCGCTCATTGCGTAGCCGTGCGCCTGAACGACAGCCCCCTCGATCTGGCCGCGCACAAGCGCAGGGTTGATCGCCTTGCCGACGTCGTGGGTCGACGTGACCCGGTCGACACGGATGTGGCCGGTATCGACATCGACGGTGACCTCGATGCACTGCGCCATGTAGCCGTAGCAGAAGTTCGGCGCACCGGCGCCGGTCTCGGGATCGAGCGCCTCGGTGGGTGGCGGCGTGTACCGGAAGAAGCCACGAGCGGGCCGATCGCCCTCGCGCCAGGCCTTCTCGGCCTCCTCGGCGGCACCGAGGATCGAATTGCCGGCCATGAACGTCAGACGACTCGCCGACGCCGAGCCGGGGTCGCCCGAGGTGGCGGTGTCCGAGAAGTGCCCGTGGATGTTGTCGAGCGCGACGCCCGTGGCTTCGGACACCATCTGACGCATGGCGAGATGAGCGCCCTGCCCGACCTCGGCGCCACCGTGGAAGAGTTCGGCACTGATCGGAGCCTCGTCGTCGGGGTCGCCGTGCAGGACGATCTCGGCCTCGCAGCGTTCGGGGAAACCGAACGAGAAGCCGATGTTCTTGAACCCGGCGGCGAACCCTCGTCCCTTGCGCAGCGAGGTCGTGGCCGAGGGCAGCGACGCGATCGGGGAGAAGGGCGCAGGGTCGGGGAGGGCCTCGTCGAGTTCGGCCTGCAGGGAGCACGCCGTGATCACTTCGCGCATGCTCACCCCCTCGGGCATGACGGTCTGGGTGATGCCGTCGTCGCCGTCGACGAGGGCGTTGCGAAGGCGCATCTCGACCGGATCGATCCCGAGTTCGGCGGCAAGCCGGTTGACCGCCGACTCGATCGCAAAGTGGCCCTGCGGCCCACCGAAGCCACGGAAGGCGCCGCCCGGCACGGTGGTGGTGTAGATCGCCCGGCTGTCGATACGGGCATGCGGGATGCGGTACGCACCGGCGACCGACAGATGGGCGTTCCCAAGCACCTTGTTGGACGTGTAGTTGTACGCACCGGCGTCGAGGTCGACGTCGGCCTCGAGTGCCGTGATCGTGCCGTCGTGGGTCGCACCCAGACGGATGCGGATACGGCCCCGGTGCCGCTTGTGGTGACCGACGATCGACTCCTCCCGGGACCACCGGCAGTGGATCGGGCGGTGTTCACCACGTTCGGCGAGGCGCATCGCGGCCAAGCCAAGGGCGATCTGGATCGACATGTCCTCTTTGCCGCCGAACGCGCCGCCGATCGCCTTGTAGATGATCCGGACCCGATCCTCGGGCAGCCCGAGAACGTGAGCGACCTGTTCGCGATCCTCCGACGTCCACTGGCCACCGATCTCGATCGTGACCCGGCCCTCCTCGTCGATGTAGGCAGTGCCGGCCTCAGGTTGAAGGTAGGCGTGTTCCTGATGCGGAACCTCGTACACCTCGTCGACGACGGCGTAGGCCAAGGCGAAGCCGAAGTCGGGATCGCCCTTGCGGATTCGAAGGTGGTGGTAGGCGTTGGTGTCGAGCCCGTTCTCGGGGTGGACCAGCGGAGCCCCGGGAGCGAGCGCGGCGTCGATGTTGTCGACGAGCGGAAGGTCCTCCCACTCGACCTCGATCGCGGCGGCGCCGGCGGTGGCGGCGGTGCGCGTCTCGGCGATCACGACGGCGATCTGATC
>PABW01000046.1 GCA_002699625.1 Acidimicrobiaceae bacterium
CGTCCTGCCCGACGAGATGGGCGTCGAATCGCCCCGCGAGCTCAAACGCGGTGACCGGCTCTACGTCTACAAGCGCACCGGCGCGCCGTGTCGTCGTTGCGCCGAGCCGATCGAAACGGCGAATGCCGACGGGCGCAATGTCTGGTGGTGCCCCGTCTGCCAGCCTGAGACCATGGACCTCGTCGAGCGCTAGTTGGCCTCGCCGCCCCTCTGGTGTCGGTGCTGCGGCGGTACGGTTCGGGCCGTGAGCGACGAGCCCGATCTCACCCCACGGAACGGTCTGGAGCGCATGTTCCGTCGTGACGGAGCGGAGCCGACTCCCGAGCGTCTGCTCCGCGATGCGCGTTTGTGCGCACTGTTCACGGTCGCCGGATTCGCGATCGGTGCGAGCGGGGAGTGGTGGGGCTGGGCGGGAGCCGCCATGTTCGCCCTCGCCGGCATCGTCGTTTTTCTGCAGTGGCGGCGCGTTCGCGACTGACGCCCGCCGCCGGGCTGCTCATCGACAGGGGCGGCCCATCACAAGTGCGCACATCGGACAGCACGGGAGCTTGCCGGCGTCGGGGCGGGGCGTGATCCGGAGTCCGCACAGCGTCGTGAACGAACCATCGGATCCCTGCGGGTGTTCGTCGCCGACGCGTGCGTGGTGGTGCACCCGATCGTTCGCGTCGTCGTCGAGGTGCGTGTCGCCGTCGAGTCCGAGGTCGGTGTCGCTCATGCTCGCCGGATCCTGATCGGGCCCTTGGCGGACGATGGGTCGACGGCCGCCCCCTGTTGCGTGACCACGACGTCGCCAGAGGCGACGAGTCGCCGAGCTGCGGACCGGGCGGGTTCCATCAGCGATCGCCAGTCGTCGGGCTCGACGACCTTGGCTGCTTCGCTCGGACAGATCGTGGCCCAGCCCGACCGCTGAGAGAGCAGGCGGAGAATGGTGGTTTCGAGGTCGTGGTCGACCGGTTTCAGCTTGCGGCTGCGGCAGGCGTTCGAGCAGTAGCGGACGTCGGCCCAGTTCTTCGCCCATGCCTTGCGCCAGGTCATTGTCCGTCCGCAGGAGGCGCAGATCTTGACGTCGCCGGGACCTCCGCTCATCGCCGGTCGACCTTCTTGCGCCAGGCGCTGAACGACCGCACCGAACCCGGCCGCGGCTGGCGAAGCCATGGCCACGGGTAAACTTCGACGGGGCGGATCACCGATGCTCGATCAGCGAAGCCGGGCACGGGGGCATGGGTGACGGCGAGACTGCGCCCGGCGAGTTCGCCGACCGGGTCGCCGAGCCGGAGCTCCAGATCGTGGCCCTCGGCGAGTTCGGCGAGCGTCTCGGTGAGAAACACCAGTCGCTTGCTATCGAGGCGCAGCCGGGCGAGCAGCGGCTCGTCGAAGACGAAAACCGCCGGCAGGCCCGCATTGAGCGAGAGGGCAGGGTCGGCCGTGCCCAACGACTCTGCCGTCAGCCAGACGGTGTCGGGTGCTGCGTGGGTGACGATCTCGTCCGGTCCGGTGAGGTCGACTTCTGCAGGCCAGTCGACCGAGACGAACGACGGCTCGTCGGGCCATTCGTCGATCGGGCAGGCGTCACGGTGCGGGCAGCGCTTGCACAACCCCGGCGCTCGCTTTTCGACCTGCCAGCGGCTGAAGCCGTAGGGCTTGTTCGAGCCGACGCCGGTCGTCCACTGCCAGCCGAGTCGGTTGGCCGCCCGAGAGCCGTCGAGCAGATGGCGAAAGAAACGGTCTTCGCCCCGATGCCAGTCCTGACCGTGGCGCACGGTCCAGTCGCCTGCGAGCCACATGCGGGTCTGGTTGACGAGCCAGCCGTCCTGCTCGAGCTCGCCGACCACGGCGTTCAGGCACGGCAACATGCGATCCCACCCGTCGCCAGGCCGGACGTCGGTCGGAGCCTTGCGGACTGGATCGGCGGTGGCTCGCCCCAGGCGGGCGTACCAATGGCGGCTGTACTCCTGCCACAGCAACTCGTCGCGAAACTTCTCCACATCGCGGTTGGGTCCGCCGCCGACGGCCCTCCAGACCTCGGATAGCGGCAGCAGCCCATGTCGGATGTAGGGCGAGAGGCGGGAGGCGCCCCGGCGCTCGATCGGCGCGACTTCGTTTCGGGTTGCGGCGTACCCGCGAACATCGAATGCAGCGAGGGCCGCATCAGCGGACCGTTGACCACCACGAAAAGCGGGAGAGCCGATCGCCGGACCGTGGAAGAGGTGGCCGAGATGGTCGTCGACCCAGGTCTCAATCGCATCGCGCGTCGGGGAGGGGAGGGGGAGCGTCGCCACCTGATCACAGTGGCAGCGCAGGGTGGCCTGTGCCCACTGCGGCGGCTGGAACGGTCGACGGTGATGAAGGCATTGAGGCCTTCCTCGTCGTTTGCGATCTCGATCGTGTCGATGACCCTGCTGATGTGGTCGGCGACGCGCATCGCTGCAGAGTCTGGCTGATCGTGCGGCCTGCGCGCCTCTGTCGAGGTCGCAGTGTGGTGTGAGCCTTGCATCATGCGGTCGGGCCGGGTGGACTGACGCCGTGAACGATTGGACCGTCACGCCGCTCGCTGCGTCGCTCGGCGCGCGCGTCGACGGCGTCCGCCTGACCGAGGCCGGTGACGTCGAACTCGGTGCGCTGCAGGATCTGCTCGACAAGCACCACGTCCTCGTCGTGTCCGGACAAGACGAGTTTTCGGTGGCCGACCACATCCGCGTCGGCGAGTCGTTCGGGGACCCGTACGTGCACCCGTTCATCGACGCCATTCCCGAACACCCTGCGATCCTTCAGGTGATCAAGGAGCCTGACGAGGCGGAGACCTTCGGTGGCGAGTTCTGGCACTGCGACATCTCCTTCACGTCGCCCCCTGCCGCCGTATCGATCCTGCATGCATGCGAGCTGCCGCCGATCGGGGGCGACACGCTGTTCGCGAATACCGCCCTCGCCTTCGATCGGCTGTCACCGCGTCTCCAGCCGTGGGTTTCCGAACTCACCGCTACGCACGTCTACCCGGAGAAAGAGGAGGGTCCGTCGACGGCAGCGACGCACCCGGTCGCGCGCGTTCACCCGCGCAGTGGCCGCCGGGCGCTGTACGTCAATCCGGCGTTCGTCATCCGAGTTGAGGAGCTGGAACGCGAAGAGAGCGATGCCCTCCTCTCGTTCCTCTACGCCCACCAGACCCGGCCCGAGTTCCAGGTCCGGGTCCGTTGGGAAACCGGCCAGGTGGTGCTGTGGGACAACCGCACGACCGTGCACTACGCGATGAACGACTACCCCGGTCACCGTCGTCGGCTCCAGCGGGTCACGGCGCTCGAACGGCCCGGCTGACGGGCGGAAGTGCGACGGCCCGGGGTGGTCCACGACACGTCCAGTTCGGTGCAGGACGTCATCCTGAGTTGGCCCACGGCCAACTCGTCAAAGTCTTGACCATCTCCGAACGGGGCACCTAGTTCCTTCTCCGCCTCCGTCGACCGGGGGGAAGCACGAATGGCCGCAACGACACCCTCGGGACCTGACACCACCACGCCGTACACGCCGGTTCGGCCCTGGTGGTGGGTCTCGGACGCCTCGGCGACCAACCGGTCGTCGACCCGTGCCGGTGCGAGCCACTCGATCGAGGCGTTCGACGCCAGATTGGTTCCCCCTCGGGCATTGGACGCAAACGCCATCGCCGTAGCGGCGAGCGCGAACACCACGCCGCCGTGACAGACATCGAGGCCATTGGCCATCGATTCGAGCACCGTCATCTCCACCGTGGCGCTCCCGGGGGTGACCGCGGACACGATCATGCCCATCGCACGCGCGTTGCGGTCCTCCGCGAACATTGCTGCAGCCGCCGCGTCAGCGATCTCCTGTGAGCCCCCCATGGTGCGGCAGATCCGAGGACGGATCGCCGTGTCCACGCATTTGTTGCTGCGCTTTGGTCAGCGCACGCAGGTGCACTCGACCTTGTCGTCCATCGCCTGCCACTTGTAGGTCCTCGGCTCCGACGTCGCCTCACAACCGGTGCACCGCAACGCCCACTGGCTGCCGACGGCGATCAGTGCAACCGGATGCTCGCCAGTCGACAGGCGAGGCTTCTCCCGCACCTGCTTCGGCTTGGCGATTTCGGGAAGTTCCGGACTGATCATCTCGAGGTACGGCTGGGCCTCCGCCGTCCACTCCGTGATCTCCTCCGGGGCCAGATCCGGCGGCTCGAACGACCCGACCGTCTCGGGCTGTGTGAGCACCTCAGGCCCGGAGTAGTCGAGGAAGGTGGCCAAGTGATCGAACTCGCTCGGCTTGAAGATGCGAGACGACTCGGCGATCTCCTCGATCTCCTCCAAGAAGCCGTCACGATCCTCGGAGAACCGGGGATCCTCCAGCGTGTCGGCGGCAAAGATGATGACGAAACGCGCGCCGCTGCCGAGCGGCTTGCGGCGCAGGATCCGACCCATCCGCTGGATCATCTGGCGGCGGGTGCGGCTCGCCGAGACAACGAGCCCCAGGTTCGCGTTGGGAACGTCGACCCCCTCGTCGAGTACCCGAGGGGCCGCCACCGCATCGAGCGTGCCGTCGCGCAGCTGCTCAAGGATGGCGCTACGGTCACTGCGGCCGGTATTGCCCGTGATGATCTCGATATTGATGACCGGATCGAGACGGACGATCGCGTGGTTCGCGGCGCGGACCGTTTCGGTGAACAGCAGGGCGCCGTCGGCGGATCTGATCGCCTCGGCGAACTTGCCGAGGGCCTCGTACTTCGCCGAACTGGTCGCCACGATCTCACGACGAGACGAGAACGCGTTGAGGTACTCGTTGGCGGCCCGGCCGTCGGGGCCGGCGTCGTTGGCGGCGAGGTGATGGACGGCAGCAAGGAAGTCGCCGAACGGCTCGTGGGGGATGCCCTCGATCTGCTTGAGCTGTCGACGGGCGGCGACGATACGGCCCTCGGTGGCGTCGTATTCGGTGCGCTCCTCACGGGTGAGCGGTACCGCCATGAAGCCGACGCGGGGCTGGGCGCACACACCGTCGGCGATCGCCGAGACGAAGTCGTAGCGGTAGCAGATCCCACCGAAGTACGGCAGCAGGATCGTCTCGACGGCGTCATCGGAACGTTCGAGCGTGGCGGTGAGACCGAGGCGCTCCTGGTATTCGGGCAGCAGACTCTTGCGGAGGACCGAACCGCCGAAGCCGTGGCACTCGTCGGCGACGAGGATGCCACCGCGGTCCGAGGTCGGGAGTGGTACGCGGCTGGCGGCCGAGTGGCGGGTGGTGATGAGGACGTCGCAGTCGATCGGGCGGTCGCGGTAGCCGTCGCCCAGGCGTCCGATCTCGGCATCGGGCATCCACCGACCGAGGCGTTCGAACCACTGTTCCATGAGCACCCGCGACGGCACGATGACCAGCGCGAATAGGCCTCGATTCACGGCATCGTCGATCGCCGTGAGGGCGACGTCGGTCTTGCCCGACCCGGTGACCGCCTCGATTACCCCGCGGCGGCCACATCGGTGCCAGGCCATCAGGGCGTCGTGTTGCCAGCGATAGAGGTCGTGAGACAAGGCGTTCAGGCTACGACCCCGGCCCCCCGGAAACTCGCGATCGCGGCGGCGTCGTGACCCAGTTCGGCCAGGATCTGCTCGGTGTGCTCCCCGACGACCCCGATGAATGGGCGGAATTCGGGTTGGGTCGCCGAGAAGGTTCCCGGTGGTCCCGCCTGAAGCAAGGTCTCGCCGTTCGGGAGATCCCACTCGACGATGAGGTTGTTGTGGATCACCTGAGGATCGTCGAACACCTGCGCGCGGGTCAGCACCGGCCCGGCCGGCACGCTGTGCTCGGCGAGTGCCTCGACCGCCTGCGCGGTGGTCATCTGACCGAGCCCGGCCAGGATCGCGGCCTGCGCCTCGGTGGCAGCTGCACGGTTGCGGGTGAGGAGGCCCGGGTTGCAGAAGTTCTCGTCGGCGAGGAGATCGTCGCGCCCGAGCGCCCTCCACATCCCTTCGAACTGTGACTGGCTGGCGAGGAAATAGACGAGCTGACCGTCGAGCGTGTCGACGAGTTGGTAGAGGTCGCATGGGCGGTGGGTCACGATCTCGCCCTTGTGATGGGTGAGATCGGCCATGCCGTCAGGCCAGAACCAGGCGAGCGTGGCGTCGAGCATCGACAGTTCAATGTGTTGGCCCCCGGCCCCGCGTTCTCGGGCAACGAGGGCAGCCGTGATCGTTTGGGCCACCGTGTGGGCGGTGGCCTTGTCGGCGACCAGGGTGCGGACAAGGTCGGGAAACGGAAGTGATTCGCTGACCTGGCCATGCACGATGCCAACAAGACCCTGGACCACCGGATCGAGCACGGCCCGCTGGCTGTAGGGGCCGTCGGCGCCGAACCCGGAGACCGAGCCGTAGATGACATCGGGGTTGTGGGCGGCGACGGTTTCGAAGTCGATGCCCAATCGTTCGACCACCCCCGGCCGGAAGTTCTGCACAACGACGTCGCTGCGCTCCGCCAAGCCGAGCACGATCTCGACCCCGTCGGGGGTCGCAAGATCGACGGCGAGACAGCGTTTACCCCGATTGCAGTTCGCGTACAGCCCCCGGATGTGGTCGGGCCCGGTCACGCGGGTGAGTTCACCGCCGATCGGTTCGACCTTGATCACCTCGGCACCCTGCTCGGCCAGGATCTGGGTAGCCAACGGGCCGGCCACCACCTGACTGAGATCGAGCACCCTGATTCCTTCGAGTGGTCCCCCCATACGGGAGACGATAGGCGTCGTCGCCTGCGCCTGCTGCCCGACCGGTTGTGGCCGCTTTTGGCCATCTCGACGGAAGGGTTCCGGGGTAGATTTGGCCCATGGCTGAAGAGAAGTGGGAGCGCATGCCGGGTGGCGCAGTGCTCATGGACGGCAACCGACTCCGCGACGAGCTCGTGGTCGATTTGAAGCGCCGGATCGAAGCGCTCGGCAACCCCCACGTGTGCCTTGCCACGGTGCTCGTCGGCGACGACAAGCCGAGCCAGATCTATGTCCGCAACAAGCGCAAGAAGGCCGAAGAGGCCGGCATGGTGTCGCGCCACGTCGAGCTTCCCGGCGACATCAGCCAGCCGGATCTGGAGGCGGCCGTCCGTGACCTCGCCGACGACCCGGCGGTGCACGGCATCCTCGTGCAGCTGCCATTGCCCGACGGTCTCGATGCTGAACGGATTCTCGACCTGCTTCCGCCGGAGAAGGACGTCGACGGCCTCACCGAGCGCTCGATGGGCCGACTCCTTCGTGGTCGCGACGGTCACGTTCCCTGCACCCCGCTCGGGGTGATGCGTCTGATGGAGCGCTACGGCGTAGAAACCGCCGGCAAGAAGGCGGTCGTCATCGGTCGCTCCACGCTCGTCGGGTTGCCTCAGGTTCTCCTGCTCGGCCGCAAGGGCTGCGATGCCACGCCGACGCTTGCCCACAGCCGTTCGGGCGACCTGGCCGCGATCTGCCGGGAGGCCGACATCGTCGTCGCCGCCGTGGGTGTGGCCGGTCTCGTCACCGCTGAGTTCGTGAAGCCTGGCGCTGCTGTCCTCGACGTGGGCATCAGCCGCACCGCCGACGGCATCCAGGGCGATGTCGACTTCGACGCCGTGCAGGCGGTCGCCGGTGCCATCACCCCGATGCCCGGCGGTACCGGTCCGATGACCATCGGCTGCTTGATGGAGAACACCTTCAACGCGGCGCGTATGCAGGGCGCCTTCGCCTGACCCTTGGCCAGGTGTGAGACCCTGGCTTTGGGGAGCTAAGGACGTCGGCGTTCAGCTCGGGTCGAGGTGGCTGGTTGCGCCCGTGCCGAGCACGCGAAGGAAGATCCCAGAGCGGGGCTTCGGCGCGACATAGCTCGACTTCGGGGGCATGAGTTCTTCGGCATCGGCGACGGCCATCAACTCCTCGATCGACGTCGCATACATCACGAAACCGATGCGGCCGTCCTCGTCGCAACGGCGCACCACTTCGTCGATCCCGTTCGGAGCCGGCACATAGTCGGCCCCCGAGTCCGGTTGGAGCTCGTCGATGCCGAGCAGATCGCGGATCACGTTCGTGCGGAGCAGTTCGACGTCGAGCAGGCCGACCGGGCTGTCGGTCTCGGGCTCGGGCAGCAGGAGCTTCCACCAGTTGCCCTGATGGTAGATGCCGACCTCGCGGGGCTGCTGGGGCCGAGCCTCCTCGAGCGTGCCGACTTCGGTGAGATCACCCGCGTCGGCGAGCAGCGCTTCGAGCGCGTGCGGATCACGGCCGAGGGTGTCGGGGATTCGACGATGAAACGCCTCGACGCGCAGTGCATCGGAGGGGAACAGCACGGCGAGCGTGCGCTGGAAGGCGGGTTCGTCGCGCTCCATCGAGCCCGCGATTGCTGCTGCAGAGCGATGGTGACCGTCGGTGACGTACACCGGTTCGTCGGCGAGGAGTTCGGCGACGGCGATGCTTTCGTGCTCGTCGAGCACCCACACCTCGTGGAGGACCTCTTCGACGATGTGGTGGACCTGGGGCTCTCGTTCGGTCGCAACGGCGAGAACGGCGGCAACGGCCGGGTCGGGTCGGCGGGTGAGTGCGATCGGCGAGGAGGTGGCGCCCACCTGCTGGAGATGGCCGCTGAGCAGCTTGGCCCGGTTGGGACGAACGTTCTCGTGGGTCAGGACGCGGCCGTCGTGGAATGCATCGACGGCGAGTGCACCGACGACACCCAGCTGGGAGTGGCCCGCGTAGGTGAGGCGGTAGGCGTAGAGGGCAGCGTGGTCGGTCGGCGCGAACGCTTCGGCGTCGAGGATGGTGGTCAGCGAGTCGGCACCGCGACGAAGAAGCTCGGCTTCGTCAGCGTCGTCACCAGGTGCGAGGTCCTCGGTGGATCGGGTCACGCCCAGGTAGCTGTACGGATTGGTGGAGACGATCTCGCGGCGCTCGGCCGGACTCTTGGTGTCATAGGCCCCGGCGATGACACGAGCTGCCCACTCGGGCCGGATCAGCCAACCAGCGAAGGGNTCGAAAAGCCGTTCGCTGCTCATGCGGGGNTCACGGAGATGTAGATGANGTCCTCGAGGGCCTGAACCTCATCAACGATCTCGGCGCTGGGGAGATGCCCGACGTCGATCGACGCAACGGCGGCCTTCGATCCGGCGAAGACCCGGTTCTGCATGTTCGAGACGTTGAGCTCTTCCTTGCGCAGGATCTGCAGCACACTGGCGAGCACGCCGACGCGGTCGTGATGACGCACCGTGAGGGTCGCGGCGCGCACCGGCACCGGATCGAGGTTCACACAGTTGACCGGTTCGCCGGCGCGGTACGCCTGGACGGTGTCGATCGTGCCGTCGGTGACGGCCGCCTGGGCCTGGTTGGTCGAAGCACCGACGTGATGGGTGCCGACGACACTCAGGTGCTTGGCGAGGGTCGAGTCGAACTCGGCCGTTCCGGAGCCNGGCTCGTTCGCGTACACGTCGAGACCGGCGCGCATGCNGCGNTTGTCCATGGCGTCGATCAGCGCCGCNTCGTCGACGACGTCGCCCCGACTGGTGTTGAGCAGAACGGCGCCGTCCTTCATCTTGGCGAGGAACGCNGCGTCGACCATGCCCTTGGTGTCGGNCGAGCCGGGCACGTGCAGCGAAACGATGTCGCTGNTGGCGAGCAGCTCGTCGAGCGTGTCGACGAACGTGATGCCGGCNGCTTCGGCNCGGGCGACGGCGAGGTCGCTGCGGCCNGGCTTGGNGACGGCGACNACNTCGATGCCGAACGCNCTCGCACGGGCGGCCGTCGCNATGCCGATGTCGCCGACNCCGATGATGCCCATGCGNCGGCCGAAGAGGCCCTCGGCCTTCGAGTACGCCTTNTTGTTCCAGNTNCCGGCCCGGAGGTCGGCNGTNCCNGCNGCGATGTGGCGGTCGATGGCGANGAGGAGCCCCATCGTGAGCTCGGCGACNGCAAGGGCGTTNTTNCCNGGCACGTTGCACACAAAGACGCCGAGNTCAGCGGCTCGGTCACAGTCGATCGTGTTGGTGCCGGCGCCGGCCCGGACGATGAGGCCGAGCGAGTCGGCCTGGTCGAGCGCAGCGGCGGTGACCTTGGTCGAGCGGACGATCANCACCTCAAAGCCGGCGATGTGCTCCGGCAAGGTGTCAGCGTCGAGGTCGGGCATNCGGNTGACCTCGTCACCGGCGGCTTCGAGTCGTTCGACCGCTGCNTCGGGCAGCGCGTCGGCGAGCAGCACCTTCATCGTTCGTTACTCCTGCATCTTCGAACCGAGTGCGATCTACGAGTCGCCATCGAGGGCCGTTCTGTATGGTGGANCGGTTCCGTATGACGGAANNCAAGGGTAGCGCGGTGCGTAAGGAGCAGAAAGGGTGGTCCGGCGGTGATGTCNCCCGATCCCGACTCGGTCGAGCAATGGCTCCTNNGCTTTGTGCAGCCNGACGCGCCTCGNGGCGAGCGNGCNCGGCTCGCNTCGGCGCAGTTGCTNGCCCGGTTGGNCGACCCACAGGACCGGGTTCGGGCGGTGCATGTCGTCGGTACNGCCGGCAAGGGCACNNTNGCCCGCCTTGTNGCTGCCTCGCTCCGAGCGGCGGGTGGGTCGGTCGGACTCCACCAGTCGCCCCACGTGCACGACATCCGTGAGCGCTTCATGGTGGCCGACGAACTGCCGTCGTGGGAGGAGGTCGTCGCCGCCATCGAGGAGATCCGACCCCACGCCGACGCGCTCGCTTCCACCGGGGAACCACCGACCTTCTTTGCCCTGACCACCGCAATCGCCCTCGTGATGGCGCGACGGGCCGGCACCGATTGGCTCGTCGTTGAGGCGGGTATCGGTGGCCGGGTCGACGCCACCAATGTCTTCGGACGTGCCGATGTCGTCACCGCCGTGACAGCGATCGGCCTCGACCACACCGACGTCCTGGGTCCGACGGTGGCGGCGATCGCAACCGAGAAGATGGCGGTCTTCGCCGGACGCTCGACGGCCGTGCTCGGACCGCAGCCTTCCGGCGAAGCTGCCGATGTGGCGCGGGCGGCAGCCGTTGAGCACGGAGTGCGTTTGGTCGAGGTGACGGCGACGAACGACTGGCGTCACGACGCCGAGGCGACCGCTTCCGCCGTGCTCGCTGAACTCGACCCATCGGCGCCCGATCCGGTGTTCGGCTCACAGCCCGGCCGGTACGAGCAGGTGAACCTTCCCGAGATTCGGCCATCGAGATGGATCTTCGACGGCGCCCACAACCCCATGAAGCTCGCAGCGCTCGTCGGCCCCCTTCGCTCCGAGCCGGGACCCCGACTCGGCATCGTGTCGGTGGGGGAGGGAAAAGACCTCGCCGGCTGTGCTGCTGCAATTGCCCCAGCGCTGGATGCTGCGATCGTCGTGCCGTTCGGTCCTTCGCCCGGTGCGTTCGGGCCGCGGAGTCATCCAACCTCGGCGATGGCCGACGCGTTCCGTGCCGCTGGTGTCGCCGACGTGATCGACGCGACCGACGCCGACGCGGCCATTGCGATTGCGACGGCGCGCAGTGAGGTGTCGACAGTGGTGGTCACGGGCTCGTTCCTCCACCTGAACGATGTCCGACGAGCGCTGCTTCGCCGTCGCACCCAGATAGAGGGAACGTGACGCCCGGTCGGGTCAGCCGGTGAGTTCGGCGAGCGCCTCGGCCCGCCACTGTTCCGTCGCCTCGATCTGGTTGAACGTGTACATGTGCACGCCCTCGATGCCGAGCTCGAGCGCCGCGTTCGACAGCGGCATCATGAGGTCGTTCGGGTCATACGAGGTCGAGGTCAGCATCTTGGTGATGGCCGCCCGGTTCTTCTTGAGATAACCGAGCGACGCGCCGAGACCGATGCGCACCCCCATCGTCATGAGCTTGGCCTTGTCGACCACGCCCGACACACCGAGGTGCACCGGCAGGGTCAAGCCTTCGGCCCGCTCCTTGCGCAGCCACGCTTCGATCACCTCGGCGTCGAAGCACATCTGCGTCGAGCACCAGCCGGGGAGCCCGGCCTCGGCGAGCAGCGTCTGCTTGGCGTGGAGTGCCTCGTGCAACTTCTCGTCGGAGATGAACGCGTGATGGTCGGGGTACGAGGTGACACCAAGGCCCTCGAGGCCGTGGTCCTGCTCGAGGAAGTCCTTCAAGAAGAGCACGGCATCGAAGTACTCGCCGGGCGGTTCCTGGTCGCCGCCGACAAGGAACATCTTCTTCAGGCCGTTGTCGCGCAGCCAATGAGCGAGCTCTGCGCAGTGGGCGCGGTCGCGCACCATACGCGCCGAGATGTGCGGCACCGGCTCGAACCCGGCCGCCTGGAACTCCTCGGTGAGACGCTGGGTCTCCTCGAGGCCCTTCACTGGTGAGGCAGTGACGGACAGCGGTGCGCCGGCGGGCAGATGCTCGCGAGCATTGTCCAGGCTCTTCATCGGGATGACTTCGATGGTGAAGTTGCGAGTCAGGTGCTCGCGGTGTGCCCGTGCCTCGTCGGACTCGACGATTTCGGGCACCTCGTTCTTCTTGAACAACGCCATGGTGGGGCTCTCTTCGCTGCGGTGGTTGGGGTGAGGACGGGGGGCTAGGACAGGTTGACGATGTCGCCGTTGTCGTCAATGTCGATCTGCATGGCGGCCGGGGCGGTGCCGAGGCCGGGCATGGTGCGCATGTCGCCACAGATCGGGTAGACGAAGCCGGCACCGACGGAGGCGCGAACCTCGCGCACGGGAAGGGTCCAGCCCGTGGGGGCACCCTTGAGCTTCGCGTCGTGGCTCAGCGAGAGGTGCTGCTTGGCGATGCAGACCGGCAGGTTGTCGAATCCCTGCGCGGTGTAGTTGGCGAGCTGCTTGTCGGCGGCCGCCGTGTATTCGACACCGTCGGCGCCGTACACCTTGGTGGCGACAGCGTGGATCTTGTCCTTGAGCGAGGCGTCGTCCGGGTACAGGACCTGGAAGTTGGACTCTTCCTCGGCGGCTTCCTTGATGGCGGTGGCCAGCTCGGCAGCACCACGACCTCCGTCGGAGAAGTGGGTCGACACGGCGGCACGGGCGCCGTATTCCGAAGCGATCTCGTGGATGGCGGCGATGTCTTCGTCGTGGTCGCCGGGGAACACATTGATCGCGACGACCGGCGTGCAGCCATGGACCTGCATGTTCTCGAGCTGCTTGCGCAAGTTGTCGCCACCCTGGTGGACCTCGTCGGGATTGGCCTTGAGCAGATCCTCGGGGAGTGGCTTGCCGGGGACGATCTTGTGGTTGCCGGAGTGGGCCTTGAGGCCCCGCACGGTCGCGACGAGCACGGCGGCATCGGGGGCGAGGCCCGAGTAGCGGCACTTGATGTTGAAGAAGCGCTCGGCGCCCATGTCGGCACCGAAGCCGGCCTCGGTGAGGAGGAAGTCGCTGGTGTGGATGCCGATGCGGTCGGCCACGATCGAGCTGTTGCCGGTGGCGATGTTGCCGAACGGGCCGGTG
This sequence comes from Acidimicrobiaceae bacterium, assembly GCA_002699625.1. Classification (GTDB taxonomy): domain Bacteria; phylum Actinomycetota; class Acidimicrobiia; order Acidimicrobiales; family Aldehydirespiratoraceae; genus UBA11606. Next base: position 13,401 of record PABW01000046.1, read on the forward strand.
TGCACGAGGGCCGGGGTGTTCTCCAACGTCTGCATGAGGTTGGGCTTGATGGCCTCACGCAAGATGACGGTCATCGATCCGGCGGCGCCGATCTGCTCGGCCGTGATGGGGTCGCCGGCCTTGGTGTAGCCCAGCACGATGCGGCCCATGCGGGCTCGGAGGTCGTGCAGGTCGGTGGCGAGAGCCAGGGCGGCCATGACCTCGGAGGCTGCGGTGATGTCGAAGCCGGTCTCGCGGGGAATGCCGTCGAGCTTGCCGCCGAGGCCGATGGTGACGTTGCGCAGGGCACGGTCGTTGATGTCGACGACNCGGCGCCANGTGATGTTGTGAATGTCGAAGCCGGCCTCGTTGNCGTGGTANAGGTGCGCGTCGACCATGGCCGAGCAGAGNTTGTGCGCGGCAGTGACGGCGTGCATGTCGCCGGTGAGGTGGAGGTTGAACAGCTCCATCGGGACGACCTGGCTGTAGCCGCCGCCGGCGGCGCCGCCCTTGATGCCGAAGGTGGGNCCCATCGAGGGNTGGCGGATGGCGATGGTGGCGGACGANCCGATGTGCTGGAACGCCTGGCCGAGNCCGACGGTGGTGGTGGTCTTGCCNTCACCCAGCGGGGTNGGGGTGATNGCGGAGACGACGACNTATTTCGCCTTNGGGCGATCGGCCATCTTCTCGATGGCGTCGAGCGTGATCTTCGCNGCGCCCGAGCCGNACGGCTCGAGGCACTCGGCGGGGATGCCGGCGTTGGCGGCGATCTCGGTGAGTGGACGGAGATTCGCCTGGGAGGCGATCTCGAGATCGGACGGGAAGGACATGGTTTCCCCCAAAGAAACTCTGTGGAGCCCGGAGCTGAGCTCGCGTCGGGCGAGCGTACCAGCGTGTTCCACGATGCGGAAGGGTTCCGCATCGTGGAATCAGCCAAAGGCTAACATCTGCCTCGTCGAGTTGGGCGGCCGGGGTCAGCCCGCCAGTGGCGAGGCGAGCCGTTCCGTCACCGCCGTGCGGATCTCGGCGTCGAAGGCCCGGATGTGCTCGTCCATCAGCTCGCCGGCCCGTTCGCCGTCGCCGGCCCGGAGGACGTCCATGAGTTCGGCGTGCTCGTCGACCGCATGCTGCATGTCGGCGACGTCGGCGAGATAGAGGTGCCACAGCCGATCGGACTGGGCGTAGAGCATGTCAAGGGTGTCGACGAGGAACCGGTTGCCGGCGGCTTCCCACATGATCTCGTGACCGCGGCGATCGATCTCCATCAGGTCGAGGTTGCCGATGGCCGAGTCGGCGGCATCGAGCGCCGTGGCCATGGCGGCCCAGTGCTCGTCGGTGCCGCGGGCTGCCGCGAGACGAGCGGCGTAGGGCTCGAGCACGGAGCGGGTCTCGAACAGCATCGACAGCTCAGACACGTCGATGCCGCTCACGAACATGCCGCGGCGGGGAATCACCGTGACGAAGTGCTCCCGTGCCAGGCGTTGGAGGGCCTCGCGGATCGGTGTGCGGCTCATGCCGAGCGTCTCCTGCAGTGCCTCTTCGCGCAGGACGTCGCCGGGCGCGAAGTCGAGGCGCACGATCATGCGGCGTAGTTGCCCGTAGGCCTGTTCGGAGAGTGAAAGCTCGGTCATCGCAGTCGCCACGGCTCCGCCGTGGATCCCGATTGACGCGTTGTCGAATCGGGGGTTGCCCGCCACGCGAACGTGCCGTACCATTTGCATGATACACCGGTGATATATCATTGCGTCAAGCAACAGCGTCTCGGCTTCCGAGCGCGTCACCGACTCCCGAGACCGCATCACAACAATACTGAGGGGAACCAACGTGAGCGACTTCCCGACTTCCGCCAAGGTCGTCGTCATCGGCGCCGGCATCGTCGGCAACTGCCTGGTGGGCCATCTGGCCCGCCTCGGCTGGACCGACCTCGTCCTGCTGGACAAAGGCCCGCTGCCCAACCCGGGCGGCTCGACCGGCCATGCGTCGAACTTCATCTTCCCGGTCGACCACAACAAGGAAATGGCGCTGCTCGGTGAACAGTCCGCCAACCAATACCGCGACATGAACCTCTCGGTTGACTCCGGTGGCATCGAGGTCGCCCGAACCCAGGAGCGCATGGACGAACTCCAGCGCCGGATGACCTCCGCCACGGCGTGGGGCATCGAGGCCCACCTGCTCGACCCCGCACAGGTCAAGGAGCTCGTGCCGTTCGTCAACGAAGACGTCATCCTTGGCGGCTTCTACTGCCCGACCGTCTCGGTGGTCGACTCCCTCGAGACCGGCACCGTGATGCGCAAGGAAGCCATCGAGAAGGCCGGTTGCCAGGTCTTCGCCAACACCGAGGTGCTCGACATCCTCACCGACGACACGCCGCGTCCGAACGGTCGGCGCAAGGTCACCGGTGTCGTCACCGACAAGGGCGCGATCGATGCCGAGTACGTCGTCGTCGCCTGCGGTGTGTGGTCGAACCAGATCGCCTACATGGCCGACACCTACATCCCGCTCGTCCCGGCCGTGCATCAGATGGCCGACGTCGGCCCACTCGACGTGCTCGCCGAGACCAACAACGAGATCGGCTACCCGATCGTCCGCGATATGGACACCTTCTGCTACGAGCGCCAGTCGGCCGGCTCGATGGAGGTTGGCTCCTACGCCCACCGCCCTATCCTGCACCACCCCGACGAGATCCCGACGAACGAAGAGGCCGCGCTCAGCCCGACCGAGATGCCCTTCACCGCCGACGACTTCGACCAGCAGATGGAAGAGGCCATTGAGCTGATGGACATGCTCGGCGACGCCGAGATCAAGTACGCCATCAACGGTCTGCTCTCACTCACCCCCGACGCCATGCCGTGTCTTGGTGAGCTTCCCGACGTCGAGAACTTCTGGGCCGCCTCCGCCGTCTGGGTCAAGGAAGGTCCCGGTATGGCGCAGGTCGTCGCCGAGTGGATGACCCACGGCTACCCCCGTGTCATCGACTCCCACGGCGCCGACGTCGCCCGGTTCTACGACGAGGAGAAGAGCGACGAGCACATCTGGGCTCGCGCGTCGGAGCACTTCAACAAGACCTACGGCATCGTCCACCCCGCCGAGCAGTGGGATTCGCGTCGCCACCTGGTCGAAGCACCGTTCAAGAGCCGGCAGGAAGCCCTCGGCGCCGAGTTCTTCCAGGCTCGCGTCTGGGAGCGCCCGCAGTGGTACACCTCGAACGCCGACCTCGTCGAGCGCTACGGGCTCGACGAGCGCCCCGTCGAGTGGGACAACCGCTGGTGGAACCCGATCACCGTCGGTGAGCACCTCAACCTTCGCGAGAACTGCGGCCTGATCGACCTCAGTGCCTTCCAGATCTACGAACTCGAGGGCCCCGGCGCCGTCGAGTTCGCCGACTACCTCGCCGTCAACAAGATTGATGTGCCGGTCGGCCGCTCGGTCTACACCCCGTGGCTCAACCAGGACGGTGGCTTCCACTCCGACCTCACCATGATGCGGATGGCCGAGGATCGCGTCCGCATCGTCACCGGCGTCTTCGACGGTGGCCGCGACGAGTTCTGGGTTCGCAAGCACCTGCCCAACGACGGTTCGGTGACCTTCACCAACCTCACCAAGCAGATCAGCACGCTCGGCCTCTGGGGCCCGAACGCCCCGGCCGTGCTCGGTCAGCTCACCGACCACGATCTCTCCCAGGAGGGCTCGCCGTACGGCTCGTACCTTCCGGTCACCATCGCCGGTGTCGAGTGCCACCTGTTCCGCATCTCCTATGTCGGCGACACCGGGTGGGAGACCTACATGCCGTGGGACGAAGCGGGCACCGTCTTCGACGCGATCATGGAAGCCGGCAAGGACCACGGTCTGCGCATCACCGGCGGCGGCGTGTACTCGCTGTCGGGTCGCATCGAGAAGGGCTACCGCCTGATGGGCGCCGAGCTGGAGTCGGAGTACAACCCGATCGAGGCTGGCCTCGCCCGTCCGAAGGTCAAGGCCGCAGACTTCATCGGCAAGGAGGCCTACCTGGCCGCCCGTGAAGCTGGTGCCGAGGTCCAGTGCGTGACGCTGATCGTCGACGACAACGTCGACAGCAACGGCAACGAGCGCTTCATGCAGGGCGGCAACGAGCCGATCCTCACCCTCGATGGCGAGCGCATCGTCGACAGCCACGGCCGCGTCTCGCGTGTGACCACGGCCGGCTACAGCCCGTCGCTGGGCAAGAACCTGCTCATGGGCTACCTGCCCAACGAGTTGGCCGTGCCCGGCACCAAGCTGCAGTCGATGTACATGAACGAGCTCTACCCCTGCACNGTCGTGGGCAGTGGCTCGGCCTTCGATCCCGAAGACACCCGTCTGAAGGGCTGATCCGGAGCAATCATGAAGATTCTCTGCTGTGTGAAGCGGGTGCCCGCNCCGGGCGCNAAGATCAACGTGACCGCCGACGGGCAAGACGTCGATGCCGCCCACCTCGGGTTCACCACGAGCCCNCACGAGGAGTGCGCNGTCGAAGGTGCCGTGCAGCTCATCGAAGAGCACGGNGGCGANGTCACCGTGCTCACGTTGGGNACGGGTGATGCCGAGGAGCAGCTGCGCTACGCNGTCTCNGTCGGNGCGACCCATGGNGTGCTCGTCGAGGCCGACACCAACCAGTGGGATCCCCAGCGCACGGCGCAGGCGATCACCGCCGCGNTCCNGGAACTCGAGGGNGACGAACCCTTCGACCTGATCATGTTCGGNAACGAGTCGGCNGATGCCGGCGGTTTCCAGGTCGGTATNCGCACCGCCATGGCCCTNGGTCGTCCGATCGTGCAGNGCATCAAGGGTGTGGAGATNNGTGACGACACGATCACCGCTCGTCGAGAGATCGACGGCGGTTTCGAGGTCTACGAGTTGCCCCGTCCNGCCGTGCTCGGCATCAAGGAAGGTCTCAACCTTCCCCGTTACCCGACCATGAAGGGGCGCCTGGCGTCCAAGAAGGTCGAGNTGAACTCGATCACCGCCAGCGCCGCCGANGGTGGNCAGGNCCGCGTGAAGCTGNACCGCCCGGAAGAGACCGTGTCGGAGACCGTCATCCTCGGCNCGGGCGCCGAGGCGGCNGCGGCCGTGGTCGACGTCCTCGATGAACTCGGAGTCCTCTGATGTTGCTNGTCATTCTCGAACACGANAACGGNCAGCTCGTCGAAGCCGCCCGTGAAGCCCTGACCTTNGGNCGGGTGCTNGCGGAGAAGATGGGNGAGGACCTCGAGGCCGCGNTCATCGGCAGCGACGACGACGACCTCGTCGAAGCCGCCGGCCAGTACGGCGCCGAGACCGTTCACACNGNCANCCACGACCTTCTCACCGANTACGGCCCCGACGCGTANGGTTCCGTGATCGCCCAGATGGTCGAGTCGCTCGATCCCGANGCCGTGCTCTCGTGCGGNTCGGACCGNGGCAACGAGTTCATGGCCAACGCNGCCGCTCGTCTCGANGCNCCGTTCGTCGCCAACTGCACCGACGTCAACCCTGGTGACACGTGGGAGATGACCCGNGTCCANTGGGGTGGCTCGCTGCTCGAGGACGCNACGCTCACGNCCGACGTGCCCCTGCTCACCTGTGGGCTGCATGCCGTCGCCGCCGAGATCGGNGACGAGGAGGATGCCGACGCNGAGGNNTTCGACGTCGATCTCGACGAGTCGGTCACCATCACGATGGTGAAGGACCGTGTCGTNCAGGAAGCCGGNGTCACGTTGCCGACCGCTCCGGTNGTCGTCGGTGGTGGNCGCGGCGTCGGCTCNGAGGACGGCTTCGGTCAGCTCGAAGAGCTCGCCGCCCTGCTNGGTGGCCGTGTCGGTTGCTCGCGTGCGGTGACCAACCTCGGTTGGCGTCCNCACGCCGACCAGGTCGGCCAGACCGGAACNCGGATCGCCCCGGAGATCTANATCGCCTCGGGCATCTCGGGNGCCATCCAGCACTGGGTCGGCGCNATGGCGTCGAAGCACATCCTGGCGATCAACACCGACAAGGAAGCCAACATGGTGACCAAGGCCGACTGGGCNGTGATCGGTGATCTCCACGAGGTGATTCCTGCGATCATCGCCGAGGTNCAGTCCCGCAAGGGCTGACCTTCGNTCGACACCGAGTCGCGGGCCGTCGCCCGCCNGATTNGGACCCTGCACGACGAACGGCCGNCGCTCCTCGGGGNGACGGCCGTTCGTTGTTTTCGGNTGCGTGCGCGCCGGTGCGATGATGACGGCCCCGAGNGAGGAGCCCGAGATGAGCGACACCTACCGCATCGTGCGTTCGACCGTGACCGACGACGGCACGGTCCGCATCGCGATCGANACCGAACCGATGCCCGAACCCGGCCCCGATGAGGTCGTCGTCGCNGTCGAGGCGGCNCCCATCAACCCATCGGATCTCGGCATGCTCATCGCCGGNGCCGACCCCGAGTCGTTCGCNTCGGTCGACGGTGCNCTTGTCGGGACGTTGAGCCCNGCGGCCATGGCCATGAACGCCGNCCGTGTCGGACAACCGATGCCGTGCGGNAACGAGGGTGCCGGCACCGTCGTGGCNGCCGGATCGTCGCCGGACGCGCAGGCNCTGCTCGGTGCGACCGTCTCAGGTGTCAGCGGTTCGATGTACGCCTCCCACACGAANCTCTCNCNTGTCATGTGCATCCCGGTGCCCGNCGGNNTCGCCGCCGNCGACGCCGCATCATCGTTCGTCAACCCGCTCACGGCGCTCGGCATGACCGANACGATGCNTCTCGAAGGGCACTCGGCGATCGTGCACACGGCGGCGGCGTCNAACCTCGGCCAGATGCTCAACCGGCTCTGNCAGGCCGACGGCATCCCNCTGGTCAATGTNGTGCGTCGCAACGAGCAGGCCGATCTGCTGCGGGCGGCAGGTGCCGANCATGTCGTCGTGTCGTCGGCCGACTCCTTTGCGGACGANCTCACNGCAGCNATCACGGCGACGGGCGCCACCCTTGCGTTCGATGCGATCGGNGGCGGGGAGCAGGTCGACACGCTCCTNGCCTCNATGGAGAANGCCTCGTCGGCCGGGCAGGCGTTCAGTCGCTACGGCTCCGACACCCACAAGCAGGTCTACATCTACGGCGGGCTCGATCGGTCGGCCACGACNCTGCGGCGCACGTACGGCATGTCGTGGNGNGTGGGGGGATGGCTCCTCACNCCGTTCCTNGGTCGGGTCGGCTTCGAACGCATGGCCGAACTNCAGGCCCGCGTCGCCGCNGAGATCACCACGACNTTCGCATCCGGNTACGCCGACACGATTTNGCTCGACGACATGCTCGANCCAGCGGTNGCGANGGCCTACNCGGCGCAGGCCACCGGAGANAAGCGCCTNGTCACNCCNTGANNNCNGTCGTGATCTGAACGNNGCCGTCTGNCCGTAAGGTCTCGTGGTGNNCCCCGACGACGAGACGATTCCGAGACGTGCCTGGATGGCGTTGTTCGTCTCGACNCTCGTCGTCTTCTTGGCCGTCGTCAACATNTCGTCCGTCAANGTCGCCTTCCCGTCGATCCGTGAGGACTTCGGATCGACCGATGCCGAACTGAGCTGGATCGTCNGCGCCTACAACCTGGTCGTCGGTTCGCTGCTGCTCGCAGCCGGGCGGCTNTCCGACAGCCTCGGTCGNCGNCGGGTGTANCTGCCGGGNGTGGCGATCGTNGCNTTCGGCTCGATGCTGTGTGCGCTCGCNCCGGGGACGTGGTGGCTNGTCGCCGCCCGNGTGGTCCAGGGCGNCGGNGGCGCGATCACGTTGGCTGCCGGCTTNGCNGTNATGCTGCCGGAGTTCCCGCCGACGCGTCGCTCGACNCCGATCGGCATCGCCGGTGCCGCCGGTGCGCTCGGTGCGGTCGTCGGCCCGGTCGTCGGNTCGCTGCTGATNGATCTCGTCTCCTGGCGNGGTGTGTTCTGGGTCAACGTGCCGCTCTGNCTGCTCGTGATCGCCCTCGGNCCTCGNTACCTGAGCGAGTCGAAGGATCCGGAGGCCACCGGCCGGATCGACTGGCTCGGNGTCGCATTCGGCACCGNNGCGGTTGCGTCGATCATGTTCGCCATCGTGCAGACGGAGACCTGGGGGCTCGACATCCGAGTCGTCGGCCTGATCGTCTTCGGGTTNGCGCTCGCNGCNGCCCTCATTCGCCGGAGNGCNGTGCACGCCGAGCCGCTGATCGATCTCACCCTGTTCCGNTTNCNNTCGTTCACGAGCGCCAACATCGGCGGTTTCTTCTACGGCCTCGGCTTCACCGCCGGTGCGTTGGTCAGCTCGCTGCTGCTCCAGGANGTCTGGGATCTCTCCATCCGCGATGTCGGNCTNGCGTTNGCTCCGTCGCCGTTGCTGGCGGCAGCCNTCTCNCCGTACGCCGGACGTTGGGCCGACCGTATCGGCCACCGCTGGATCCTNTTTGCCGGNTGCCTGTCGTGTGCGGTCGGCTATGGGAGTTTCATNTTNGCGTTCACCGAGACGGCGGAGCCGTGGAGTCGNTTCGTACCGCTGAGTCTCTTCGCCGGNGTCGGCGTCGGNATGACGGTGTCCACNTGGTCGTCCGCCGGGGTGGCCGACGTGCCACCTGCCCGGTTCGGGNTCGCCGGAGCCACGCTCAACACCCTCCGCAACGGTGCGTACGGCCTCGGCATNGCGATCGTCGTTGCCCTGATTGCCACGTCGGGCGACACGACCACCCTNCTCGGTATCGAGCGGGCGTACGCGTTCATCGCCGTCTGCTANGNNCTCTCGGCGATCTCGGTGGCGTTGACCTTCCCCGCCGGGTCGGCCCGAGATCGGGCGGCGGCCGGTGCGGCACGCCATGATCGGATGCCGACGGGCTGAGTTCGGCGTCTACGGTGGCAGCCGATGACCACCACCGTGACGATCACCGGAACGGGTTGCCCGATCCCTGATGCTGAGCGTGCCGGTCCCGGCGTGCTCGTTGACGTCGACGGCCTTCGGCTCCAGTTCGATGCCGGCCGCTCGACGGTCCAGCGTCTTGCCGGTGCTGGCCTGCCGTACGCCGAGATCGATGCGGTCTTCATCACGCACCATCACAGCGATCACCTCACTGGGCTGCAGGACCTCGTCTTGACTCGCTGGGTCATGGCACGCGGCGAGGTCCGCCCACCACTTCCGATCGTGGTTCCCGCCGGCCCCGCCGAATCGTTCGTGCGCGAGATGCTTCACCCCTGGCGCCACGATCTTGACGTGCGCGCTGCCCACGCGAACCGCAGCGATCCACTCACGCTCGACCTTGTTCCCTTCGACCTTCCCGACCAACCGACCGAAGTCTGGCGTCGAGGCGACGTGCGAGTGCTGGCCGGCCAGGTCCGTCACGAACCCGTCCATCCCGCCGTCGGATTCCGGGTCGAGACGCCGGACGGCAT
>PABW01000047.1 GCA_002699625.1 Acidimicrobiaceae bacterium
CTCGACATCCTGGATCCTTCGCCCAAGACGGTGGACTCGCTGCAGCGGCTCGATCTGCCTGCCGGCGTCGATATCGAGATCAAGATCCAGCAGGCCTAGCCGGCTGCTGCGGTCAGAACGCGAAGAGCCCCGGGCCTCGGCCCGGGGCTCTTGTTCGTTTTCGACTGACGTGGCGCCGGCGAGTGTTACGGAATGATGATCGGGATGATCGGCGGGATGTAGATACCGAGCGGCAGGCCACAGGTGATCTGAATCATGAATGGCCGGTCAGCGGCGGTGCCGTCGTCGTCGACCGTGGAGACGTAGATGCTGTCAATGTCACGGGCAAGGATGTCGAAGTCGCTTTCGAGAAGGATCTGACCAGTCGGGAGGTCGCCGACCCAGATGGCGCTGGTCCGCTGCCGCGCAATCGTGCCGCTCCAGGTGCAGTCGTGGACATCGTCAACGGGGAATTCGACTTCGTAGCTACCAGTGTCGTTCTTTGTTACGGAGGTCCCGTACGATCCCCGAGTCTTCGTGCCGTCGCCGTCGACTTCAATAAAGTAGACGTCGGGCAGGTTGGCGATACTGGCTTCGAGGTCCTCGAGGGCCGGCTGGACGATGTTTTGGTCGTAGCGGTAGGCGAACGTCACGTTCTGGCCTCGTGTGACCGAGTCCATGGGCGAGAACGTCGTGGCCGACGTGCCGGTCGTGATGCCGTTGTCGTAGGCCCACTCAACCGGGTCGTGGTAGTAGGTGCCTGAAGGGTTGTCGGTGAAGACGCCGTCGCTGGCTGCCGCGACCGTGGCTCCGACGAGGACCATGGCGAGGATTCCCAACGCCAGTTTGGTCTTGGTGATGATGATGGTCATGGGGCGGCCCTTTCGTTGCTGACTGACCTCATCGGGCTCTTTGCACAGTTGCGCCGAGCGTTGGAGAGCGTCGTCGCTCGCTGACGGTGTGTGGTTGTTCATGGTTCTGGGTTCCTTGTTCGGGCTGCCTGGTTGGCTGCCATTCGACGGTCCAGATGAACGTCCTCGTCGCCGTGGACACTTTTGCGATCGGGCTGCGACGTTTTTGTCAGGATTCGTCGATCGACCCGTGCGCTGCCGTTTCGTACACTCGCAGGCAACGGTCTCTTGGGGGAGAGCAACGATGACGAAGACCCGCGCCACCATCACCGGCTGGGGCAAGTGTGTGCCGCCGGTGAAGCTGACCAACGCCGATCTCGAGCAGATGGTCGACACGAGCGATCAGTGGATCGTCGAACGCACCGGCATGCGCGAGCGCCGCATCAGCCATGTCGAGGTCACCGACCTCGCCGAAGTCGCCGCCCAACGGGCGCTGGCAGCGGCCGGTCTTGAGCCGACCGACATCGATCTGCTCGTGCTTGCCACCGTCACACCGGAGATCACCCTTCCGAGTAACGCCTGCCTCCTGCAGGAGCGACTCGGTGCGGTCAATGCGGCGTCGTTCGATCTGAACGCAGCGTGCAGCGGTTTCGTGTACTCGACGGCAGTCGCCGCATCGATGATCGAAGCCGGTACCGCCCAGCGCGCCCTGGTGATCGGGGCCGAGAAACTGCACTTCCTGATGGACTACCACGACCGAAACCACTGCATCCTTTTCGGCGACGGTGCCGGTGCGGTGATCTATGAAGCGCGCACCGACGGCTCGGGCGTGCTCGCCAACGATCTCGGTGCTGACGGCAAGGCCGGTGAGGCGATGGTGTCCCCCACGCTCGGAAGCCGAGGCCAACTCGACCGCCCTCGCGATCCGGCCATCGACCGGCTCCATTTCGAGGGCCAGACGGTCTTCAAACATGCCGTGCGCGGCATGGAGGGCTCGGTGCGTCGAACCCTCGAACAGGCGGGCCTCAGCGTCGACGATATCGACCTGGTCGTGCCGCACCAGGCCAACCTCCGGATCATTGAGGCGACCTGTAATCGACTCGGCGTGCCGATGGAGAAGGTCGTCCTCAACATCGCCGACCATGGCAACACCTCGGCTGCGTCGGTCCCGATGGCGCTCAACGACGCCGTCACCGATGGGCGAGTGCAGCCCGGGGCCACCGTCTTATTCACCGCCTTCGGTGGCGGTCTCACCTGGGGTTCCAACGTCATGGTCTGGGGCGACCGCATTGAACCCGTGACGACGAGCGACGCCGAACTGCCGCCGACCGACAAGACGGTGTTCGATCTCCTTGAGGCGAATCGGGCGTTCTTCGCCCCGCTCCACGAGGCCGACGCCGACTCCTGAACCCGCCACCGGGACGATGGTCATCCCGTGCGGGTGGCCACCGTCCCCTCGTGGGGTGACTTCCGACGGCGCTCGTTGAAGAGGTGGGCCGAGCGTGCCGAAGGGGTCCTCAGATGGTTCGGAGGTGAACTCCGGACAGGAAAGGACCCGTCACCATGACGATTCGGGTGTTTCTTCTCAACGACCATGAACTGGTGCGTGAAGGCCTGCGGGCCGTGCTCGGGCGCGAGGACGACATGGAGGTCGTCGGCGAGGCTCATTCCGCCGTCGACGGCCTTCACCGGATTGAGGGCACCCGGCCCGATGTCGTGATCGCCGACCTGCTGCTTTCCGACAGCGATGGTCTTGACGTCTGCCGACGCATCAAGGAACGCGCCCCCGGCGTGGCGTGTCTCATCCTCGACACCCGCGGCAGCGACACGATGCTCTTGTCGGCCATCCGGGCTGACGCCGCCGGTCTCCTGCTCACGCACACCACCAGCCACGAGCTGAGACGCATGATCCGCTTCGTTGCCACCGGCAGCTCATCGCCCAACCCGATCCGCTCCGATCGACCGACTGACCACCTCAACGCCAGCAGGCTCGATGCTGGCGATTTCTGGGAACTGCCGGGCTTGACACCACAGGAACGGCGACTGCTCGGCCACCTGGCCGAGGGCCTCACCAACCCCCAGATCGCGGCACGTATGGATCTCGCCGAGAAGACCGTGAAGAACTATGTCTCGAACCTGCTGCGCAAGCTCAACATGAGGAGCCGCACCGAAGCCGCCGTGTTCGTCACCAACCTGCAGGTCGACCGGGAGCGATGCCGTCAGCTCGCCGACGGCGCCACCGCCCCCGCCTAGACCCGTGTCACCGGATCAGGTGATGCGCCGCCCACGCCGCGTGGCGCTCTCGTTGAGGGCGTCCTCTTCCACCTCGAAGTGCTGTCGGTAGCCGGAGATGAACGCCTGCATCGTGGCGGCGAACGGCAGAGCCAGCAACGCCCCGACCACACCGAGCAACGCCGAGCCGACCAGCACGGAGCCGTAGGCCACGGCGACATGGATCTCCATCGTCTGGGCTGTGACCTTCGGCGCGAAGAGATAGTTCTCGACCTGCTGGTAGGCGACGACCACGAGAAGGACGAACACGCCGGTCCGGGGCGAGTCGATCAGGGTGATCAGGATCGGCAAGGCACCGGCGATGTAGGTGCCCACTACCGGGATGAACTGGCTCATGATGCCGACCCAGAGGGCGAGCGGCACCGAGAACGGGACGTTCAGCATTTCGAAGGCGATCCAGTGAGCGATCGCCGACAGCACCGCCAACACGCCCCGGGAGAAGATGTAGCCACCGGTCTTCTCGATGGCGAGATCCCACACGCTCAGCACGACGCGCTGGCGGGCCGGAGGAAGAAACGAACACACCGTGCGACGGAGCTTCGGGCCTTCGGCGACGATGTAGAAGGAGAACAGCAGCACGGTGAAGGTCTGGAACAGCACGTTGACGACGGTCGTGCCAAGATTCACCACGTCGTCGGCGAAGCGGTTGGCCAGATCCGCGGCACCACCGCCGTCGACGAACTCTTCCGTGACGCGCGAGAGGTCGATGTCTTCGTCAACATTGTCACGCAGCCACGACTCCGCGTCCTCCACATAACGGGGTGCTTCATCGATGAAGTTGTTGATCTGGGTCGCCAGCGTGGTGCCGATCGCAGCCGAGAACCCGACGATGCCGACGAAGATCAGGAGGTACATGATCCAGACGCCGAGGCCACGGCGAACGCCCCACCGTTCGAGCTTGTTGACGGCGGGTTCGATGGCGAAGCCGAGGAACAGGCTGATCAACACGATGATCAAGAAGCCGCGAAGGTTCCGCAGCATGCCCGTGCCGATGTAGGTGACAGCCCAGCCAAGCCAGAACAGGGTGATCGCCTTGATCACCCAGCGAGGCACCTTGCCGTCGCTGCGCATGACGGCAGCGCCGGACTCGGACGTGCTCTGGTGAGACTCAGGCGGGTTCTCCGGCTCCATGCGTGCCGAACCTAGTCGGCGAGGTGAAGAGCATCCGAGCAATGCCGTGGCGCCGCTGAGGCACAAGGCTCCGCAAACCTGCTTTGATGAAGAGGTGTGGTCGCCACGGTCCGGTCAGAAGAAGGGGGCCTTCGCGCGGCATCGGCTCCTTCTCGTCGGGCTGGTTACGGCAGTTGCAGCGGCCGCCGCGCTGAGCCCGACCTCGCCGGCGGGTGGAGTCGCAGGCTTCGGTGATGTCCCCGCAGGGGTCTATTACACCGAAGCGGTCCAGTGGATGGTCGATAACGAGATCACGACGGGAACATCGGCCCATTGTTTTTCGCCAAACGACCCGGTGTCGCGCGGGCAAGCAGCCGCCTTCATGTGGCGGATGGAAGGCGAACAAGACGCACCACCGCATCCCTTCAGCGATGTTGCCAGGGACTACCAGCAAGAACCCGTGTCGTGGATGTACGACCAAGGGATCACAACCGGCACCACCGCAACAACGTTTTCGCCGGAGGACAGCCTCACCCGCGGCCAACTCGCCGCCTTGCTGTGGCGCCTTGCCGGCGAGCCGGATGCACCCCCGCACCCCTTCAACGATGTCGTCCGGTCCTATCAACAGGAACCGGTGTCGTGGATGGCCGCTGCAGAGCCCCCGATCACGAACGGAACGAGCGCCGTCACGTTTTCTCCCGACGAGTTCGTCACTCGGGGCCAACTCGCAGCGTTCTTCTGGCGCTACAAGGGCGAACCGGCGGTGTCCGTCGATCCAGGGGGAGCCCCGTGTCTCATCGCAAGTGACGGAACGCCGTCGTTCCCCGGTGAGTTTGCCGACCCTTCGCTCCTTCGGGTTCGCAACAGCATCTACGCCTACGCAACGAACGCCTTTTTCGTCAACGTCCCGACGCTTCTCGCTCGCGCGAACGGGACGAGCCGGGAACTTGGGGACTCGTTGCCGAACTTGCCGGAGTGGTCGGAGCCGGGGTTCGTCTGGGCACCGTCGGTCACCGCGGTCGGAGACACCTACGTGATGCACTACACGACCCGGCACTCATCGTCGGGGCGTCAGTGCATCTCGGTTGCGGTCAGCGATTCGCCGGCTGGCCCGTTTGTGGACGACTCGGATGAACCATTGGTTTGTGCACTCGGGTTGGGCGGCTCGATCGACCCCGATGTGATCGACGACGACGGCGATCTCTGGCTGCTGTGGAAATCCGACGGGAATTGCTGCGGGCTCCCGACCATCATCTTCGTGCAACCGCTCTCGGCAGATGGCACCGAACTCGCCGGTGATGCCGTCGAACTCATCCGCAATGACCGTGCGTGGGAACGAGATGTGGTCGAAGCGCCGGCAATGATCAAGGCGGATGGTGCCTTTCATCTCTTCTATTCGGCGAATCGCTGGGACAGCGATCAATACGCAGTGGGGTATGCCGTGTGCGATGCGGTGACGGGGCCGTGCACCAAGGATCCCGAACCGTGGCTCACCGACACGGAGGGTACGTCTGGGCCCGGTGGGCTCGACGTGATCCACTTCAACAGCGACACCGATCTCGTCGCCTACCACGGTTGGTCGGGTGACAATGTCGGTTACGACAGGGGTCAGCGTTCGATCTACGCCCGCTTCCTTCGGTGGGTGGACGGACGACCGGTGTTCGTCGACTCGTTTACCGACGAGTAGCCGCTGTTGCTCGGTTGCCACACCGGGCGATCGGGCGTCTTTTCTCGCGTTGTTGGTTCCTGCGGGTGTCGCCGTTAGGCTTTGCCCCTCGTGTTACCGGTAGCTCCGGGAACCGCAAATCGACGTCTGTGAAGGCCTCCGGGAACCACACGGCACAACCGATCCAACGCTCCGCCGGGCCTGCCCGTGCGGAGCGTTCGCGTGAGTCCCTCCGGGATCCACCTTTCGATGCAGCGAGGGCCCGCTCTCGCTACGAACCACAGGAAGCAACCATGGCCACNAAGGCGATCGTCGGCGAGAAAGTCGGCATGACGCAGGTCTGGGACGAAGACAACCGTGTCGTCCCGGTCACCGTGCTGCGTGTCACGCCGTGCCGTGTCGTTCAGGTCAAGACACCTGAGACCGACGGCTACAGCGCCATCCAGGTCACGCTCGGCGTGAAGGATGCGAACAAGCTCACCCAGCCCGAAGCNGGGCACTTCGCNAAGGCGGGCGTCGACGCCGGCCGCAAGCTNGTCGAGCTGCGTCTNGACGACGTCAGCGAGTACACCGTCGGCCAGGAGATCTCCGCCGACATCCTCGGGCAGGGCGAGAAGGTCGATGTCACGGCGGTCAGCCGGGGCAAGGGCTTCGCCGGNGCGATGAAGCGCCACGGATTCGGTGGCGCGCCGGCCTCNCACGGTGCCCACCGCGTNCACCGCAAGCCCGGTTCCGTTGGCCAGTGCGCGACCCCCAGCCGGGTNTTCAAGGGCAAGAAGNTGCCCGGACGCATGGGCAACGACAAGGTCACNACCCTCAACCTTGAGATCGTCAAGAGCGATTCCGAGGCNGAGATCCTTCTGGTGAAGGGCTCCGTGCCCGGCGCCCGCGGCGCCACCGTNATCGTCCGCNACGCGGTGAAGGGAGCCTGATCATGGCGAGCGTCACCATCCANACNCAGGCCGGCAAGAGCACNGGCGAAGCCGAACTNGTCGNGACCATGTTCGGTGTCGAGCCGAACATGGNTGTCATGCACCAGGTCGTCACCGCCCAGCTNGCCGCCAGGCGGGCCGGCACCCACTCCACCAAGACTCGTTCCGAGGTCAGNGGTGGTGGTGCCAAGCCGTGGCGTCANAAGGGCACCGGCCGTTCCCGNGCCGGCACCACTCGTGCTCCCGGTTGGGTCGGCGGCGGTATCGCCCACGGCCCGAAGCCGCGTGATTACAGCCAGAAGACCCCNAAGAAGATGATCAAGCTGGCGTTGGCCTCGGCCCTTTCGGACCGCGCTGCNGACGGCAACGTGATCGTCGTNGACAAGTGGGACTTCGAGACCCCCAAGACNGCCGACGCCAAGGCCGCCCTCAGCGCCATNGGCGCNGAAGGCAAGGTGCTGATCGTCTTCGGCGACGACGACACCAACGCCTGGAAGAGCTTCCGCAACCTCACCAACGTGCACTGCCTGCACCAGGGCGAGCTCAACACCTACGACGTCCTCAACAACGACGTCGTGGTGTTCACCGAGGAGACCCTGCCCACCGGCGTCAGCAACGCTGCCGCTGCGAGCACGGAGGAAGAAGAGTGAAGGACTACCGCGACGTCCTGATTCGCCCGGTCGTCTCCGAGAAGAGCTACGGCCTTCTTGAGGAGAACGTCTACACCTTCGTCGTTGCCCCCAGCGCGTCGAAGCCCGAGATCCGCGACGCCGTCGAAGCGCTCTTCGACGTGTCGGTCGTGAAGGTCAACACCCTCAACCGTCAGGGCAAGCGCAAGCGGAACCGTCGCACCGGCGGCTGGGGCCAGCGTCCCTCGCAGAAGCGTGCCCTCGTCACCCTCGCCGAGGGCGACTCGATCGATCTCTTCGAGGCCTGATCATGGCGATTCGTAAGCGCAAGCCCACCAGCCCCGGTCGTCGATTCCAGACGAACTCGGACTTCTCCGAGATCACCACGTCGACCCCCGAGAAGAGCCTGCTGGCTCCCAAGACCAAGACCGGTGGTCGCAACAACCACGGTCGCAAGACCAGCCGTCATCGCGGCGGCGGGCACAAGCAGCAGTACCGCATCATTGACTTCAAGCGGAGCAAGGACGGCGTGCCGGCCACGGTCGCGACCATCGAGTACGACCCGAACCGCACCTGCAACATCGCCCTCCTGCACTACCACGACGGTGAGAAGCGCTACATCCTCGCTCCTCGCGACCTCGAGGTCGGCGACAAGCTGATGTCGGGCCAGGGCGCCGAGATCCGTCCGGGCAACGCACTCCCGCTGCGCTACATCCCGGTCGGTACCACCATCCACAATGTCGAGCTCAAGGCCGGCGCCGGCGCCAAGATGGGCCGCTCCGCCGGCACCAGCATCCAGCTGGTCGCCAAGGAAGGCGGTTTCGCCACCCTGCGTCTGCCCAGCACGGAGATGCGTCGTGTGCCGATCGACTGCCGCGCCACGGTCGGCGAGGTCGGCAACGCCCAGCATGAGCTCATCAAGATCGGCAAGGCCGGCCGTAACCGTTGGAAGGGTGTCAAGCCCCAGTCCCGCGGCGTGGTCATGAACCCGGTCGACCACCCGCACGGCGGTGGTGAAGGCAAGACCTCGGGTGGTCGCCACCCGGTGTCGCCGTGGGGCAAGCCCGAGGGCCGCACCCGCCGTGCCAACCAGGAATCCGACAAGCTGATCGTGCGCCGTCGCCGGACGCGCGGTTCGCGGAGGTAATCAGTCATGCCGCGTAGCCTCAAAAAGGGACCGTTCGTCGACGATCATCTGCTGAAGAAGATCGATGCGCTGAACGAGACCGGTGAGAAGAAGGTCATCAAGACCTGGAGCCGCCGCTCCACCATCATCCCCGACATGATCGGCCACACCCTGGCGGTTCACGACGGTCGCAAGCACGTTCCGGTCTACGTCACGGAGGCGATGATCGGTCACAAGCTGGGCGAGTTCGCCCCAACCCGCACGTTCAAATTTCATGCGGGTCAGGAACGAGGAGCCCGTCGCTGATGGCCGGTACCAAGACCAACGAGCGCCCGGGCACCCGCGCCAAGGCGTCGTACGTCCGCAGCTCGGCCTACAAGGCCCGTGAGGTTCTCGACCTCATCCGAGGCAAGTCGTACGCCGAGGCCGCCGAGATCCTCCAGTTCTCCGAGCGAGGTATCTCCGAGGACATTCTCAAGGTGCTCGACTCGGCAGTCGCCAACGCCGAGCACAATGACAACCAGGTCGCCGAGGAGCTCTACGTTTCGGCCTGCTACGCCGACGAAGGTCCGACCCTCAAGCGCTGGCGCCCTCGTGCTCGTGGCCGTGCAACTCGCATTCGCAAGCGCACCTGCCACATCACGGTCATCGTGAGCCGCTACGACGACGAGGCACTCGAAGCCCTGCGCAACCGCGAAGCCGCTGCCGGCCGCTCGGGGAGCAGTCAGGCTGCCGAGGCTCGCCGCGCTCGTGTTGCCCAGTCCAAGGCCCGACAGCAGGAAGCTGAGGAGGACGTCGACGACACCGAGACCACGGTCGAGGACGTCGCCGACGAGATCGTCGCCGCAACCGCCGCCGAGATGGAGGCCGCCGCCGAGGACGACAACGCCGAGGACAACGTCGCCGAGGCCGATACGTCGACCGAGGAAGAGGAGTAAGTCCATGGGACAGAAGGTCAACCCGTACGGCTTCCGCCTCGGGATCACCACCGATTGGAAGAGCCGTTGGTTCGCCGATCGTCAGGAGTACGCCGACAACGTCGTCGAGGATTGGAAGATCCGCGACTACCTGCTCAACGANNTGCCGCACGCNGCGATCAGCCGNGTCGAGGTCGAGCGCACCCGTGAGCGTCTGCGTGTCGANGTNCACACCGCCCGTCCGGGCATCGTGATCGGNCGNCGNGGTGCNGAGGCCGACCGCCTCCGTGCCGGCCTCACNAAGATCTCGGGCAACCCGAAGGTCCAGCTCAACATCCAGGAGATCAAGCAGCCNGAGCTCGACGCTGCGCTGATCGCCCAGGGCATNGCCGACCAGCTNGCCGGTCGTGTGGCGTTCCGNCGNGCGATGAAGCGTGCGGTNCAGAACGCNCAGAAGGCCGGNGCNCTCGGTATCCGAGTCCAGTCGTCGGGCCGNCTCGGCGGTTCGGAGATGGCCCGCACCGAGTGGTACCGCGAGGGNCGTGTGCCGCTGCANACCCTGCGNGCCGATGTCGACTACGGCTTCCGCGAGGCCCGGACNACCTACGGCCGTATCGGTGTGAAGGTGTGGCTCTACAAGGGCGACATCCTNCCCTACAAGACCCAGACCGAGGACAAGGCCACCCTCGAGGCGGCGATGGCTGCCGGCGAGACGTCGGGCCAGAGCACCAAGCCCCGCAAGGTCGTGTCCAGCGCCGCNCGCAAGCGCGTCGCCACCCCCGAGACCGAGGGNGCGGACAACGAGGTCGACGAAGAGCCGGCTCCGCTCATCAAGGAAGCCGATCCCGAATTCGAACGACTGCTCGANGAGGAGGACGCCATNGAGGCCTCCACCCGTGAGCAGTCCGAGACCCCGAACTTCCGGGCCAACGACTGAGGTTTCGATCATGTTGATGCCCAAGAAGGTCAAGCACCGCAAGCACCACCGTGGACGCATGAAGGGNGGCGCCAAGGGCGCCACCGAGGTCAGCTACGGCGANTACGGCATCCAGGCCCTCGAGCCCGGGTGGATCACCGCCCGCCAGATCGAGGCCGCCCGTATCGCCATGACCCGNCACATCAAGCGTGGCGGCAAGGTGTGGATCAATGTCTTCCCCGACAAGCCGNTCACCCAGAAGCCGGCCGAAACCCGCATGGGTTCGGGNAAGGGCAACCCCGANAAGTGGGTCGCCGTCGTCCGCCCCGGCCGTGTGATGTTCGAGCTGTCGTACCACGACGAAGAGATCGCCCGCGCNGCGATCAACCGTGCCATCCAGAAGCTGCCCGTGAAGGCNCGCTTCGTGANGCGTGAGGAGGGGTTCTGATGGCGAAGGCCAAGANCCTCGCCGATCTCGGCGACACCGATCTGCTCGAGACCCTTGCGGACCGCAAGGAAGAGCTGTTCAACCTGCGCTTCCAGTTNGCGACTGGACAGCTCGAGAACTCGGCCCGCATGAAGCAGGTCAAGAAGGAAATCGCCCGGGTTCACACCGAACTCCGGGCCCGTGAGATCGCCGCGGCCGACGCGGCGGCGGAGGAGGCNGGCTGATGGCTGAGACCGANACCCGCGAGAACGCCCGCAAGGTCCGAGAGGGCATCGTCGTCTCGGACAAGATGGACAAGACCGCCGTGGTCGAGACCATCGACCGTGTGCGTCACCGCCGCTACGCCAAGACCGTGCAGCGCAACAAGAAGCTCCACGTCCACGACGANGAGAACACGCTGAACATCGGCGACCGNGTGCGTGTCCAGGAGACTCGCCCGCTGTCGAAGANCAAGCGCTGGCGTCTCGTCGAGATCCTGGAGCGTGCGAAGTGATCCAGCAGGAATCNCGCCTGCGCGTCGCCGACAACTCGGGCGCCAAGGAGGTCTTGTGCATCAAGGTCCTCGGCGGCTCGAAGCGTCGTTACGCCTCGATCGGTGACGTCTTCGTCGCCACGGTCAAGGANGCGATCCCGGGCGCTCAGGTCAAGAAGGGCGATGTCGTCAAGTGCGTCGTCGTTCGTGTCAAGAAAGAAAAGCGTCGNCCGGATGGCAGCTACATCCGTTTCGACGAGAACGCTGCGGTGCTGATCAACGATCAGAAGCAGCCGCGCGGCACCCGCATCTTCGGTCCGGTGGGCCGAGAGCTTCGNGAGAAGCAGTTCATGCGGATCGTGT
Source organism: Acidimicrobiaceae bacterium (assembly GCA_002699625.1). GTDB lineage: Bacteria > Actinomycetota > Acidimicrobiia > Acidimicrobiales > Aldehydirespiratoraceae > UBA11606. The sequence continues at coordinate 11,702 of PABW01000047.1, forward strand.
CGCTGGCCCCGGAGGTTCTGTGATGAAGATCATCAAGGGCGACCGCGTGGTCGTGCTCGCCGGCAAGGACANGGGCGCTGAGGGCGTCGTCCAGAAGGCCATGCCCGAGACGGGCAAGGTCGTCGTCGAGGGCGTCAANGTCGCCAAGAAGCACCAGGCCCCGACCCGGGCCGATCAGCAGGGCGGCATCATCGACAAGGCGATGCCCATCGACGCCTCNAACGTCGCCGTGATCAGCCCGAAGGACGGCAAGGCCACCCGTGTCGGGTACAAGGTCCTCGACGACGGGTCGAAGATNCGTGTCTGCAAGCGCACCGGTGAGGAGATCAAGTGACCACCACGATCACCCCGCGACTGCGGACCAGGTACNACGACGAGATNCGGGCCCAGCTCAAGGACANNCTGGAACTCGACAACATCATGTTGGTGCCCAAGATCGAGAAGATCGTGCTCAACATGGGCGTCGGTGACGCCGTNGGTCAGGCCAAGCTCCTCGAGGGCGCCCTGTCCGACATGGAGACCATTGCCGGCCAAAAGCCGGTGATCACCCGGGCCAAGAAGAGCCTNGCCAGCTTCAAGCTGCGTGAGGGTCAGGCCATCGGCTGCAAGGTCACCCTNCGNGGTGACCGGATGTACGAATTCCTCGATCGCCTCATCTCGCTGGCGATCCCGCGAATCCGTGACTTCCGCGGCCTNCCGCCGAAGTCGTTCGACGGCAACGGCAACTACACGTTCGGCGTGACCGAACAGCTCATGTTCCCCGAGATNGACTACGACANGGTCGACACCACCCGGGGTATGGACATCACGATCGTCACNACGGCGAAGACGAACGAGGAGGGCAAAGCCCTTCTTGATGCGTTCAACTTCCCGTTCCGACGCGAGGGGCAGTGACCCATGGCGAAAAAAGCACTCATCCAGAAGCANCAGAAGACGCCCAAGTTCAAGGTGCGTCAGTACACGCGTTGCCGCCGGTGCGGTCGTCCGCACTCGGTGTACCGCAAGTTCGGCCTCTGCCGGATCTGNCTGCGNGAGATGGCGCATGCCGGCGAGCTGCCGGGCGTCAAGAAGGCCAGTTGGTGAGGGGAGGAGCAGAACAATGACGATGACCGATCCGATTTCCGACATGCTCACCCGCATCCGCAACGCCAACGTGGCGATGCACGACGAGGTCTCCATGCCGTCGTCGAAGCAGAAGGTGGCCCTCGCCGAGGTCCTCAAGAGCGAGGGCTACATCACCNCGTTCGCCGAGGCCGACAACGGNGNCAAGCCGGGCAAGACCCTGACCATCGAGATGAAGTACAGCCCCGAGCGGGCNCGCGTCATCTCCGGTCTGAAGCGGGTCTCCAAGCCNGGCCTGCGCATTTACCGTCAGCGCAATGAGATCCCCCGCGTGCAGGGTGGNCTCGGCGTGGCGGTCGTCTCGACCAACAAGGGACTCATGTCCGANCGCGAAGCACGGAAGAACCGCATGGGCGGCGAAATTCTGTGCTTCGTGTGGTGAGGAGGTCGCCATGTCCCGNGTCGGCAACNCACCCATCACCGTCCCCAGNGGCGTCGAGATCGCCATCGATGGATCCAACATCACNGTCAAGGGCTCCAAGGGCGAACTGTCCCGTGAGCTCCCCGGCGGCGTGACNGCGAACCTCGACGAGCAGACGCTNACCGTCGTTCGTCCCGACGACTCCAAGGAGTCCNGGGCGTTCCACGGNCTGAGCCGTTCGCTGGTCCAGAACATGATCGTCGGCGTGAGCGAGGGCTTCGTGAAGGAGCTCCAGATCCAGGGCGTTGGTTACCGCGCCACGGCCAAGGGCTCCAACGCCCTCGAGCTGGCCCTCGGTTTCAGCCACCCCGTGAACATCGAGGCCCCGGAGGGCATCGAGTTCGAGGTTCCTGCCCAGACCGAGATCCTGGTGAAGGGCATCGACAAGCAGCTCGTCGGCCAGGTGGCCGCGGATATCCGCAAGTGGCGCAAGCCTGAGCCCTACAAGGGCAAGGGCATCCGCTACAAGGACGAGCGTGTGATCCGCAAGGCCGGAAAGGCGGCCAAGTAACCATGGCAGTTTCCGCAAAGAAGCGTCGCGACGACCGCATTCGCCGTCACAACCGGGTCCGCAAGACCCTGCGTGGCACGGCTCAGCGACCGCGTATCGCCGTGTTCCGTTCCAACAAGCACATCTCCGCCCAGGTCATCGACGACATCGCCGGTGTCACCCTGGCGTCGGCGTCGACCACCGAGTCGGCCCTGCGAGGCGACGTGAACAGCAACATCGAAGCGGCCATCAAGGCCGGGGCTCTGCTCGCCGAGCGGGCCAAGGCGGCTGGTGTCGAAGAGGTCGTGTTCGACCGCGGTGGCTTCCGCTACCACGGCCGGGTCGCGGCACTCGCCGACGCCGCCCGCGAGGGAGGACTGAAGTTCTGATGGCTTTCGACGGACGTAACGAACGCGACAACCCGCGCGATGGCGGCGAAGGCCTCCGCGAGTCCCGCGTTATCAACATCAACCGAGTCGCCAAGGTCGTCAAGGGCGGTCGTCGTTTCTCGTTCACTGCGCTCGTGGTGATCGGTGACGGTGCCGGCCAGGTCGGTCTCGGCTATGGCAAGGCCAAGGAAGTGCCGCTGGCCATCCAGAAGGGCACCGAAGAGGCTCGGCGCAACCTGTTCACCGTTCCGATGGCGGGCACGACGATCGTCCACGAGACGATCGGTGAGCTCGGCGCCGGCCGGGTCATGCTGAAGCCCGCTGCTCCGGGTACCGGTGTGATCGCGGGTGGTGCTGCCCGCGCCATCCTTGAAGAGGCCGGCGTCGCCGACGTGTTGTGCAAGTCGCTCGGTTCGCCCAATCACATCAACGTGGCCCGCGCGACCATCGAAGGTCTCAAGGGTCAGCGTCGTCCCGACGAGGTCGCCCGTCTGCGTGGCCTCGACCCCGAGGAGTTCCTCCCAGGTGCGCTGTGGACGGCCTACCAGGAGAGCGAGCGCGGCGAGCACAAGCCGAAGCTCAACGAGGAGGACTGATGGCGCTCAAGGTCACCCAGCTCAAGAGCAACATCGGCTGCAAGCCCAAGCAGCGAGGTACGCTTCGTGCCCTCGGTCTGCGTGGCATCGGCCGCACCAACACGCTGCCGGACCGTCCCGAGATCCGTGGCATGATCGCCCGGGTCCCGCACCTCGTGTCGGTCGAGGAGGTCGAAGACTGATGGGTATTCGCATTCACGATCTGGAGCCGGCCGACGGCTCCAACAAGCGTGGCAAGCGCAAGGCGCGCGGTATCGGCGGCAAGGGCGGCAAGACCGCCGGCCGCGGCACCAAGGGTCAGCGCGCTCGCAACACGGTTCCGGTGGGTTTCGAGGGTGGTCAGATGCCCTTGATCCAGCGGGTGCCGAAGCTGCGCGGCTTCACCAACCCGTTCCGTGTCGAGTACCAGGCGATCAACCTGGACACGATCGCCGAGTCGGGCCTCTCCGAGGTCACCCCGGAAAGCCTGCTTGCTCGCGGCCTTGTGTCCAAGGGCGCGCTCGTCAAGGTCCTCGGCCGTGGTGAGCTCGGTTCGGCCGTCACCGTGAAGGCCCACGCCTTCTCAAAGTCGGCGGAGGAAGCGATCACCGCCGCCGGCGGCACGGTTGAAGTCCTGCCGAAGCCATTCGGGGTTCGCCCGTCGCACGGCAGCTACAACCAGCACACCAACCGATGATCCTCGGCGGGTACCACGTGGTGCCCGTTCCGGTCTGCTCCGGCTGACCGGACGCTCAGGAGAGCCCCATGCTGCAACGAGTTCTGAACATGTTCCGGGTCGCCGATCTGCGCGGCAAGATCCTGTTCTCGCTGATGATCATTGCGATCTATCGACTTGGGGCGTTCGTCCCCGCCCCCGGGGTCGATGTCGAAGCGGTCCAGCTGCTTCGCGACCAGGCCAACCAGGGCGGCATCCTGGGTTTCGTTCAGCTCTTCTCGGGCGGTGCGCTCACCCAGTTCTCGGTGTTCGCGCTCGGCATCATGCCGTACATCACGGCATCGATCATCATGCAGATCCTTGGCGTGGTGATTCCCAAGATCGAGCAGTGGCAGCAGCAGGGAGCGATCGGTCAGCGCAAGATCACCCAGTGGACCCGCTACCTGACGATCTCGATCGCCGTGGTGCAGTCGACCTCGTTTGCGTTCTTGTTCCACAGCGGTGGCCTGGTTGGCACGATCGACCTCCTGCCGGAGTTCAACGCCTGGACCGTCTTCGTCGTGGTCCTCACCCTCACCACCGGCACCGCCTTGTTGATGTGGATGGGTGAGCTCATCACCCAACGCGGCATCGGCAACGGCATGTCGCTGCTGATCTTCACCTCGGTCGTCTCGACCCTGCCCGCCCAGGGTTCGCTGGTGCAGGCCGAGAACGGCAACGTTGCGCTGATCATCCTGATTCTCGTGGCCATCGCCCTTCTCGTCGGCATCGTGTTCGTCGAGCAGGGGCAGCGTCGTATTCCCGTCCAGTTCGCCAAGCGGGTGGTCGGCAAGCGCATGTACGGAGGCCAGAGCACGTACATCCCGCTGAAGGTCAACCAGTCCGGCGTGATCCCGATCATTTTCGCCAGCTCGGTGCTGTACCTCCCGACCCTCGTCGCCACGGCGCTGCCGTCGACCGGGTTCTGGGGTTCGATCCAGGAATGGGTCGACGGCAACCTGGTCGACCCGACCTCGCCGGTGTATCTCGCCTTCTTCGGCTTGATGATCGTCGGCTTCGCCTACTTCTACACGGCGATCTCGTTCGACCCGGCCAAGCAGGCCGACACCATCCGCAAGCAGGGCGGCTTCATCCCCGGTATCCGCCCCGGTCCTCAGACCGAGCGCTACCTGGCCCGCATCCTGTCCCGCATCACCTTCCCGGGCGCGATGTTCATCGCCGCCGTGGCCCTCGTGCCGTCGATCCTGATTGCGGTCACGATCGGCACCGACTCCTCGTCGGGTGCGGGTGCCGGCGCTGGTGGCTTTGCGTTCGGCGGCATCTCGTTGCTGATCGCCACGGGTGTGGCGCTTGAGACGATGAAGCAGATCGACAGCCAGCTGATGATGCGCAATTACGAAGGCTTCTTGAAGTGAGCGCGCTTCGCATGGTCATCCTGGGCCGTCAGGGCTCGGGGAAGGGCACGCAGTCGCTTCGTCTCGCTGCGCAGTACGGCTGTGTGCATCTCTCCACCGGCGACGTGCTTCGTGCCGCCGTCGNGGAGGGCACCGAGCTGGGTCGGCAGGCGGCNGGCATCATGAACGCNGGCGGGCTCGTCGGCGACGACGTCATGATCCCGCTCGTCGCCGAGCGNGTCGCCAAGCCCGACATCATGTCGGGTGGCGTGTTGCTCGACGGCTTTCCCCGGACGGCCGACCAGGCCAACGGGCTCGAAGCGATGCTGGCCGACCTCGGTCAGGAACTCACGATCGCGATCAACCTCGACGTTCCCGTCGAGGAGGTCACCNNNCGAATGATGGCTCGGGGTCGTGAAGACGACACCGAAGANGCCATCGCTCGCCGTCTGTCCCTCTACGAGGAGCAGACGGCACCCCTGCTCGACTGGTTCGCCGAGCGTGGTCTTTTGGNCACGGTCGACGGTCTGGGCGAGGAGGACCAGGTGTTCTCCCGTCTCACGGAGGCCATCGACGGCCGAATGGCCTAGGTGNACGCCTAGNNCATGAGGCCACAGCGGGTTGGTCGACTCCGGTNCGTCCGGTAGCGTTGTCGACTGGCCTGNACCAAGGTCACNACGGAGATCCCGCTGGATCNCCGTGTTTTCAGGAGGTTCAACTCTGCCGAAGCCCAAAGAAGATGCCATCGTCCTNGANGGGACCGTTACCGAATCGCTTCCGAACGCCATGTTCCGGGTCGAGCTCGAGAACGGTCACGAAGTGCTTGCGCACATCAGCGGGAAGATGCGNATGCATTACATCCGCATCCTTCCTGGCGATCGCGTCCAGGTGGAGCTGACCCCNTACGACCTCCAGCGTGGTCGTATCACCTATCGCTACAAGTGAGTCCCGGCCGNTCGGCCCGGAATCACCCGACACANTCGACAACCCGGCCGGNTTCCGGCCACCAGATTCGGTCGCTCCGGCGGCCGGGAGCAACATGAAGGTTCGACCCAGCGTCAAGAAGATCTGTGACAAGTGCCGTGTCATCCGNCGACACGGCCGCGTCATGGTCATCTGCGAAAACCCGCGTCACAAGCAGAGGCANGGCTGAGACATGGCACGCATTAGCGGCGTAGACATTCCCCGAGACAAGCAGGTGGGCATCAGCCTCACCTACATCTANGGCATCGGCCGGACGATTGCGATCGACATCTGCAACGNCACCGGTATCGACGCCACCACGCGTGTGCGTGANCTCACCGANGACGAGATCGCGAAGATCCGCGGNNNCATCGATGCCGACNTGCGGGTCGAGGGCGACCTCCGTCGTGAGGTCAGCCAGGACATCAAGCGCAAGATGGAGATCGGCTGCTACCAGGGCCTCCGTCATCGNCGTGGCCTTCCGGTCCGCGGCCAGCGCACCCACACCAACGCTCGNACGCGCAAGGGTCCCAAGAAGACCATTGCGGGCAAGAAGAAGTAGGAACCATGGCGAACCCTTCCGCCGGTGGCCGTCGGCCCCGCAAGCGTCAGANCAAGAACGTCACGCACGGCGTGGCGCACATCAAGAGCTCGTTCAACAACACGATCATCTCGATCACCGACCAGCGCGGTGACGTGATCGCCTGGGCGTCCGCCGGCAANGTCGGCTTCAAGGGCTCCCGCAAGTCGACCCCNTTCGCGGCCCAGATGGCCGCCGAGAAGGCCGCNCGTTCCGCCATGGAGCACGGCGTCCGCAAGGTCGACGTNCAGGTCAAGGGCCCGGGTTCGGGCCGCGAGACCGCCATTCGTTCGATNCAGCAGGCCGGCATCGAGGTGACCGGCATCAAGGACTGCACGCCGATTCCGCACAACGGCTGCCGTCTCAACAAGCGTCGGAGGGCCTGACCATGTCGCGCTACACCGGACCTCGCGCTCGCGTNTCGCGGCGCCTGGGAACCAACATCTGGGGCACNAAGGGCGAGACCATCGCNCTCGACAAGCGNCCNTACCCGCCGGGCGAGCATGGCCGTTCGCGTCGGCGNGGCTCGGTCTCCGAGTANCTCCTGCAGCTGCAGGANAAGCAGAAGGCNCGCTTCAGCTACGGCCTCACCGAGCGGCAGTTCCGCAACATNTTNGCCGAGGCCTCGCGTCGGCAGGGCGTGACCGGCGAGAACATGCTGCGCTTCCTCGAGCTTCGGCTCGACAACGTNATCTACCGCGCCGGTTGGGCCGCCACCCGCCCNCAGGCTCGNCAGTTCGTGGGTCACGGTCACGTCAACGTGAACGGCCGNCGCGTCGACATCCCGAGCTACCGCCTTCGCAAGGGTGACGTGGTCGAATTGCGTCCTGCTGCNCAGGACTTCACCGTCGTACAGTGGAACCTCGACGTCTTGGATCGCACGCCCCCGGCGTGGCTCGATCGCAACGAGCAGTTCCAGNTCACCGTGCGCGANCTGCCCATCCGTGAGCAGATCGACATCCCCGTCCGTGAACAGCTCATCGTCGAGCTCTACTCGAAGTAGCAGAGGTACCGATGCTCGTCATCCAGCGACCCACTGTCGAAGCCATCGACGANGCGGAGGGAAACCTCCAGCGCTTCGCCGTCGGGCCACTNGAGCCTGGNTTCGGCCACACCATCGGCAACTCGTTGCGCCGCACNCTGCTGTCGTCCATCCCGGGCGCAGCCGTNACGCAGGTGCGCTTCGACGACGCCCTTCACGAGTTCGACACCATNGAGGGTGTTGCNCAGGACGTCACCGACATCATCCTCAACCTCAAGGACCTCGTCCTCGTGGTGCACAGCGATGAGCCGGTGACCCTGCGTCTCGACGCTCGTGGCGCCGCCGAGGTCACGGCCGCCGACATCCAGCCCCACCCCGACGTCGAGGTGCTCAACGGTGNTCTCGAGATCGCCAGCCTCAACGGCAAGGGCCGGCTCGCCGTCGANCTGACNGTCCAGAACGGTCGCGGCTATGTCTCGGCCGACAAGAACAANACCGGCACCACCATCGGTGTGATCCCGGTCGANTCGATCTACTCGCCGGTTCGGCGTGTGTCNTTCGAGGTCGAGCCGACTCGCGTCGAGCAGTCGACCGACTACGACCGCCTCGTGCTCGAGATCGAGACCGACGGTTCGATCAGCCCTCGCGAGGCNCTTGCCTCGGCNGGCGGCACCCTGCGTGCCCTGGTGCAGCTCGTCGAGGAGATGAGCGACGAACCGCAGGGNCTNGAGCTCGGCGAAGCCGTTCAGGTCGCCTCGGGCGGCCCGGACATGGAACTCCCCATCGAAGACCTCGAACTNTCCGAGCGTCCCCGCAACTGCCTCAAGCGCGCCCAGGTCAACACCGTCGGCGAGCTGCTGCAGAAGAGCGAGGACGACCTTCTGGCCATCACCAACTTCGGGCAGAAGAGCCTCGACGAGGTCATCGAGAAGCTTGACGAGCGAGGTCTCTCGCTNCGGAATCGAGACTGATCATGCCCGCACGTCCTCGCAAGGGCNCCCGTTTNGGCGGGAGCGCTGCTCACCAGAAGGCCATGATGGCCAACCTTGTCGCCAGCCTNATCGCNGCCGAGGCGATCACCACCACNGAAGCCAAGGCCAAGGCCATGCGTCCNGTGGCGGAGAAGATGATCACCAAGGCCAAGAAGGGTGGCGTCCACAACCANCGCAATGTTGTGAAGTTCCTNCGCGATCGTGAGATGGCCAGCAAGCTGTTCGACGAGATCGGTCCGCGNTANGAGGACCGTCCGGGTGGCTACATCCGGATNATCAAGCTCGANCCTCGNTCGGGGGACAANGCGCCGATGGCGCGTGTCGAGCTGGTCTGATCTCGTCCGGCTCCGGCCGGTTCAGAACGTTGATCGAAGCGTCCCTCNNCGGAGGGGCGCTTCGCCGTTTTCGCCGNANGCCCGNCGACGACGTCCGGGCCGTCGCCCTAGCCTGACGACATGGCCCCCCGGACCGTCNCCCCGCCGCCCGATGGGCAGGTGCGCGTCCGCATGACGGTCGCCTANGACGGTGCTCCGTTCCACGGGTTCGCCACCAANCCCGATGTACGCACGGTNCAAGACGANCTCCACGAGGCGCTGTCGAAGGTCCTGCGAGCGCCGATCACGGTGACGTGTGCGGGGCGCACCGATCGGGGTGTGCACGCTCGTGGNCAGGTCGTNTCGTTCGACGCCGACGCCGATCACTTCGACGCNGTCGCCTTGACACGAGCGCTCAANCGGATGCTCGCCCCGGAGATCTCGGTGCGTGATGTCGCTCTGGCGGCCCCGGACTTCGATGCCCGGATCTCGTGCGTGGCTCGCAGCTACCGCTATCGCGTNCTGAACTCGGTCTGGCCCGACCCGCTCGTGCGTGACCTGGTCTGGCACGTGCGCGAGCCCCTCGAGATCGGGGCCATGCAGNTGGCGGCCGATCAGATTCTTGGCNAGCACGACTTCACGTCGTTTTCGAAGAAGAACAAGTCGAAGGTNAACGAGACCTTCGTCCGGACCGTGGATCGGGCGCAGTGGCGTCGTGTCGGCGACACGGTGCANTTGGAGATCACCGCCAACGCCTTCACCCACCAGATGGTTCGGAGCCTCGTCGGCATGTTCGTCGAGATCGGGCGTGGACGACGCCGACCNGACGAGNTGGGCGAGGCGCTCCGGGCGATGAGTCGGANGGCCGTGNCGTCGCCGGCNCCGCCNCAGGGGCTNGAGCTCACCCGGGCCCACTACCGCGGCGATGTCTGACGGCTGCGGATTTCGCGCGGTGCAACGATTGCTGTTGCCTGATTGCNCCCGTAGGCTTGATCGGTCGGTCCTGAGCGCCCNTNTTCGGCGCCGGACGATTTGTTCTCATCCTTTCGTTCCGCGGAGGAACACCGTGTCCACCTANACCCCGAAGGCCNGCGACGTCGAACGCGCGTGGCACNTCGTCGACGCCGAAGGCCTCGTGCTCGGNCGCCTNTCGACCGAAGTCGCCAACATCNTGCGTGGCAAGCACAAGCCGACNTACACCCCGCACATGGACATGGGCGANCACGTCATCATCGTGAACGCNGACAAGGTCGTGCTCACCTCGGGCAAGGCCGANAAGAAGCTCGTNCACCGTCACAGCGGCTACCCCGGNGGTCTCCGGAGCGAGACCTANGCCGAGAAGATGGCCCGCAAGCCTGAGCAGGCCGTGATGGACACCATCCGGGGCATGATCCCCAAGACCCGCCTCGGTCGTGCGCAGATCTCCAAGCTGAAGGTCTACGCNGGNCCGACGCACCCCCANGCGGCGCAGAACCCCCAGCCGCTNGAGATCGCGCACGCCACCTACGAAGCCCGCGCCTGATTCGCCACGAGGATCCTGAGATGACCACTCCGCTCACCCAGACCACCGGCCGTCGCAAGCGTGCCGTCGCCCGCGTGCGTTTCCGCAACGGCTCCGGCACCGTCACCGTCAACGGCCGCCCGGTCGACGANTTCTTCNCGTCGAAGGTGCAGGTNGANGCGCTGCTNGAGCCGCTCGCCGTCACCGAGACCANNGAGTCCTACGACATCGACGCCACCATTCATGGCGGTGGCACCACNGGCCAGGCCGGTGCGCTGCGCCTCGGTATCGCTCGTGGCCTNGTCGAACTCGACGCCGAGCGCCGTGGCGCCCTCAAGTCNGCCGGCTTCCTCACCCGCGATCCNCGCAAGAAGGAAAGCAAGAAGTACGGCCTCAAGAAGGCNCGCAAGGCGCCGCAGTACAGCAAGCGCTGATNGCGCCGCTGGTNNCGCTTCGCNCCGNTCCNTTGCCTTCGGNCGTCTTCGGCCGATGATGATGCCGTGACGTTGACCTTCGGAACCGACGGCATGCGGGGTGATGCCCGCACCGAACTGACTCCTGNGCCNGTCCGCGCCCTTGCGCAGGNCGGNGCGGAGATCCTNGGTCACCGTGGCTTCGCNGTCGGTCGAGATACNCGCGCCTCNGGNCCGGANCTCGCCGNTGCCGTGCATGCNGGTGTCGCCGCCGCNGGCGGNGATTCNGTCGATCTCGGCGTTGTNCCGACNCCGGCAGTCGCCCGATGGTGTGCCGATCATCAGGTNGCNGGAGCGATGATCTCGGCGTCGCACAATCCTTGGTACGACAACGGCATCAAATTCTTCGCCCCCGGNGGGTCGAAGCTCGGTGATCGGGTGCAGGACGAGATCCAGGCCCGTTTCGACGCGTTGCGGGNNNCCGANATCGAGGCGNTCCCGACGNTCGTGGACGCCCACGACACCGCNNCCGAGTCNCACGTCGANAGCNTCGTCGCCAGCCTCGAGGGGCGNAGCCTCNCCGGACTCGTCGTCGTCGCCGATGCGGCGAACGGNGCGGCGNACGACGTCGCCCACCGNGCGCTGACNCGCCTCGGTGCCGANGTGACGATGCTCCATGCCGCTCCCGACGGCACCAACATCAACGACGGGTGNGGGTCNACCCATCCAGNNTCGCTGCAGGCCGCTGTNGTCGAGCNCGGCGCCGACCTCGGCGTCGCNTTCGACGGNGACGCNGACCGGCTCCTCGCNGTCGACGCCGATGGTCGTCTGATCGACGGNGATCAGATCATCGCCATGTGCGCACTCGACGCCAAGNCNCGNGGCNGNCTCGCNGGNGATGCGGTCGTCGTCACCGTCATGACCAACCTNGGNTTCCGGCGGGCGATGGACGACGCCGGCATCCACATTGTCGACACCAAGGTCGGCGACCGCCACGTGCTNGANGCGCTCGANGCAGGNGGNTATTCNCTNGGNGGNGAACAGTCNGGCCACGTGATCTTCCGCGAGCTCGCNTCGACCGGTGATGGCCTCCTCACGGCNGTGCAACTGCTCGACATCGTGGCGCGCCGAGGGCGCCCNCTCGGCGCGNTGGCCGANGCGGCGATGANCCGCNTGCCGCAGGTGCTGCAGAACGTNCGGGTCGCCCNGCGGCCTGNCGACGTCGATGGGCCGCTCGCCCCGTTTATCGACGCNTCGCTCGCCCGCATGGCNGGCCGGGGNCGTGTGCTGATNCGNCCCTCGGGCACCGAACCNCTCATCCGGGTCATGGTNGAAGCCGAAACNGATGCCGAGGCCCGNATGGAGGCCGATGGNCTCGTCGCNGCNGTCGAGTCGCTNTTCGGCTGAACCTTGACGGCCGGNTGACGNTCCTAGACTGCGNTCCTGCGGATANCCGGCTCNGAACGCAGNCNGGCTTCGCNGGAGAGACACACCGATGTGCGGGATCATCGCCGTAGTCCGGCGCCCTTCGACACGAGCAACGCCGACGAGCCAGNCGGTCCTTGATCTCNTCGNNGGNCAGGCCNCCCTGNTCGNCTCCGGCCCCGATNCCACCGANNCCATNGCNGNGGTCGGTNCNCGCCTNGCCGAGGCCGACGCCCTCCTGCGNGGTGTNCCCGGNCTCCGNCTCCTNNTGGCCGAGNCCAGCCTGGGNCCGGCGCTGGTGCACCACTGCGNNGAACTCCTCGCTGCGGTCGANCAGGAGGAACAGCGACTCGAGCAGGANGGCANNCTTTCGACGANNNANCTNGAAGCNCGCAACCAGGCNCTGATCGCNGTNCGCGATGGGGTGTGGGCGATCACCCGCGACCGNCTCCGGGCCGCNGAGGTCGTCAGCNNCCTCANCGGCGGTGCGATGCANACCGGNTCGNTCGAGGCNTNCCTGTCGATCCACCAGGCCCTGTCGGCGATCGATCGGCTCGAGGTCCGCGGCCGCGATAGCGCCGGNCTGCACGTCCTCGTTCACGACCATGCGCTCGACCTCGACGATCCGGTGATCGCCGCCGAGATCGNCCGNCGTTCGGGCGANCNCAACTTCGGCACCGGCTCGGTNCGNGTCGTCGACGGGGTCCTNAGCATCGTGCACAAGACCGCNGCCGAGATCGGNGAGCTCGGCGACAACACGGCNGTGATCCGCCAAGCGTTCGCCGACGACGCGTTGCTGCACGCTGCGCTCGCCAACGAAACCGCNCGCACNCTGGTGCTCGGCCACACCCGTTGGGCNTCGATCGGCATCATCTCCGAGCCGAANGCTCACCCNCTCAACAGCGAGCTGCTCNACGCTNCCGGCCCCTATGTCGTCGGCGCGCTCAACGGCGANGTCGACAACTTCGCCGATCTGATCGCCGANGAGGGCGTGACGATCACNCCGTCCATCACCACCGATGCCAAGGTCATCCCGTCNCTCACGAGCCGGCGNCTNGNTGAGGGGCTNGNGTCGGCNGAGGCGTTCCGGCGCACGGTCGCGACGTTCGAAGGTTCCGTNGCCATCGGTGCGTGCACGGCGGCCGCACCGGACAAGCTTCAGCTGGCCCTGCGTGGCTCNGGTCAGGCGCTNTACATCGGTCTCGCCGAGGANGCNTACATCGTCGCTTCCGAGCCCTATGGCGTGGTTGANGAGACNGNNCACTATGTCCGCATGGACGGNGAGACNCCNGGCAACCCCGAGAATCCCAACGCCAGTCGCGGTCAGATCATCGAGCTNGANGGTGANCTNGCNGGAACGGTCGAGGGGATGCTGCGCANGGCNTANGACGGCACCGATCTGGCNGTTGCNGCCGACGACNTCGCCGTNGCCCAGATCACCACTCGCGANATCGANCGNGGTGATCACCCGCACTATCTNATGAAGGAGATCGGCGAGTCGCCGACCTCCTTCCGCAAAACGCTCCGCGGCAAGATCGTCGAGACCGACGCCGGCTTGCGGGTCTCGCTCGGGCCTTCGGTGATCCCCGACGAAATCCGCGAACNGGTTCGNAACGGCACCATNACGCGGGTGCTCGCGATCGGGCAGGGNACGGCAGCCGTCGCNGGNCAGGCGCTTGCCGCCGGCCTCGATGCNCTCACNCCCAACGGTGAGATCGAGGTNGAAGCCNTNCTNGCCACCGAGCTCTCCGGNTTCNGGCTGCGGNCCGACATGAGCNACACCNTGNTCGTCGCCGTCAGCCAGTCCGGNACNACCACCGACACCAACCGCACGGTCGACATCGTTCGCAACCGAGGCGCCANNGTCATNGCGATNGTCAACCGGCGGGGGAGCGACCTCACCGANCGCGCCGACGGTGTGCTGTACACCTCCGANGGNCGCGATGTNGAGATGTCGGTCGCCTCNACGAAGGCGTTCTACTCGCAGATCGCNGCNGGNCTCTTGCTGTCGATNGCCATCACNGACGAGCTGCTCGGTGACGAGATGGNCGACGACCGCGCCGNNCTGCTGAAGGGCATCACNGAACTGCCGGCNGCNATGGAGACCGTGCTCGNNCGTCGCGACATCATCGGCGAGGCCGCCCGCCAGTTCGCGCCGAGCCGGCGCTACTGGGCGATGGTCGGCAACGGNCCCAACCGGATCGCAGCGCAGGAGGTCCGGGTCAAGCTGAGNGANCTCTGTTACAAGTCGATCGCCGCCGACAGCACCGAGGACAAGAAACACATCGACCTGTCGTCTGAGCCGCTGATNTTCGTGTGTNCCGCNGGCCTGTCCGGCTCGACCGCCGACGACGTCGCCAAGGAAGTGGCGATNTTTCGGGCGCACAAGGCAGCGCCGATCGTCGTGGCCGACGAGGACCAGTCGCGGTTCTCGAGCGCGCTCGCNGTGCTCCCGGTGCCGGCGGTCGACCCTCGTCTGGGCTTCATCCTCTCGACGATGGCCGGCCACCTCTTCGGGTACGAGGCTGCGNTGGCNATCGATGCGCAGGCTCGCCCGATGCGCGAGGCCCGNAGCGCGATTGAGCAGGCTGCCGCACACCCCCAGATGAGTGGTGAAGAGGCNCTCGTGTCGGTCGAGTCCACGCTCGAACGAACAGCGGCTTCNTTCTTCGACCTGCTNCGCACCGGNGANCTCAANGGCCANATGGAGGCGTCGACGGCGAGCANGNTNGCNTCGCTTCTNCGGTTCGCNCTCGGNTCNTCGCCGCTCGAGGCNTACCAGATCGAATACGGCAAGGTGGGCACGCCTGCCGTCGTGCTCGATGATCTCGCCGCCGCCCTCACCCTCGGCATCGANGAACTCACCCGCCCGATCGACGCCATCAAGCACCAGGCCAAGACNGTGACGGTCGGCATCTCCCGCTCCGACGAGACACTCCTCGACGNTGCGCTCAGTCGGGCNGTGNTCGANGCGGGGGCTCCCCGCGATCGCCTGTCCTACGCCTCGCTGCGCACCCTNGCNGACCTCGACCCGGCGATCGACGACGTGCTCGGTCACACCCGCTATCGCATCGANNGTATGGACGCNGACGGCNATGGCGATGCCACGGCNGTGGTCGTCGACCGAGGNGGCATCAGCCGCAACATCGCCTCTCGCACCGACCGCANCCCGACNCTGAAGGGNACGAAGCATCAGGTGGCGCTNGAGCGACGGGTGTTCGTCGCCCGAGGCCGTTCNGATGACCGAACCGTCGTGATCGTCCCCGAAGTGAAGGACAACNTCACNACCGGACTCACNCTGCTCCAGGTGAAACTCGCCGACNAGCTGTCGCCCGGNGCCGCNCGCGGNGTGCTGCAGGGCTACCGCNACCGNTACTCGGCGGTGCGNGACGCCGTGATGGAGACCGAGCCGACCTTCCGCGAAGACCTNCTCGGTCAGCAGCCGGTCGNCGATCTGCTCACCTTGCCNATCAACGATCTCGCCGACCGNTGGCGGGTGGGCTGACGNTCGGCCCNCCGGTCGGCTGTCGACGGCCCTGTAGGGTCGCAGGATGATCGGGATCGGAACCGACCTCGTCGACATCGACCGTTTCCGNGAGGTNCTCACNCGCACNCCGGGNATTCGGACGCGNCTGTTNTGCGANGCNGAACTCGCCTACGCCGANACGAGTGGCGATCCCGCCCGNCCCCTTGCNGCCCGGTTCGCNGCGAAGGAGGCGTTCCTCAAGTCGCTGAAGTCNGGCCTCGGCGCCGTTCGCTTCAGNGAGNTCGANGTCGTTCGCCATGACGACGGCCATCCCGAACTCGTGCTGCACGGCGAGGCGGCNGCGTTCGCNCGGAGCAANGGNGCCGNACGNTTCGAGATCAGTCTCACCCANACCGACACGCTTGCGCAGGCGGTCGTGGCGGCGCTGCCCGAGTGATCCCGATCGTCACCCCCGCCGAGATGGCGGCGATCGACGCTGCNGCGCCCGTNCCGGTCGCTGNNCTCGTCGAACGTGCCGGCGCAGCGGTGGCTCGCNCCGCCGTCGACCTTCTGGGCGGGACNTATGGACGGCGNGTGGCGNTCATCGCNGGCAAGGGCAACAACGGNGCCGACGGCCGCGCNGCCGCCACCCGGCTCNAACGNCGTGGCGNGCGATGCGTGGTGCTNGATCCCGACANCGCNNCGCTGCCNNTCGAGGTCGATCTCGTCATCGATGCNGCCTNCGGCACGGGCCTCAGNCGNCCCTACGACTTCCCGNCCGTTCCCGANGGTGTCCCCGTCCTCGCCGTCGACATCCCGTCCGGGGTCGANGGTCTCACCGGNGCGCGCCTCGGTTCGCCGCCCGCTGCCGATCGCACGGTCACTTTTGCGGCGCTGAAGCCCGGTCTTCTTCTCGAACCAGGGCGGGAACTGGCCGGCNNGGTGGTGATCGCCGACATCGGCCTCGACACGGGCGACGCCACGATTGACCTCGTCGAAGGGTCCGACGTGGCTGGCTGGCTACCCGTACCGGCCGCCACGGTGCACAAGTGGCACCACGCCATCCGCATCATCGGTGGGTCGTCCACGATGACTGGCGCTCCTCGTCTCGCTACCCGCTCGGCCCAGCGCCTGGGGGCGGGCTACGTCCAGATGGCGATCCCGGGTCGCGACGGCGTCGACGGTCCGGTCGAGGCGGTCGGGCATTCGCTCCCGGCATCGGCGTGGGGTGCCGCAGCGGTCGCCGACCTTGATCGTGTGGCTGCCGTACTCGTGGGTCCCGGACTCGGCCCCGGCCACGATGTCGATGTGGCCACGGTGCTCGGCGTCGACCGTCCGCTCGTTCTCGACGGCGACGCACTGCAGGCCGAGTTCCTCGATGCGATCCGGGATCGTGCTGCGCCGACCGTGCTGACCCCGCACGGTGGAGAGTTCGCCCGGCTCGCCCGCCACGCCTCCTCTGATCCCATCGCCGCCACCCGAGAACTCGCAGCCTCGATCGGCGCTGTCGTCGTCCACAAGGGACCGACGACGATCGTGGCCGACTCCGACGGTCCGGTCCTGGTCGTGGCCAACGGCGGCCCGGCACTCGCCACGGCCGGTACCGGTGACGTGCTTGCCGGAGCGATTACCGCCTTGCTCGCCCAGGGGGTCGATCCCGTTCGCGCGGCGGCGTCCGCGGCCTGGCTCCATGCCGAGGCCGGACGCGAGCAGGTGGGCCTCGTCGCCTCTGATCTGCCCGACCGGCTCGCCCTGCTGCTCAGCGACAGCTGATGGCGAGGATTCTGCTGGTCGAGCCGTTTCTCGGCGGGTCCCACCGTGCGTGGGCCGAGGGGTGGGCGGCGCATTCCCGTCACGACATCGAGATCCTCGGTCATGAGGGCCGACATTGGCGCTGGCGGATGCGCGGCGGCTCGGTGTCGCTCGCTCGGCAACTCGCCGAGACCACGCGCCCGCCCGTCGATGTGGTGGTGGCGTCCAACATGCTCGACCTCGCTGCGTTCCGCGGCATGGTCGATCTGCCCGGAGCGACATGGGTGCAGTACCTCCACGAGAATCAGCTGACCTATCCCCGTCAACCCGGCGAGTCCCTCGATACCGGGCTCGCGTGGACGCAGTGGCGCAGTCTGGTCGTCGCCGACGAGATCTGGTGCAACAGCGCCTTCCAGCGAGGCGAACTCGTCGCCGGGCTCGACCGACTCCTCGCCTCGGCCCCGGACCACGGCCATGAGCCCGAACGGGCGGCGCTCGACGCCAAGCTGCGCATCGAGCACCCCGGTGTCGACATTCGCGAGCGGCGATCTCGACCGACGGGCGCGCCACGTCCGCTCGTGGTGTCGAATCAGCGATGGCACCACGACAAGGACGTGGGTGCGGTCATCCGAACGGTCCGGCGACTCCTCGAGCGCGGGATCGATCTCGACCTCGCGGTCGTCGGTGATCACGAGGGGGGCGAGGCGGCCGTCATCGATCCGCTGCTCGACGGGCTCGGGGATCGGGTGGTGGCGCGTGGGTTCCTCGACCGGCCCGATTACGAGGCGCTCCTCGATCGGGCCGACGTCGTCGTGTCGGCGGCCAAAGGCGAGAACTTCGGCATCGCCGTGGTGGAGGCGATCGTGGCCGGAGCCTGGCCGGTGCTGCCCGATGCGCTCGCCTACCCGGAGATCATCCCGGTGTCCCACCACGACGACTGTCTCTACGCCGAGGGGGGACTCGGGAAGCGGCTCGCCGAGGTCATCGCCCACATTGCGTCGGGGGCGTCTGCGTCGGGCGGGCTCGCCGAGGCCATGGCGGTCCATGCATGGCCGGTGACCGCCGAGCGGATGGATCGTCGACTCGACGAACTCCTCCGACGATGAGCCGCGCCGCCTAACGTCGTCGGTATGCGACTCGTCGACGGCGTCACCGTGGGGCACTGGACCGATTCGGAGGCCCGCACCGGGTGCACGGTCGTGCGACTGCCGGAGGGTGCCACCGCATCGGGCGAGATCCGGGGTGGCTCACCTGCCTCTCGCGAGTTCGAGCTGCTCGATCCCGTCCGGCGGGTCGGTCGTCTTGATGCGGTCGTCTTGTCGGGTGGCTCGGCCTTCGGGCTGGCCGCCGGAAGCGGTGTGGCCGACGCACTCGGCGAGGCTGGTATCGGCTTCGAGACGCCACACGGCGTCGTCCCGATCGTGGTCGGCATGTCGCTCTATGACCTTGGCGTGGGGGATGCCTCCGTGCGTCCGAACGCCGAACACGGCCGACTCGCCCTTCGTGCGGCCACGACCGAACCGGCCGTCGGGCGGGTCGGTGCGGGTACCGGCGCAACGGTGGGGAAGTGGCGTGGGCCCGATCATGCGATCGACGCCGGCCTCGGGATCGCCACGATGGCCGATGGCGAGCTGGTCGTCTCTGCGGTCGTTGCGGTCAATGCGGTCGGCGACATCGACGACGGGAGCGATCCGGCCCGAATCCGGCACGGGGTGTCGGCCTGGCCCCTGGCGGACGACCCGTTGGGGGCCGACCTCAGCACCAACACCGTGATCGGTGTGGTCGTGACCAACGCGGTGCTTGACGCCGGGCAGTGCCTCGTCGTCGCCCAGGGTGCCCACGATGGGCTTGCCCGGGCGGTCTTCCCGCCGCACATGCGCAGCGACGGCGACGGCTTCGTTGCGGCGGCGACGGGCGAGGTCGAGGCCCCGGTCGATCAGGTTCGGATGCTCGCCGTCGTCGCCGTCGAGACGGCCATCCGAAGCACGGTCGGTAGCCTCGAGGGGTGATCTCCTGCGCCACCACCGACGTCGCCGGGACCCAAGCCGTGGCGGCCGAGGTTGCCGCCCTGGTCGTCGACGGCGATCTTCTGGTGCTCGTCGGTGATCTCGGCGCAGGCAAGACCCACTTCACCCAGGGCTTCGCTCGTGCGGTCGGCGTCGATGAGCCCGTCACCAGTCCGACCTTCACCCTCGCGAATCGCTACGAGGGCGACATCGTCGTCAACCATCTCGACGCCTACCGCATCGAGCAGTTCGGCGATGCCGAGGATCTCGCCATTCCCGAACTCCTCGAGGACGGCGTCACCCTCGTCGAGTGGGGCAACAACATCCTTCCGGCGCTGCCGGCCGACCGTCTCGAGGTCCGGATCCTGCTGGCCGACGACGATGACGAGCGCCGTATCGAGTTCGTTGCCGTAGGCGAGCACTGGACCTCCCGGCTGGCCGGACTCGCCCGGCGCCTCGTGCCGTGGGGGGCGACATGCTGATCCTCGGGATCGAGTCCGCTACGGCCCGCGTCGGTTGTGCGATCGGGGGCCATGAAGGAACGATCGCGTCGGCTCACTCCTCGCGGGGTCGTCGTCACGCCGAGTCGCTGGCGCCACAGAT
>PABW01000048.1 GCA_002699625.1 Acidimicrobiaceae bacterium
GAGGCTGCGGCGTTGCCCGCCGAGTTCGTCGAGTTCGCCGAGATAGCCGACGATCCACAGATCATCGAACCGGCCGCCATCGAAGCGAACCGTGACGCATGGGTCGAGCGATGGGTCGAGATCGTCCTGGGCTGAGCGCACGGACCTGGAGCGGCGTGCGATGAACCGGCTGTTCGGCCTGGGCACTCGTGGGGTGCTGGTGGCCGTCCCCGCCGTGTTCGTCGCAGCGTTCTTTCTCTACCCGATCGCCACGATCCTGTGGCGCGGCCTCGGCGGTGGGGGAGGCGCGACGTTGCTCGACCTGGCTGAGTCGTCGCGTCAACGCGACATCGCCTGGTTCACGATCTGGCAGGCGATCGCAAGCACCGTGCTCACTCTCGCCGTCGGCCTTCCCGCTGCGTCGGTCGTCGCCCGGTTGACGGCGCGACGACAGCGGCTCGTTCGGGCGCTCGTCACCGTGCCGTTCGTGCTGCCGACGGTCGTTGTCGCCAGCGCGTTCACCGAACTGTTCGCCGTTGCCGGACTCGACGACGGCGCGTTCCGGCTTCGTCACACCGTCTGGGCGATCCTGATCGCCCACGTGTTCTTCAACTACGCGGTCGTGGTTCGGGCCGTGGGTTCCTATTGGGCCGGCCTCGACCAACGCGTGGAGGAGGCGGCCCGTGTGCTCGGAGCGGGGGCGTGGCAGACCTTTCGGGAGGTCACGCTCCCTCGGCTGCGCCCCGCTATCGCCTCTGCCGCAGCAATCGTCTTCCTTTTCTCGTTCACGTCGTTCGGTGTGGTGCTGATCCTCGGCGGGCCTCGGCGAGCAACGGTCGAGACTGAGATCTATCGGCAGGCGGTCACCCGCGTCGACCTCGAGACCGCCGCTGCGCTTGCCGCCCTGCAGCTTGTCGCCGTTCTGGCCCTCGTGATCCTCTCGACCCGGCTGGAACGCCGTCGGCCGATCGTCGGTCGGGGCGCCCGGTCGAGTCGTCGTCCTGCAGCCCCCGCCTGGCGTCGCGGCAACCTCATCGTCGGCCTGGTGTTGCTCGGCGGACCGATCGGTGTACTAGTCGAGCGGTCGTTCTCCACCGGTGGGAGCTACGGCCTCGACCATTACGAAGCGCTCGGTGAGCGGGCGCGGCAGCTTCCGGCACCGGCAACCACGGCACTGTGGAACTCGGTGGTCTTCGCTGTTGTGGCGACGGCGTTCGCCGTGCTCGTCGGGCTTCTGGCCTCGCTCGTCGTGGTGCACGGCCGCCGAGGTGTCGCTCGGATCTTCGATCTCGGGCTTACGCTGCCGCTCGGGACGTCGGCGGTGACGATCGGTTTCGGCATGCTCATCGCCCTTGACGAACCACCGCTCGACCTCCGAACGAGCTGGTGGATCATTCCGATCGCTCATGCCCTTGTCGGCGTGCCGTTCGTCGTTCGCACGATGGTGCCGGTGTTGCGGTCGATCGACCCCATGCTCCACGAGGCGGCGGCAGTGTTGGGTGCGTCACCGGTCCGCGCTCGCCGCGAAGTCGATGTGCCCATCGGGATGCGCGGCCTACTCGTGGGCGCCGGGTTTGCCTTCGCGGTCTCGCTCGGGGAGTTCGGGGCGACCTCCTTCCTGCCCCGACGTCCGGAGCATCTCACCGCGCCGATTGCGCTGTTCCGGCTGCTGTCGACGCCCGGTGATCTGCTTCGGGGACAGGCGATGGCCCTTTCGGTCATCCTCATGGTGCTGGTGGCGNCTGCGGTGCTCGTGATCGAATCNGGNCGCAGCGGCGATGAGGGGGTGTTGTGATGCTGGCNNTGCGTGGNGTCGAGGTGCGTTTCGGNGATGTGCCNGCAGTGACGGGCNCCGATCTCGANCTTGGTGCCGGAGANNTGCTTGCGTTGCTCGGACCAAGNGGNTGCGGNAAGAGCACGCTGTTGCGCGCGATCGCCGGACTNGAGCCGTTGGCGGCGGGCACGATCTCACTCNNCGGTGANGACATCACCGCTGTTTCACCCGAGGTCCGCCCGTTCGGCCTGATGTTCCAGGANCACGCNCTNTTCCCACANCGAAATGTCGGGCAGAACGTCGAGTTCGGGCTTCGGATGAACGACGTNGATCCNGNCGCCCGGCGNGAGCGGGTNGNCGAACTCCTCGAGCTGGTCGGTCTCGCCGGCTACGAACGGCGAGCGGTCACGACACTCTCGGGCGGTGAGGCGCAGCGTGTTGCGCTCGCTCGGGCGCTCGCTCCGGCGCCCCGGGTGCTGCTGCTCGACGAACCGCTCGGATCGCTCGACCGTCATCTTCGCGATCGNCTNATCGGNGAACTGCCCGNNGTGCTCGACGCAACCGGCACNGCNGCGATCCATGTCACGCACGATCATGANGAGGCGTTCGCNCTCGGGGATCGTGTCGGTGTCATGCACGATGGCCGNCTGCACCAGATCGATCNTCCTTCGGAGGTCTGGGCCGCCCCTCGGTCGCTCGTCGTCGCTCGAATACTCGGGCACACCAANGTCATCGAAGGCCCTGCNGGGATCGNGGTTTGGCGCTCCGANGCTGCGGTCATCGACCNGGNCGGGGATGTCGAGGCGACGGTTGACCGGGTGCACTTTCGCGGGGTCGACCACGANGTTCGNCTGCGGACAGCAGATGGCACCGGNCTGCGGTTCGTGCTCACGNCGGCCCCGACGGTCGGGTCGAGCGTGCGGCTGCGAATCGACCCGGAGCGAGTGATNCGNTTCGACTGACGCTCANGACTCCCGTCGCATNGGGAGGTGGGNGATGCCGTACTCGACNAATTCCTCGCCGTNGTNCTCGAANCCTCGCTCGCGGTACCAGCCGGCCAGATAGCTCTGGGCNTCGAGCACCCAAGGCCCNTCNGTCGAGTCGAGGACGTACTCCATCAGGGCGCCNGCNAGCCCGCCTGANCGAGCGTCCTCCCGGGTNGCGACTCGGCAGATCCGNCGTGCGTCGNCGTCATGGAGCACCCGCACGTANGCGACCACACCNACGTCGTCGGCCATCCACACGTGACGGGTCGTGGGCTCGGTGTCGCGGCCGTCGAGTTCGGGGTAGGCNCACGCNTGCTCNGCGACGAAGACNTCGATGCGGAGCTTCAGAATGTCGTGCAGCTCGTCGGTCGTGAGCTTGGCGAACTTCCGGTCGCGNATCTTCATGNGTCGGAACCTAGTGTGGNNCCATGCCCACGGTGATGAACGATGCGATCGAGNTGTACTACGAAACGTTCGGCNNCCANGACGACCCTGTCGTCGTCTGTCTNCCCGGCATGGGNAACCAACTCCTCATCTATCCCGAGGCGTTCTGCATGGCGCTCGTCGACCGGGGGTTCTTCGTGATCCGGATGGACAATCGTGATGCNGGGTTGTCGTCGATCACNGCNGACGNCGACGANTACACNCTCTCCGACATGGCNGNTGATGTNGTCGCCGTGCTCGACGACGTCGGTGTCGNNACCGCNGTCGTGCTCGGNTTGTCGCTTGGCGGCATGATCGCNCAGCAGCTCGNCGTCGATCACCCCGANCGGGTGCGGGCGCTCGTGTCGCTCGCCTCNACCACNGGNGAGNNCGACNTGCCGGCNGCGTCCGANGAGGTCGTCGCNGCGCTGACGGCACCGTCAAAGGNGACGGTGGAGGAGCAGATCGAAGCNGATATCGCCGCTCGCAAGCTNTGGGCCAACCCNGAGTGGTNCGACNTCGACCAACTNCGGGTGTTCTTCACNGAACTTCACCAGCGGGCGTTNGTNCCCGGNGGCGGNATGCGACAACTCGAGGCNGCGCTGCGCAGCCCAGAGCCGGNTCGACGNCNTGCGAGCGCTCGACNTTCCGNCGCTNGTCGTCCACGGTGAGAANGACACCCTCCTGCNGATCGAGCACGGNCGACGNACTGCGGAACTGATCCCNGGTGCGGAGTTCCTCGAGATCGAGGGNATGTCCCATGACTTCGTGTANCAGGTCTGGCCGCCGCTGGTGGAGGCGATGACCGNCCTCACCGCCCGCACCTTCGANGGTTGATCGANGGCTTCGCCTGGCNTCGCACGGGAGGGCTAGGGTCCCGACCGTTCGCAGCCTGACGGAGGACGCCATGGGACCCCTTTCCGGAGTACGCATCATCGAGTTGGCNGGCATCGGCCCTGGGCCGTTCTGCGCCATGATGCTGGCNGACATGGGCGCCGACGTGATCCGCGTCGAGCGATCCTCGGCGGTTCGAGGCGGNGATCCCGATGTNCCCCCGGCCGACGTCATGTTGCGCGGCCGTCGCTCGATCGGCGTCGACATGAAGTCCNCNGAGGGCATCGAGACCGTGATGAGGCTCGTCGAGTCCGCCGACGGCCTGATCGAGGGCTTCCGGCCTGGGGTCACCGAGCGTCTCGGTGTCGGCCCCGACGACTGCCTNGCCCGCAACCCTCGCCTCGTCTACGGCCGGATGACCGGTTGGGGNCANGAAGGCCCGTATGCGCAGGCCGCCGGCCANGACATCAACTACATCGCCCTNGCGGGNGCCCTNGANTCGATGGGNCGGCAGGGNGAGGCNCCGGTTCCGCCGCTCAACCTNGTCGGNGACTTCGGCGGTGGCGGCATGTACCTCGCCTTCGGCATNGTGTGNGCACTNCTCGAAGCCCGATCATCGGGNGNGGGCCANGTCGTNGATGCGGCGATGGTCGACGGNGCNGCGTCGCTGATGACCTTCTTCCACGGCTTTCGNGCGATGGGCATCTGGAATGACGAGCGCGGCACCAACCTGCTNGACACGGGCGCCCACTTCTACGACGTCTACGAGTGTGCCGATGGCAACTTTGTCTCNATNGGCTCGATCGAGCCNCAGTTCTACGCCGTCNTGCGGGAGAAGATGGAGCTCNCCGANCCCNNGTGGGATCAGCAGATGAGCCGNTCCGCNTGGCCTGANCTCAAGACCGAACTCACGGCGCGTTTCAAAGAGAAGACCCGCGACGANTGGTGCGAGATCATGGAGCACACCGACATCTGCTTNGCTCCGGTGTTGTCGATGGNGGAGGCCCCGCAGCACCCGCACAACATCGCNCGNGNCACNTTCGTCGAGCGCAACGGTGTGACACAGCCACGGCCGGCGCCTCGNTTCTCTCGCACCGACTCCGAGATTCAACGTCCGCCNGCNCANGCCGGCCAGCACACCGATGAACTGCTTGCCGATCTGGGGTACTCCGCTGAGGAGATCGCGGCGCTGCGCGAGGCCGGTAGCGTCGCGTAGATGGCGACCGCGGTCTTCTTTCACGCCCACCCCGACGACGAGGCGATCGCCACCGGCGGNACGATGGTGATCGGCGCCCGACGCGGGCATCGCATCGTGCTGGTGTGCGCAACCGACGGCGCNGTGGGCGANGCCNATCCCGACATGATCCCCNANGGNGAGACCCTCGCTGACGTCCGGGCCCGTGAGTTNANCGCGGCCNCCGATGAGCTCTCGGTCAGCCGGCTCGANTTTCTCGGCTACAAGGACTCCGGGATGGAGAACACGCCGACCAACGACGATCCNGACTGCTTCTGGCAGGCCGATGTCGAGGAGGCGGCCGAGCGGCTCGCCCGGATCCTTCGCGAGGAGCAGGCCGACATCGTCACGATCTACGACCCGATCGGTGGCTACAACCACCCCGATCACATCCAGGTTCACCGGGTCGGCAGGCGGGCTGCGGNNCTCGCCGGGACGCCCCATGTGTTCGAGTCGACGATGAACCGCGAGCAGATGAAGTCGTTCGGGGAAGATCCNGCCTGGGCCGAGATGGCCGAGGACACCGATCNGTCGGCCGNCGAACTCGAGGCNGAGCGCAACGAATTTCTCGAGCAGGATCTCGGNACACCGGCCGCCGANATCACCCACGCAGTCGANGTCACCGGCGTCGTCGCCGAGAAGAAGGCGGCGATGGCCGCCCACGCGTCTCAGATCANNGAGGACTCCATCTTCCTCNCGTTGCCCGACNACGCNTTCGCCATGGCCTTCGGGCAGGAGTGGTACGTGCACTACGGCTCGTCGCANCAGGGNGNGCCCTACCTCGANGACATCTACGCCGTGCTCGACTGACGCGATGCCGAGATCGANGGGATGGATGCGNTNATGCTCGACCTGTACGAGGTCTCGNTCTGGCCGTGGATCATCGCGAANGGTGTGGTGGCGNTCTGGGCGCTGNTCGCCCATCTCGANGAANGGCTNCGCCATCGGTCGCTGTGGTACGCCGTCGGCGTCGCTCAANCGGTNATNGCCGCNCATGTGGTCTTCGCCGTGGCTGCNCAGGCGCAGGANNCGATCGAGCCGGGNGANCCCCTGCTCTACGGNCTCGTTGCGTTCATGTCNTGCGGCATGATCTTNTCNTACCGCAGCTACATGCAGGACCGNCCNNACNTGCTGTACGGGCTCGGCAGCCTGTGGCTGATGGGGCTCGGTATCCGGGCTGCCTANCTCGTGCTGTGGTTCCCGGCGTGAAACCGGTCGCCGGTNACATCGCCGGCTGGATNCCCAGTTCGGCGTAGTTCTGCCGGGCGAAGTTCTCGCGGAACATGTCCCGAAGNCGAGCGGCAGCTTCGTCGTACGCGTCGGGATCTTCCCANGTGTCNCGNGGGTTGAGGATCNTGTCGTCGACTGCCGCGCAGGTNATCGGCATCTTCACNCCNAGNGTCGGCTCGGTCTGCAGATCGGCNCCNTCGAATTCGCCGCTGAGCGCAGCGTCCAGCAGGGCNCGGGTGTCCNTCAGGGACATGCGCTCACCCTTGCCGTANGGGCCNCCGGTCCAGCCGGTGTTGAGCATGATGCATCGGGTGTTGTTCTCGGCCATGCGCNTGGCGAGCAACTCGGCGTAGACGGCNGGCTTCTGCGACATGAACGCCGCTCCGAAGCACGANGAGAACGACGGCTCGGGCTCGGTGACACCGACCTCGGTNCCGGCGAGCTTGGACGTGAAGCCCATNACGAAGTGNTACATCGTCTCGTTGCCGTCGAGGATCGAAACNGGNGGNAGCACGCCGAACGCNTCGGCGGTGAGNAGCACGATCGTCTCGGGGTGCGGGCCGGCCGCTCCCTCACGGACGTTCGGGTTCGTGTCGAGNGGGTACGCGAACCGGGTGTTCTCGGTGATNGANCCGTCGGTGAGGTCGAANTCCTGNGGATCGGTGTCGGCGATCGCTTTGCCGGGCAGGGCGGGCACGTTCTCGATCAGGGTGCCCTTCATCGACATGGCGGCGGCGATCACCGGTTCGGCGCTNTTGTCGAGATCGATGAGCTTNGCGTAGCAGCCGNCNTCGAANTTCGAGANGCCGGCGTCGGTCCACACGTGCTCGTCGTCNCCGATGAGNTCCCGATCGGGNTCGGCGGANAGCGTGGTCTTGCCCGTGCCGGAGAGNCCGAAGAGGATGGCGGTGTCGCCGCGATCGCCGACATTGGCCGAACAGTGCATGGAGAGCTGGCNCTTCTCGGGCAGCACGAAGTTCATGATCGTGAACATGGTCTTCTTGTTCACACCGCAGTAGTCGGCGGGGCCGAGGACGAGACCNACCCGGTTCTCGATGTCGATGATCACGGCGCGGTTGCTGCGGGTGCCGTCGCGCTCGGGCACGCACTCGAACGACGGCACGTTGATNAGGGTCCAGCCNGCNTCGGCGCGGTCGCTGTCCTCACGNACGGCCTTCGGGAACATGATGTTGCAGAAGTAGGCGTGGGTCGCGAACTCGCCGACGAATCGGTACGGCTCGGCGAAGGTCGGATCCCAGCCGCAGAAGACGTCGGCNACGTACAGGTGGCGCTGTCGTTGGTTGAGGTGNTCGATGACCCGGGGGAGGAGGGTGNCGAACGCGTCGGCGTCGAATTTGGCGAAGCCGTCCTTCCACCANACCCGGTCGGTGGTGCCGGGTCGGTCGACACAGTAGGTGTCCTTCACCGGACGGCCNGTGCACTCGGGNTCGGAGAAGTAGACGAGNGGACCGTCGACNCCGAGCGAGGTGGCGAAGGCNTTCTGGGCNTCGTCNGGCCCGTCGATCTCGACTCGACCTCGGTCGTGGGCGATGGCNTCGTGGAACAGTTCGTCCTGGCTGAGTCCGTAGCGGAGTTCGACGCCCGCGAGCCCNAAGGTGGTCTCCAGCTGGGTGGCGATGTCNGCGGTCGTGGTCATGGGGAGCTCCCCGCTCGCGAAGTGCGTTCCTNGCCGTCTCACCGNCAGCCTCTCTGCGAGGTAGACAAGTNNAAGACAGGTNNCCGACATCGTAGAACGTCGGCACGGGCTAACCCAGCCNGAGCGGTGCACGAAACGCGATCGGACGTATCGTTCTCGGTGATGGCCGGTNGANNGGNCGTCCAGCGCAACCGNGAAGGNGTCCGCCGTGGCCGTCACTGCCTACATCTTGATCCAGGCCGCCGTCGGCGCAGCNGCNGATGTCGCCCGCGANACAAGCGCGCTNNCNCAGGTCGTCANCGCAGANGTCGCGATGGGTCCNTACGACGTGATTGCCCGGGCGAGNGCCGCCGANATGGACGAACTCGGTGGGGTGGTGGTGAACNCCATCGGCAAGATCGAGGGTGTCGAGCGCACCCTGCTCTGCCCGATCGTCAACCTCTGAT
Source organism: Acidimicrobiaceae bacterium (assembly GCA_002699625.1). Taxonomy (GTDB): domain Bacteria; phylum Actinomycetota; class Acidimicrobiia; order Acidimicrobiales; family Aldehydirespiratoraceae; genus UBA11606. Next base: position 8,564 of record PABW01000048.1, read on the forward strand.
CAGAGGTCGTACTCGGAGAGGTCGGGCGTCTCCATGTCGGCCTCGGATCCGANCATGAGCGACGTGGCTCGGCCGGCNTCGTCGAGTTCGAAGTTCACCCGTTGGCCCTGACGCAGCATCCGGAAGAGCGATCCCTCGAGGGCGTTCTCNGCNAGATCGATNTCACGAAGATCGGTCTCGTCAATCAAGACACCGTCGCCGGTACCGGGGTCNTAGCTCTTGATCACACCCTGCATGCGGCGAAGCGTACCCCGGTCAAGGTCCCCCCGGCGACGTCGGCCTTGTACGATCCGAAGCCGTGCCTCTGAACGNCCTCGATGCCNCTGCACTCCGCCAGGTCGTCACCGTCTTTCGNGACGCGCTCGTCGACCACCGCGAGGCGGTGAACAACCTCAACGTGTATCCCGTCCCNGACGGCGACACCGGCACCAACATGTCGCTCACCCTGCGNTCGGTCGTCGACGANCTCGACGGNGCCGACCCNGACATGGCATCGGTGTGCAAGGCNATCGCNCATGGCTCGCTNATGGGCGCCCGTGGCAACAGCGGGGTGATCATGTCGCAGATTCTTCGTGGCTTCTCCACNACCGTCGCCGATTCGACATCGGTCGACGGCGCAGCGTTCGCTTCGGCGCTGGCTGCCGCCGCCGAGGGTGCGTACGGCGCAGTCGGCAACCCGGTGGAAGGCACGATCCTCACCGTCGTGCGCGAGTCGAGNGAGGCTGCGNTCGCNGCNGCCGAGTCNGGNGCCGATTTGCTCGGCGTNCTCGATGCCGCCCGNTNCGAAGGGGGCGAGTCGCTGCAGCGCACGCCGACCCTGCTCAAGGTGCTCGCNGATGCCGGTGTGGTCGACGCCGGNGGTTCGGGTTTCNTGCTCTTTCTCGANGCGGCGCTCAACGTCGTCGACGAACGCCCGCTCCCCGAACCCGATGTGCAGGCGCCNCCNGAATTCGAGATGGANCGNCCCGATGGCGACGATCACGAACCCTCGATTGCCGACCTGCGCTACGAGGTCATGTTCCTGCTNGATGCGCCCGACGAATCGATCCCCGGCTTCAAGGCCGCGTGGGCCGAGGTCGGCGATTCGATCGTGGTCGTCGGNGGCGACGGCATCTTCAACTGCCACATCCACTGCGACGACATCGGCGCTGCGATCGAGTGTGGCATCGACGTGGGCCGACCCCACANGATCCGAGTCACCGACCTGCTNGAAGANCTCGAAGGGCTNGCCCANGAGGAGGATTGGGTCAAGGGTGAACTCGGNGACCCTGAGCCGTCAGGCCCGCCCGTCCCCACCGCCGTCGTGGCGGTCGCGGTCGGCGANGGNGTGGTCTCGATCCTGAAGTCGATGGGAGTGCANGCNGTCGTCACCGGTGGCCAGTCGATGAANCCCTCGACCGCCGACCTGGTGCAAGCGGTCGAGTCGGTNCCGGCACCCGAGGTCGTCATCCTCCCGAACAACAAGAACATCATCCCGGTCGCAGAGCAGGTCGANGCCCAGACCAGCCGCACCGTCCGGGTCGTGCCGACTCGAGGCATCGCCGAAGGCATNGCCAGCCTGATGTCCTACGACCCNCAGTCGACGGCCGAGNCCAACGCCGACTCGATGGCNGAGGTGGCATCGGGTGTGCTCGCCGGTGAAGTCACGCANGCGGTCCGAGAATCGACNTCTGANGCNGGCCCGATNGCTACCGGAGACTGGCTCGGNATNCGCCGCGAGGGCATCTGCGCNGTGCAGTCGACCATGGCNGAAGCCGCAATCGAACTGCTCAACGTCATGATCACTCGCGANCACGAGTTGCTCACCGTGATCGCCGGCGANGACGCCGACGACGACACCACCGCTCGCATCGAGTCGTGGGTCGAAGAGCATCACGGGGACGTNGAGGTCGAGGTNCACGAGGGCGGNCAACCGCTCTANCCCTACTACTTCGGGCTCGAGTAGCCCGCTCGGAGGGCACGGCGTGCCAGANGGCGATCCGCCACTCACCCTGCGGGATCTCGACCAGATCCCCGTCTCTCGCCTGCGCGGTGTCGGTGACAAGAAGGATGCCGCCCTCGCCNGTTCCGAGATCCGCACNGTCCTCGATNTGCTCACGCACTATCCGNGACGTCATCTCGACCGCACGCGAGAGGCNTCGATCGGCGANCTCCAACCNGGTGAGGAGGCGACGGTCGTCGGCGAGGTGCGCTCCAGNCGGACCCGGCAGCTCCGNGGCCGNCGCACGCTCACNGAAGTCGTGATCGGTGACGGTGGGCANCAGCTCCGGTTGNCCTTCTTCAACCAGCGGTGGCGAGAGAAACAGCTCACTCCNGGCATGAGCGTGTTGGTNCANGGCAAGTGCGACACGTTCCAGGGCCAGCGNCAGATGACCGGCCCGATCGTCGACCTCGTGGGTGACCAGACCGGCCGGATCATCGCCGTGTATCCCCAGTCGGAAAAGTCNGGNCTCCTCACCAAGGACCTCGCTCGATTCGTCGAGGAGGCGGTCGCCCGTTGCCGACCCCGCGGCCTCNANGACCCCGTTCCNGATGGCGTGCTCGACCGTTTCGACTTTGTCGATCGNGCCGCNGCCGTGTTCGGTATCCATCAGCCNGAATCGATGGCNGAGGTTGCCGAGGCCCGCCGNCGGCTCGTGTTCGACGAGTTGTTGCGGGTGCAACTCGAGNTGGTTCGTCGCAAGCGCCGTATCGAGCGNGAGACGGCGGGTATCNCCCACGANNTCGCCGGTGAACTCACCGACCGNTTCNTCGAACGGCTGCCGTTCCCGCTCACCNANGCNCAGCAGCGGGCGATNGGNGAGATTGGTGCNGATCTCGAACTCGCCCGACCCATGCATCGTCTTCTGCAGGGCGATGTCGGTTCCGGNAAGACACTGGTGGCGGTGCACGCGCTCCTCACGGCNGTGCAGGGTGGGTATCAGGGNGCGTTGATGGCCCCNACCGAAGTGCTNGCCGAACAGCATCACGCCGGCGTGACCGCCATGCTCGGCGACCTGTCGGTTCCCGACCCGAGCACGCTCATGGGNGAGCGCCCGTTGCGGGTCGAGTTGCTCACGAACCGTGTNGCGGCNGGCGATCGACGCAAGATCCTCGCNGANCTGGTCACCGGCAAGGTCGACATCATCATCGGCACGCANGCCNTGATCCAGGANAAGGTCGAATACNCCGCCCTCGGGGTCGTCGTCATCGACGAGCAACACCGNTTCGGNGTCGAGCAACGGGCTGCGCTGCGAGAGAANGGNGACGCCGTCACTGCNCCCGATGTCNTNGTCATGACCGCCACGCCGATCCCGCGAACTGCGGCGATGACGGTCTACGGCGATCTCGACGTGTCGGTGCTCGATGAACTCCCGCCGGGNCGGACACCGATCGTCACCGAGTGGGCTCGTGATGACGCCGCCNANGATGGGGTCTGGGATGTCGTTCGCGCCGAGGTNGGTGCCGGNCGNCAGGTCTATGTCGTGTGNCCGCTGATCGACGAATCCGAGGCGCTCGANGTTCGGTCGGCCGAGGACACCTTCGCNGCGCTCCAGGCAGCCGAACTGTCGGACCTGAGACTCGGGCTGCTCCANGGNCGGGTCACGGCGGCGGAGAAGGCNNCGGTCATGGACGANTTNCGGGCNGGCGANNTNGACGTGCTCGTCGCCACCACCGTGATCGAGGTCGGTGTCGATGTCCCGAACGCCACCGTCATGGTCATCCTCGACGCCGATCGGTTCGGGATCGCNCANCTTCANCAGCTTCGTGGTCGAGTCGGNCGAGGCCAGCACGCCAGCCGCTGNTTCCTCGTNGGGGATCCCTCGACCGCNGANGGCGAGGCNCGACTCGAGGCACTCGTTGCGTCNACCGACGGTTTCGANCTCGCCGAAGTNGATCTCGACCTGCGCGGCGAAGGCACGATCATGGGNGAGCGGCAAAAGGGACGGAACGATCTCAAGCTTGCGTCGCTTCGTCGGGANAAGGAGTGGGTCGCCGCCGCCCGTCAGGTTGCGATCGAGATCATCGANACCGANGAGGAACTCGATCGCNANCCCGGCCTCGCCGACGAACTGGAGCTGNTGCTCGGCGACGANGACGCCGACTACCTCATGAAGGACTGAGNGANTCGGCCTCGGATNCGGCTCAGCCGTGTCCGTCGAGCAANCCTGCGACGAGCGCGGCCACCGGGCTGCGCTCGCTGCGCGTCAGGGTGATGTGGCCGAACAACGGATGGCCCCGCAGATGATCGACGACGGCGCCAATGCCGTCGTAGCGGCCGACGCGAAGGTTGTCGCGCTGGGCGACGTCGTGGGTGAGCACGACCTTGGAGTTCTCGCCGATTCGGGTGAGGGCGGTGAGCAGGACGTTGCGCTCCAGGTTCTGCGCCTCGTCGACAATGATGAACGCGTCGGTGATCGATCGTCCCCGGATATGGGTCAGCGGCATGATCTCGAGCAGGTCACGATGAAGGATCTCGTCCACGACCTCTGGTCCAGCGATCGCCTCCAGCGCGTCGGTGACCGCCGCAGCCCACGGAGACATCTTCTCGGCCTCGGAGCCGGGGAGGTATCCAATGTCCTGCCCGCCGACTGCGTACAGCGGACGGAAGACGATCACCTTCGAGTGGGTGCGGTTCTCGAGCACAGCCTCGAGCGCGGCAGCGAGCGCAAGCACGCTCTTGCCGGTGCCGGCACGGCCACCGAGCGACACGATGCCGACCGAGTCATCGGTGAGCAGATCGAGGGCGATGTGTTGCTCTCGAGAGCGGGGCCGAACGTCGAACACGGACCGGTCGGGGATGCGATGGATCTGCTTATCCTCTCGCACGCGGCCGAGGCCCGACTGCGAGCCGGCGACCAACGTGATGCCGGTGTTGACCGGGAGATCCCGAACCTCGTACAGGTCGACCACGCCTTCGTCGTAGAACTCGTCGACGACGGCGCTCTCGACCGCGAGATCGGTGAAGCCGGTCCAGCTGCCGTCGGCGACCTCGGTGTCTCGGTACTCGGCGGCGTCAAGCCCGACGACGCCGGCCTTGAGACGGAGCGGCAGGTCCTTGGTGACGAGAGTGACGTCGAGTCCTTCGCGAGCGAGGTTGTGCGCGACGGTGAGGATCCGGTGGTCGTTGGCTTCCGATCGCAGCGCTTCGGGCAGTGGCTCGGTGGAGGTGTGGTTGAGCTCGACGCGAATCGTGCCGCCGTGCTCGTTGACCGGCAGCTCCTCGAGGAGCGAGGCGTGTCGTTCCCGGAGTTCCTCGAGGCTTCGAAGCGCGGTCCGTGCCGCCCATCCGAGTTCCGGATGGTTGCGTTTGGCTTCCAGTTCGGTCAGGACGACCAGCGGAAGAACGACGGCGTGTTCCTCGAACTGTCGGAGGGCCTGCGGTTCGCTCAGCAGGACCGATGTGTCGAGGACGTAGGTNCGACGTGAACTCGTCATGTGNCCACTCACCGTACGCACGANANCGAGGGCGTCGGGTGGATCCTCNGATGAACAGNTGGTTTCGGNGAGANNGGCTCNACGNCNNGTCGTGCNGGNNCNCNCGACGGGTCGTTCAGGCGACGACCTCGACNAGGATGGCGTGGTAGCCCTCGGCGCCNTCGGGAGCGANGTCCTTGGGNCCGACCGGCTGGATCTCNCCGNNCTTGTCGATGGCTCGAACGTCGATGCGGTGCACCCCNGGCGACGCGTTCCANTCGGCTTTCCACTGGACCCAGGANTCGTCNGTACCCGGNACGGCGAGGTCACAGANCTGCCAGGGNCCCTCGTCGATCGAGATCTCCACCGCCTGNATGCCNCGCACCGNAGACCAGGCGACGCCGGCGATCGGTGTCGTTCCGGCNGTGATNCGACTGCGGTGCTGGGGGNCGTCGATGCGCGANGCNGTNTTCATCGGGCCGTNTTTNGACCAGCCGAGATCGATCCAGTACCCGTTGAACGCCTCCCAGGTGGTGAGGTTGATCTCCTCGATCCATTTGGTGGCNGAGACATAGCCGTANAGGCCGGCGACCACGAGCCGGGCGGGAAAGCCGTGGCGGACNTGGAGCGGTTCGCCATTCTGCCCNACGACCAGCATNGCGTTNCGGCCGTCNTAGGCCGTCTCGGTCGGGAAGCCGNCGGTGAAGTCGTCGACGGANCGNCCCACGATCTGGGTGGCGCCGTCCTGGACCCCGGCTCGGTCGAGGAGGTCGGCGAGGGGGACGCCGGTCCACACGGCGTTCCCGACATAGTCGCCGCCGATCGGATTGGAGACGCACGCCAGGGTGATGGTGCGTTCGACGAGATCCATGNNGAGGATCTCGTCGTANGTGAGCTCGTAGGGATTGTCGACCATGCCGGTGAACGAAAGTCGCCATGTGGCCGGGTCGATCTGNGGGAACGANAGGGCGGAGTCGATCCGGTAGAACTGNTCGTCGGTCGAGGGAGTGATCCAACTCGACAAGCCGGGNANGTCGAACGGTTCNGNNCTGANGNTGCCNGNNGNGCNGTCGGCGAACGTNGTCGTNGCCGTTTCGGCGGTTGCGTCGGGNAACACGATNTCGCGNCGAGCAAGATCGCCGGCACCGGTGCCTTCGNCGNCGCGACCNACGCCGACGCCGGTGAGCGCNACNGCACCGGCACCGGNGNTCCATCGCATGAACGCCCGACGACTGTGNGGTGGCTCGANCGGACTNGCNGNNATCTCCGCGCNCTNCGAGGANANNTCGGCCGTTGNGGTTGCTGATGCCCGCGCCTNNTTGAGCAGNANNCNCAGGGTGGCGATGCCGAGGCCGGCNGCGACGAGGGCCCAGAACCAGCCNGCGATGAAGGANGACTGCGGGTTGCGGGCNGCAGCCCANCCGCCGAGGAGNCCGAAGGCAAGGAACCCGGCCACGCCGANGCGATCGCCGCGCTTCAGCGCCTGNTCNCCGAGGAGTCCGGCGAGCANGAACGCAACGATCGTGATGCCGAGCAGGAGGTTGCCCTTGCCGGCGGTGCCGAGGTTCTCGATCGATTCCTCTGCNGCCCANCCNGGCGTGTAGTCGATGATGAGCTCACCGACCCCGAGCACGAGACCCGGCATCGTGTCNGACACGCCNTCGATGAACTGGCCGAATGCCANCGCGACNGCAGCGGCGGCGACACCGGNGANCGCGCCCANCCANCAGNGNGCCGACTGCGACGGGTGCNGAGTACTCACGGTGTCCACCATGCCGTCTCGCNCCGGCGGAGGGAANGATTTGGCAGCGGAGATGGCTCTCGTGNGGGCGCNATAGGGCAGACTTGGCGACGTGCACNGCCAGGATGACGCCCGTTGAGCGAGTCGCTNGTCGACTGGGGAGTCGGNCGCGTCCCNGCTGGCGACTGGCGNGANGGNGCGAGGCAGGCNCGGGTGGTCCGGGTCGACCGAGGGGAGTGCGACGTCATGACNCCCGATGGTCGCGTGCGCGTGCTCTCGGACTCGCAGCGGGCGCAGGGAGAGATNGCACCGGTCACCGGTGACTGGGTNGAGATCGANGACACCGAAGGCCTCGGCACGGTGATCGCCCGAGTGCTGCCCCGCCGCACCGCCGTGAGCCGCCGCGATCCGGCGGAGAAGGATCTCGAGCAGGTCCTGGCCAGCAACGTCGACGTGGTGGCTGCGGTTCTCGGGCTCGACCGNCCGGTGCAGGCCGGTTGGCTCGAGCGNCTNCTCGTGATGGCNATCGNCAGCGGTGCCGAGCCGTTGATCGTGTTGACGAAGGCCGACGAGGCCGATGTCGACACNCCGGCCTTCTCGATCGTGGAGGCGGTTGCGGGCTCGGTCCCGGTGATCGTCANGAGCGTCGTCGATCGNACGGGACTCGACGAACTNCTNGCCCGAATCGGGGCAGAACGCACGCTNGCGCTNGTCGGTGAGAGCGGTGTNGGCAAGTCATCGATCGTGAATGCGCTCGTCGGCGAGGAACGCCTCGAGGTGGGGGAGGTNCGGGCGAGTGATGCCGAGGGGCGNCACACGACCACTGCCCGCGAGCTGATCCGTCTTCCCGGTGATGCCGGCTTGATCCTCGANACGCCCGGAATCCGCACGCTCGGGCTCTGGGAGGCCGAACACGCCCTCGATCTCGTCTTCGGAGACCTCGTCGAGCTCGCTGAGCAGTGCCGGTTCCGAGATTGTGCACACCGAGGCGAGCCCGGCTGCGCAGTGCAGGCTGCGATCGATACCGGCGA
>PABW01000049.1 GCA_002699625.1 Acidimicrobiaceae bacterium
CGCCGAAGGCATCGGAGACACGATCCGGTACTCACTCACCGCCGACCCGATCGAGGAGGCCAAGGCTGGCCGTCAACTGCTCGAGGCTATGGGCCTGCGTGAGCGCAAGAACATCGACCTGATCGCGTGTCCGTCGTGTGGTCGCGCCGAGGTCGACGTCTACACCGTTGCCCAGGACGCCATGACCGCCTTTGGTGAGCGGGAGATCCCTCTGCAGGTCGCCGTGATGGGCTGTGTCGTGAACGGGCCGGGAGAGGCCCGCGATGCCGATCTCGGCATTGCTGCGGGCAACAAGCGCGGCCACCTGTTCGTGAGGGGCCAGAACGTCATGGTCGTTCCCGAGGACGAGATGGTCGACACCCTTGTCGAATGGGCCGAGTTCATCCACGAGCACGGCGCCGATGCCGCCCTAGAAAAGGCAAAGGCCACCAAATACGCCGCCCGCAAGGCCGCGCAAGAGGACCGCGACCGGAACCTCGGAGAGCGTGGAGAGGACGCCAACGAGTCCGAGGCCGTGATCGCCGAGATTCGTCGCAGCGAGGGCTGAGGTGGCGAAGGCCGTGGTGCCAGCCGCCAATCGGCGGATCCACCTCTCGTTCGCTCAAGGTGCGTTCGATCGTGTCGCCGACCGTCCCGGAATCGCTGTCGAGGAGTCGAACGTCCCTCTCGCTCGCCTTCATGCCGAGTTTGTGGCGGCGTTTGCGTCGTCGGATTCCTGATACACTGCGCTCATCGTTCTTCAGCCGGATTCGGATGAGGCGTGGCCGCAGGCCACGCCTTTCTCAGTTCCGGCGCCGTTTCCATCCCGATGACTGCGAAAGGAGAGTGCCGTGGCTGTTGTCGATCGAGTTCGTGAGCTGGTGGCCCTCGTCGTGGCCGATGTTGGTGCCGAGCTCTACGACGTCGAATTCAACGGCGGGATTCTGCGGATCCTGGTCGATGCCGATGGCGGCATCGATATTGACGCAATCAAGACGATCTCGAAATCCTCGAGCCGAGTGCTCGACGAGGCCGATCCGATCCCGGGCCGCTACACCCTCGAGGTCTCCTCGCCGGGTCTCGAGCGTCCGCTCCGCACCCGCCTGCACTTCGAGCGGGCGATCGGAGAGACCGTGAAGATCAAGACATTTGCCGATGTCGACGGCAACCGCCGCTTTTCCGGAACCCTTGTCGGATCCACAGAAGCTGGATTCATGCTGGAGATCGACGGCGACACGCGAGCGTTCGCTTACGACGATGTGGCGAAGGCCCGCACCGTGTTCGAATGGGGGGGCGCCCCCAAGCCCGGCCAGGGCGACAAGCGTCCGAGCATCCCAGAATCGCAGAGAGAGGCTCACTGATGAACCAGGACATGATGGAGGCGCTGCAGGCGCTCGCCACCGACCGAGGCATCTCCGTTGATGCGCTTTTTGGGGCGCTCGCCGACGCCCTCGAGCACGCCTACAAGCGCATGCCCGATGCGTACGAGTACGCCTGGGTGACGATCAACCCCGAGACCATGGAGTTCCAGGTCTTCGCTCAAGAACTCGACGAGGACGGCGAGCCCACCGGCGACGAGTTCGAGGTCACCCCTGACAACTTCGGACGCATTGCGGCACAAACCGCCCGCCAGGTGATGACCCAGCGAATCCGTGAGGCCGAACGCGAGCTGAAGTACGAGGAGTACGCCGGCCGCGAAGGCGACATCGTCACGGGCATGATCCAGCAGACCGACGCCCGCTACACGCTGCTCGACCTCGGTCGAGTGGAGGCGCTTCTGCCCCAGGCCGAGCAGGTGCCGTTCGAACGCCCCGACTCGAACGCCCGCATCAAGGCGTACATCGTCGAGGTTCGCAAGACGGCCAAGGGCCCGCAGATCGTCGTCAGCCGCACCCACCCCGGTCTGGTCAAGCGCCTCTTCGAGCTCGAGGTCCCCGAAATTGCCGACGGCATCGTGGAGATCAAGGCCTGTGCTCGCGAACCAGGCCACCGCACCAAGATCGCCGTGTGGTCCAACGATGCGAACGTCGATCCGGTCGGCGCCTGCGTCGGCGCCCGCGGTGCTCGTGTGCGTCAGGTCGTCAACGAACTCCGTGGCGAAAAGATCGACATCGTGCCGTTCCACGAGGATCTGCAGGAGTTCGTCACCCGTGCCCTCAGCCCGGCGAAGGTCACCGAGGTGCGTCCCGACGAGATGACCGGCGATTGTGATGTCATCGTCCCCGACTTCCAGCTGTCGCTGGCGATCGGCAAGGAGGGCCAGAACGCCCGTCTTGCCTCTCGTCTCACCGGCTGGGGAATCAACATCAAGTCCGAGACCCAGTTCGCCGAGGAGCAGGCGTACGCCGAGGGGGTCGAGTGGGCCGATGGCGAGTGGATCCAGGATCCCGAGACCGGCGAGAACCTGTGGCAGCCCGCCGATGGCAGTGATCCGATCTCCGAGGCCGACTATCTGGCCATGCAGGAAGAAGAGGCGGCCGCGGTCGCCGAGGCTCCTGTTACCGACGACGAGTACGCCGAGGACGAGGCCGGTGATGGCCCCGTTGACGAGGCGGACGACGATTCGGCTGCCGACGACGAGGCCGAATAGCGGTTCTGATGCCGATTCGGACCTGTGTGGGGTGCCGTGAGCGCCTTGAACAGGCCGAATTGGTGCGGATCCGGGCAACTCCGGACGGCCTCGCACGTGGGCAGGGACCGGGCCGGGGGGCGTATGTGTGCCCCGATCGGGTATGCCTCGACGCAGCCATCGCTCGGAAGGCCATCGGTCGGGCGTTGCGAACCGCGGCAGACGCGGATGATCTCGCTAGGCTTCACTCATTGTGGCCATTGCAGCCTGACGCGCGTGCGCGCCAGCAGAAGTGACCACTGACGGCGCAGATTGTGTCGTCGAACAAGTGAGCGATCCGGCGGGTTCGAGAGCGAACACCGGGTCAGAAGGGCAATCGCCTCAGTGCCAAACAACATCCGCGTCTACGAACTCGCACGAGAGCTCGGCATGACCAATGCCGAGACGCTCGATCTCGCCGAGTCCTTGGGGATCGGCGTCAAGAGCCACTCCTCGAGCATCGTCGACGCGCAGGCCGACCGTGTCCGCCGCAAGGCCGAGCGTGAGGGTCTGGTTCGCGATGAGCAGCCCGAGGAGCCGAAGCCGGTCAAGAAGGCGGCCAAGAAGGCCGCCAAAAAGGCCACGAAGAAGGCGGCCAAGAAGGCGACGGCCAAGAAGGCCGCAGCGAGCGTGGAGGCGCCGGCCGACGATACCGACGCCGAGGAAGCCGTTGGTGCTCCCGATCCGGTCATCGACGAGCCGACGGTCGCGGCCGAGCCGGTGGTTGCAGAGCCGACTGCGCCTGAGTCCGAGACGCCGGCTGCCCCTGCCCGCTTGATCTCCTCAAGCGGCAGCGCTGCACCCCCGAAGAAGCCGGCTGCGCCCGAGGATGCTCCGGCGCCGGTGGCGAAGAAGGTGGTCAAGAAGGTCGTCAAGAAGGTCGTCAAGAAGGTCGCTGTCGATCCGTCGAAGCGACCGCCGACCTCGGGCTCGGGCAAGCCGATTCCTCCGCCTCCGCCGCCGCGTTCCTCGTCGGGCAAAGCGATCCCGCCACCCCCGGGTGGCCGTCCCAGCGGGCCCGGCGGTGGCCGTCCGGGTGGTCCGGGTGGTCCGGCTCGCGGCCCCATGCCGGGTGGCCGTCGCCCCAGCGGCCCTCGCGATTCCGTGCCGGGCGCCGGTGCGCCCCCTGGGGGCGGCCGCGGTGGTCCCGGTGGTCCCGGTGGTCCCGGTGGTCCCGGTGGCCGTGGCGGTCCTGGTGGCCGTCCGGGTGGTCCCGGTCAGCGTCCGCCCCGCCGCAAGGGTCGTCGCCGTCGCAACCGCGAAGAACTTCAGCCGATGGATGTGCCGAGCTATACGCCGGTGGATGCACCGGTCCCCGAGGGCGAGGTTGTCGTCGAGCGGGCCTCGACTGCGCTCGATCTCGGCCCGAAGCTCAACCGTACGGCGGCCGACGTCGTCCGGTTCCTCATGCAGGCCGGCGAGATGGTCACCGCGACCCAGTCGCTGAGCGACGACATGATCGAACTGTTCGCCGCCGAGATCGGAGCCGAGATCCGTCTGGTCGATCCGGGCGAGGAGCAGGAGGTCGAACTCCAGAAGCTGCTTTTCATCGACGACGAGTCAGGCGACGACGCGCCGCTGCGTCCGCCGGTGATCACCGTGATGGGTCACGTCGACCATGGCAAGACGCTCTTGCTCGACCGCATCCGAAACGCCAACGTCGCTGACGGCGAGGCCGGCGGCATCACCCAGCACATCGGTGCGTATCAGGTCGAGCGCGACGGGCAGAAGATCACCTTTATCGACACGCCGGGCCACGCTGCGTTCACCCAGATGCGAGCCCGTGGTGCTGAGTCCACCGACATCGTCATCTTGATGGTGGCCGCCGACGACGGCGTCATGCCGCAGACCATCGAGGCGATCAATCACGCGAAGGCGGCCGAGGTGCCGATCATCGTGGCGGTCAACAAGATCGACCGTGAGAACGCCGACGTCGACAAGGCGATCGCTGGCGTGGCCGAGCACAACCTCGTTCCCGAGGAATGGGGCGGCGACACGATCTTCCAGCGGGTTTCGGCGTTGCAGGACATCGGCGTCGATGAACTGCTCGATCAGATCCTGCTCGTCACCGAGGTCGAGGATCTTCGTGCGACTCCCGAGGGCCGAGCCCAGGGCGTCGTTCTGGAGTCGAACCTCGACATCGGTCGAGGTCCGGTGGCCACCGTTCTCGTCCAGAGCGGCACCCTTCGAGTCGGCGATCCGATGGTTGCCGGTGCGGCGTGGGGCCGTGTCCGTGCCCTGATCAACGATCATGGTGAGCAGGTCAAGGAGGCTGGCCCGTCGACTCCGGTTCAGGTTCTCGGCCTCTCCGAGGTCGCCGACGCCGGTCGGGAGTTCGTCGTCGCGCCGAATGAGAAGGTGGCCGGCCGGGTGGCCGACACTCGCGAGCACTGGCAGCGTCAGTCCTCGCTCGGCCGCGAGGCTCATGCCCTCGCCGGCGGCGGCAAGCTCGAGGACATCTTCGACCAGATCCAGCGCGGCGAGGCGGCCACGCTCAACCTGATCATCAAGGCCGACGTTAATGGTTCGCTCGAAGCGCTCACCGAGTCGCTCCGCAAGCTGGAACGTGACGAGGTCAAGATCGGCTTCGTGCATCGAGGTGTCGGCGGTATCACCGAGAACGACATCCAGTTGGCGGCGACCGCCAACGCCACGATCATCGGCTACGGCGTACGGCCCGACCGCAAGGCTCGCGATCTCGCTGATGCTGAGAAGGTCGAGATTCGCACGTACGAGATCATCTACCACCTGCTTGAGGACATCGAATCGGCGATGGTCGGTCTGCTGGCGCCCGAGTTCGAAGAGGTCGTCACCGGCGACGCCGAGGTGCGCGAGATCTTCTCGGTGCCCCGTATCGGCAAGATCGCCGGTTGCTACGTCCTCAATGGCGTCATCACCCGCAACTCCAAGGTGCGCTTCATCCGGGAAGGCACGATCATCTGGAAGGGCACGGTCCAGTCGCTCAAGCGCTTCAAGGATGATGCCCGTGAGGTTGCCGCTGGGTACGAGTGTGGCATCGGCCTGTCGGACTTCCAGGATCTGCGCCCCGGCGACATCATCGAGACCTACGAGGAGCGCGAGATCGAGCGCACCCTCGAAGACCTCGACAGCTGATGGGCAAGGGCCGCGGCCGGCACAACCGATCCGGCGCTCCGGGCACGCGCACAGCCAAAGCAGGCGAGTTGATCCGTCGGGTCATCGCGTCCGAACTTGAGTACATCGAGGATGAACGACTCGAGCTCGTGTCGCTCACGGGTGTCGACGTCGACCGTGATCTCCACAAGGCGGTGATCTACTTCACCACCTTCGACCGTGACGGCGATCCCGAAATCGACGAAGCGTTCGAGGAGTATCGCGGNCGACTGCGNCATGCGGTGAGCCAGGGCACGCAGNTGCGTCGCGCNCCCGAATTGGANTTCCGCTCGGACTCGACGCTGCGATCTGCGGCGCGCATCGAGGAGATCCTGCGCCAGGAGGCCGAGCGCCCACCGGTGCCNGATCTCGACTCCGGCGCTGCNAGCGAGGCTGNGGATGGGCNCGAAGNCGAGTAGCGCNGGCCCGCACGGTGTCGTCGTGATCGACAAGCCNGCGGGCTGGACCAGCCACGATGTCGTCGCCAAGTCNCGNGGNGTGATCGGCACNCGGAAGGTCGGCCANTCGGGCACGCTNGANCCCGACGCAACCGGCGTGCTGGTGCTCGGCGTGGGNNANGCNACCCGCCTGCTGCGGTTNCTCACCGANCTGCCGAAGCGCTACGAGGGTGAGATCGTGCTCGGGACGGAGACGACGACNCTCGACGCTGCCGGNGAGATCACCGCCACCCACGACATGTCNGNGGTCACCGACGANCAGGTGCGNGCTGNNGCCAACCGCCTCACCGGGNATCTGATGCAGGTGCCGCCGATGGTCTCGGCGATCAAGATCGACGGCAAGCGGCTTCACGANNTGGCCCGTGAGGGCAAGGAGGTCGATCGGCCNCCGCGTCCGGTGCGGGTCGATCGCTTCGACGTCGANCCNGTCGNNGGAGCGCGCGGCGTGTGGCGTTGTGTCGTCGACTGCTCGTCGGGNACCTACATTCGCTCGTTGGCTGCTGATCTCGGCANTGCGCTCGGCGGNGGTGCACATCTGCGCTCGTTGCGACGCACGTCGGTNGGTGGNTTCACGCTCGACGATGCCGGCACGATCGAGTCACCGACGCTNNTGCCGATCTCCGCAGCGGTTCAGCACCTCGAGTCGGNCNTCGTCGACGANGACACTGCNGNGCTGGTGGGNCACGGNCGNGTCCTTCCGCTCGAACAGTTGNNGGTCTCCGGTGNGGGTCCGTGGGCGGTGCTGGGCGAAGATGGTGNGCTCCTGGCGGTGTACGAATCGCATCCCCAGGGNGGNAAACCGACCGTGGTGATCCCCCGGTAGCGTTTCTCCAGATCCCCCGACCCNGAGGCGCCATGGAACTCCTGCACGACCGCCGTGATCGACTGGCCGACGNCGCCGCNGTCGCGGCCACGATCGGCGTGTTCGACGGNGTGCACCTGGGTCACCANGAGGTCTTCCGGCAGGTCCGANCCGCCGCCGACCGNCTNGGNGTNCGTTCGGCGGTNGTGACCTTCGACGGCCANCCGGCCCATGTNGTCCGTCCGGAGAACGCGCCGAAGNTGCTCACCACGCTCNACCAGAAACTCGANCTGATNGAGGCGCAGGGCATCGACTGTGTGTACCTGATCTCCTTCGANGAGGACCGGGCGGCAACACCCCCNGACGTCTTCGTGCGGGAGGTCTTCGTNGAGGCNCTGCACGCGANGGCGATCGTCGTCGGTGAGGACTTCCACTTCGGTGCAGGTCGCTCCGGCGACGTCGANGGCATGGCNCNGATGGGNGAGNAGTTCGGCTTCGAGGTTCACCCGCTCGAATTGATCCGTCACGACGACGAGGCTCGGGAGCCGGTGTCGTCGACCAAGATNCGGCGAGCGCTCGCCGGNGGCAATGTCGCCTANGCCGCNTCGATGCTCGGTCGCCCCTACGAGGTCCGAGGNGTNGTCGAGGCAGGCGATCAGCGNGGTCGTCAGATCGGGTTCCCCACGGCGAACATCCCGGTCCCGAAGGTGATGGCGTGGCCNGCCGATGCGGTGTACGCCGGCTGGTGCACTCGTGAGAACGGNGAGCGCNACCCGTGCGCGATCAACATCGGTCGCCGACCCACGTTCTACGAGCACGCCGAGCAGTCGCTGCTCGAGGCGCATCTCATCGATTTCGAGGGTGATCTGTACGGCGAGGAAGTCGCCGTCTCCTTCGTCGATTTCCTGCGAAGTGAGCGCAAGTTCAACGGNCTCGAGCAGTTGTCCGAACAACTCAAGGTCGATATCGACGACGCCCGAGCGGTGTTGCGACGCATGTNGAGTTGACCCAACCCANCAGCAGAAAGAAGCCTGGATCGATGTTCACCGGTTTGGTNGAAGAGGTCGGCACCATCCGCTCNGTCGCGCCTGTCGGTGAGGGCGCCCGCGTGACGATNGCGGCGTCGACCGTGCTCGNCGACGTNGAGATGGGGGCGTCGATCGCNGTGAACGGGTGCTGCCTGACCGTCGTCGAGTGGGGNGACGACTGGTGGNCNGCNGANGCNGTACCCGAAACGATGGATCGNACGAACCTCGGGGGTCTNGCGCCCGGCGATCCGGTCAACCTCGANCGTCCACTTGCCGCCAACGGCCGCTACGGCGGNCATGTCGTCCAGGGTCATGTCGACGGCACGGGTGAGGTGCAATCGATCGAGGAACTCGACGATGGCTCCTGGCGATTCACCTTCACGCTGCCGTCCGAGCTTGCGAACTATGTCGTCGANAANGGGAGCATCGCCGTCGACGGCATCAGCCTCACCGTCGCAGNGGTCNCCCCCTCCACCTTCTCCATCGCGATCATCCCGCACACCTTCGCCGTGACGGCGATGGGCCAGCGCAACGTNGGCGATACCGTCAACCTCGAAGCCGACGTGCTCGCCAAGTANGTCGAGCGTCTNGTCCNCNCCACACNGTGAAGAGCCCCCATGCCTGACTTCGCTTCCATCTCCGCCTCGNTNGACGCGATCGCCGCNGGATCNCTNATCGTGGTGGTCGACGATGACTCCGAAACNGCCACGGGAGCGCTGGCCGGNGCCGCCCAGTTCATGGACACCGAGAAGCTCGTGTGGCTGAGTCNTCGGGTGACCGGCCTCATCGGCGTCCCGATGTCGGTCGATCGGGCAGACGAGCTCGAGCTCGANCTNATGGTCGCCGAGGACGAAGCCACCGGTCGNGGGGCNTTCACCGTTTCGGTCGACCTCGTCGATGGCAACACCACNGGATCCTCGCCGGCCGATCAGGCTCGAACCATCGCCGCTCTGGCCCGCGCCGAGGTCGCCGCCGATGATTTCGCTCGTCCTGGCCACGTCTTCCCGCTGCGGGCCCGAGAGGGCGGCGTGCTGAAACGAGCCGGTCACGCCGAAGCAGTGGTCGATCTGTGTCGTCTTGCCGGTCTCAGTCCGGTCGGGGTCGTGGCCGACCTCGTAAGCGCCACGGGCGGCATGATGCCGCTCGACGACGCAGCGGCGTTCGCCGCCGACAACGACCTGCTACTCGTCTCGATCGCCGATGTCGTCCGTCACCGGCGCAAGAGCGAGATCCTGGTCGAGCAGATGGGCGTGGCTCGGGTACCGACCAAGCACGGCGACTTCATGTGTCATGCCTACCGTTCGGTGCTCGATGGGGTCGATCACATCGCGTTCGTCATGGGCGATGTCGATGGTGGCGACCCGCCGCTCGTGCGGGTTCACAGCGAGTGCCTCACCGGTGACATTCTCGGCAGCCTCCGCTGTGACTGCGGTCCCCAGCTCGATCTGGCCCTCCAGAAGATCGCCCACGAGGGTCGAGGCGTTCTGATCTACCTGCGGGGTCACGAGGGCCGCGGCATCGGCATCGGTCACAAGATGCGCGCCTATGCCCTCCAGGATCAGGGGCTCGATACGGTCGAGGCCAACGCAGCGCAGGGTCTTCCGGTCGACTCCCGCGAGTACGGCGTGGGAGCGAACATGCTCGCCGATCTCGGTGTGAGCCGTTTCCGCATCATGACCAACAACCCGGCGAAGCTCACCGGCCTCGATGGCTATGGGCTCGAGATCGTCGATCGGGTGCCGGTCGAGATCGCATCGAACCCGGAAAACGAGAAGTACCTCGAGACAAAGCGAACCCGCATGGGTCACGCGCTGTCGGAAGCTCCTGACACCGAGGCCGACTGATTTTGCGTCGCGCCGGTCGGTTCGGTGCGCGTGTCTCGGTGATCAGACTCGGTTGAGGAGCGAGGCCGTCAACCGCTCGGCCTCTCGGGCCCGGAATGCGGCGTTGATGCGCTGACGTTCGAGGTGTTGGTCGACCTGCTTTCCGGCCTGCGGGATCGGGTGGTCGTCGAGGAAGGACGCAACCGCCTCGACGAGGTCGGGCTCATCGAGGGCCGTGACCCCGGACAGCATGCGGGGGATCGAGTTCGACGGGAAGCGTTCGTCGAGATCGGCCCAATTGGTGGTGACGAAATCCCAAACCCGTCGGGCGACCGTTCGACCCCCGAGTGCACGGGCGATCAGGTACGGGGCGTCCTGGGTGCGCACGGTACCGTCGGCGATGTCGCCAAGAAGTTGCTCGATGAGTTCCACCGAGCGGAAGCCGGCGAGCGCTCGTTGGTTGCGGATTTCGGTGACGGGATCGGTCGCATCGAGCCAGGCGGCGCGGATCGTGTCGTACTCGGCCTGGCCGCCGTGATGGGCGACGACGGTGAGTGCGGCAGCGCCGAGTGACGCATCAGGGTGGTCGACCGCACCCTGTGCGGCGGCGATCACTTCCGCGTCGTTTCCGGCCGTGCCGAGAAGGCGAACGAGCGTGGCTCGGAGTTCGAGCGTGCGGTCGTCGTCGTCGGCACCCGGCTCGAAACCGATGGAGGCGAGGGTCGGACCGGCGAGTTCGCGGATGATGCTGGCGAGTACGTCGGCGGCGGTGCCCTCGACGAGGCGGTCGAGACCGTGCAGNCCGGTNNCAAGGGCCTGCCANACNTTGAGGTCGTCCTCNCCGGCAAGCGCTCGGGCGAGGCGCAGGAAGTCGGCAGCTGACAGCGAACCGGCCACGGTGAGCGCCCACGCATCGTCGACAAGACCGTGGCGTTCGGTCGGGGTGCGATCGCCGGGGCCNCTCGCNTCGAGGTCGGCGAGNATNGCCTCGTCGATGGCGGTACGGAAGAAGCCNGCNGCGCCGGCGTTCACGGTNGTGGGCGTGCCGGNGATGCCGGTGAGCAGCATCGANCCCTCGGNGAGCAGCGCCGAGGTGNTCTCCCCGTCNTGACGGATGACCAGNGGCACCGACCAGGTGCGGTCGTCGGCGNCNTTGGGATCGAGGGTGAACGCCCGCTGCTCGACTCGCAGGCCGTGCGGGGTGGCGGTGGCGGTGATGATGGGATNACCGCCCNGGTAGATCCAGTCNTGCATCAGCGACTGCACCGGCTGACCCGAGACCGTNTCGAGCGAGGCCCACAGGTCGGTGGTNTCGGTGTTCGCNTACGAGTGGGTGTCGAGGTANTGGCGCACACCGTCNCGGAAGACTTCGGNGCCGAGGTACTGCTCNAGCATGCGGACGACGGAGGCGCCCTTCTCGTAGGTNAGGAGGTCGAACATCCCCTCGGCTTCTTGTGGGGTGACCACCGGGAACTCGATNGGGCGGGTCGAGGCGAGGGCGTCGACGTCGAACGCTGCCGANCGGGCCCGNGCGAACGTGTNCCANACTCGCCAGTCGGGCCGGTAGGCGTCGCTGCAGCTCGTCTCCATGAACGTGGCGAAGGCCTCGTTCAACCAGATCCCNTCCCACCACTGCATCGTGACGAGNTCGCCGAACCACATGTGGGCGAGTTCATGGTTGATGACGTCGGCGGCCCGTTGGAGTTCGGGCTGGCTTGCGTCGGCNGGGTCGATGATCAACAACACNTCGCGGAACGTCACGCAGCCGAGGTTTTCCATCGCNCCGAACGCGAAGTCGGGGATGGCGATCAGGTCGACCTTGTCGGAGGGGTAGGGGATTGCGTAGTAGTCGGCAAACCAGTCGAGGGCTGCNGCGGCGACATCGAGNGCGAACGAGGTGCGGTCGCCNTGNCCGGGGCGGTGGACGACNCGGATNGGCACACCGCCCGCATGGATCGGTTCGGTGGCNTCCAACGGNCCGACGACAAANGCGACGAGNTAGGTCGACATCACCATCGTCGGGGCGTACTGAATGCGNCGACGNCCNTCGTCGAGCGTGGTCTCGNNGACNTCGCTCGTGTTGGTGACGGCGAGATGGTCGGCNTCGACGATCAGCGTTGTCTCGAAGGTCGCCTTGTANTCGGGCTCGTCCCAGCACGGGAAGCAACGNCGAGCGTCGGTCGACTGGAANTGGGTGGTGGCGATCGTGTGCTCGGNGCCGTCGTCGGCGGTGTACGTCGANCGATAGAAGCCGTGAAGTTGATCNTTGAGGNTGCCNTCGAACGTCANCTGCACGGTNGCGNGGCCTGCGGCGACCTCNCCGTCGANGGTGAGCGTGAGCCGCTCGGTNTCGTCGTCGAGCGTGGTGGCNGCCGTGTGGGNNGTGCCGTNGANCACGACNGACGCCNAGTGGATCGTCAGTTCGATGCTGTTGAGNACGAGGCGCGNNGTCGGCTCGAGGATCTCGACATCGATCTCGACGGTNCCGGTGAACGTGTGGGCNNNGAGGTCCGGTGCCAGCTCGAGCCGGTAGGCGGACGGGACGGCGAGGCGGGGGAGGCGTGGATCGGTCACGGAGTGGAGGCTAGCGAGACGGCGAGACCGACGATGNNGNCGCCTGAGCAGCCGCTCGCCGGNNGTCCGGAGCGCTAGCCTGCNCNGGTTCACCTGCGGTTGGAGCCTGAGTTGCGCGCGAATCCCGATCTTGCCCTCGATGTCGTCGGGGTGGGCAACGCCATCGTCGACGTGATNTCGACGGTNCCGGAGGACTTTCTCGATCAGCATGGTCTGGTCAAGGGAGCGATGACCCTCATCGATACGGAGCGGGCGACATCGCTCTATGCCGCAATGCCACCCGGTATCGAGACNTCGGGCGGCTCGGCGGCCAACACGATGGCNGGTGTNGCCAGCCTCGGCGGCCGGTCGACNTACATCGGCAAGGTCCGTGACGACCAGCTTGGCGAGGTCTTCGCCCACGACACCCGCAANGGNGGNGTGGGNTTNGACGTGCCGTTCGCCACCGAGGGNGAACCGACCGCCCGCTCACTCATCCAGGTCACGCCCGACGGCGAGCGGACGATGAACACCTTCCTCGGTATCTCGGCCTTCCTGAACCCCGGCGACATCGATCAGGAGATCGTCGAGTCGGCCGCCATCACGTACTGCGAGGGGTATCTCTGGGACCGTGANGAGGCNAAGGACGCGATCCGNCACGCCATGNCGATCGCCTCCGACGCNGGACGCATCGTGTCGTTGACNCTCAGNGACTCGTTCTGTGTCGACCGGCACCGNGACGANTGGATGGATCTGCTCGACGACCGCGTCGATCTCGNCTTCGCCAACGACGCCGAGGTCTGNTCGATGTTCGAGACCGACGACTTCGACGCNGCAGCCCGGCAGATCGCGGACATGGTGGAGGTNGCNGCGTTGACCCGAAGNGCCGAGGGGTCGGTCGTGCTCGCNAACGGCGAGCGGTTCGACGTTCCCGCCACGCCCGTCGANCGNGTGGTCGATGCCACGGGTGCCGGCGATCTNTTCGCNTCAGGCTTNATCTACGGCCTCTCGCTNGGNGNGTCNCTNGAGCGGTGTGCCGAGCTCGGNTCGATCGCTGCNGGTGANGTCATCACCCACATGGGGCCCCGCCCGCATGTGCAGCTCAGCACGCTGATCTNATNNGCATCGACCGGTNGNCCNNCNNGGNCGCTTGACACNCNGATAATANTCGTTATTCNTCAACNNNATGNCTGNNACCGACGCGCNCCNCACCAGCGACGNCATCACNGACCGCCTGCTCACAGCAGCGATCGAGGTNTTCACCGAGCGCGGTATCGAGAAGGCCGGCGTGGCGTTGATCGCCCGTCGNGCNGGGCTGACGACCGGCGCGATCTACAGCCGCTGGGAAGGCAAGCAGGATCTNCTCCTCGANGCCCTCGANGTCGTGTTGATGCAACAGATCGCCCAACTCCTCGCCGTCGGCCCTGATGCCAGCGCAGCCGANGTGCTCGGTTCGCTCGGCGCCGACCTCATGAACCGGGAGGCCGCCGGCGACGCACTCATGCTCGAAGCCTTGGTCATGGCCCGACGTGACCCGGCCTTCCGCANGACCCTCCGCGACCGTATGGCCGANGAGGAATCCCACCTCGCCACNCTGATCGACAACGGCAAGGACGCNGGCATCATCGATCCGACGCTCTCNACCCGCGCCATCCTCACCCTGTGCCAGGCGATCTCGCTCGGCTTNNTGGTGATGGGNGCCATCGAGAAACCGACTGCCGANGCCGACGAGTGGAACACCGTCATCCATCGGCTGGTCACGGCGGCCCTGCCCGCCACCGACCCTGCCCTCCATCGACCCTGACCCTGACCACGAGGACCTGTCATGACNANCNCCGAGCGCAACAACTTCGACGACGCCAACGACGTCGATCGCATCATGGAGATCGCNCANGCGAACGACAATCCCNATGAGCTGATCCANCTCGTGCAGGACAACGCCGACGCNATCTTCACCTGGAACTACGACAAGGGTGAGCGNGCCAAGCTCGACAAGCTCTACGAGAAATCNAAGACCAGCCAGTGGAANGCCACCACCGATCTCGACTGGTCGATCGAGGTTGATCCCTACGAGGCGCTCAACCTCCAGCTCGAACTCCAGATGGATCCGTCCAACGTGGAGGATCCCGATTCGCCGCTCTACTCGTGGGGCGACAAGGAATGGCGTGAGTTNGGTCTCCAGTCGGCCAAGTGGCGCCTCAGCCAGTTCATGCACGGTGAGCAGGGCGCATTGCTGTGCACCGCCAAAATCGTCGAGACCGTTCCGTGGATCGACGCCAAGTACTACGCCGCTCAGCAGACCGTCGANGAGGCCCGCCACGTCGAGGCCTTCGCCNGGTATCTCAACGAAAAGCTNGACGGTGGTTACCCGGTNAACCCGCACCTGCGGCTGCTGCTCGACGACATCATCAACGACTCCGACTGGGACATGACCTACCTGGGCATGCAGATCATGGTCGAGGGTCTGGCGCTGGCGGCGTTCGGCTTCATGCACGACCTCACCGAGGAGCCGCTGCTGAAGAAGATGCTCCGCTACATCATGAGNGACGAAGCCCGTCACGTGGCCTTCGGNGTTCTGAGCCTCCAGGAGGTGTATCAGGACATGACCCTCGCCGAGATCCAGCATCGCCAGGAATTCGCCTTCGAGGCCGCCCTGCGCATGCGCGACCGCTTCCTGCAGCAGGAAGTCTGGGAGTACATGGGGGTNGACAGCCGGGTCATGTGCGAGCGACTCCTCAACGCTCCNGAGGANACCAAGGTCTTCCAGCGGATGCTGTTCTCCAAGATCGTNCCGAACTGNCGCAAGCTCGGTCTGCTCGACGCCGGCGAGGGCTGGCTGCGCGAAAAGTTNACGGAGATTGGCGTGATCGAGTTCGAACACATGCCCGACACCGGNGACGAGTTCCTCGAGTACGACCTCCAAGAAGAGAACTTCGAGGAGAAGGCGCAGTCGATGCANGAGGCCGCTGCNGCCACAGCGATGGGGAACGCCGAGGCCTGATCCCGTAGCCTTTCGGNCATGGGATACACCTGNTTCGANATCGNGGAGAGCGAGGGCGTCGCCCACGTGNNCCTCTCGCGCCCTGACGAACTCAACACGATGATTCCGGCCTTCTGGTCNGANCTGCCGGAGATCATCGACGAGATGAGCGACTCGGGCCGGGTGCGTTGTGTCGTCATCTCCTCGACCGGCAAGCACTTCAGCGCTGGCATGGACCTGTCGGTGTTNACCGGCGGCGANGTGTTGACCGANGNNTCGGANNNTGCCTCNGGCGGNGACAGCAACGAGGTGGGGCGTCAGCGNGCCAACCTCCGNACGAACGCCATGCATCTCCAGCGNTCATTCTCGGCACTGGAGGAGGCCCGCATGCCCGTNCTNGTGGCGATNCAGGGTGGTGCGGTCGGCGGCGCCGTCGACATGGTCACCGCAGCCGACTGTCGCTATGCCACGGAGGATGCCTGGTTCTGCATCCAGGAGATCAACATCGGCATGACCGCCGATGTCGGGACCTTGCAGCGCCTCCCGAAGCTGATCCCCGACGGAATCGTCCGCGAACTCGCCTACACCGGCGACCGCATGCCGGCGCAGCGAGCCAAGGAAGTTGGGCTCGTCAACGAGGTGTACGCCGACCAGGCCACCATGCTCGAGGACGTGCTCGGCATCGCTGGCCGTATCGCCTCGAAGTCACCGCTCGCGGTCTACGGCTCGAAGCAGTCGATCGTCTACGCCCGAGATCATTCAGTGGCGGACTCACTCAACCAGATCGCCACCTGGCAGACCGGCATGTTCCAGCCCCGGGACATGATGGAGTCGTTCCAGGCCCAGATGGAGAAGCGC
>PABW01000050.1 GCA_002699625.1 Acidimicrobiaceae bacterium
CCGGTAGGACTCCTGACCCGCCTACGGTCGGAGCGTGGTTGACCCCCAGGTCCTCGAATCGCTCCAGCGAGCTCGTCGTTGGCTGCTGATCTCGCTCCCGGTTGCGTGGATCGCCCTGGTGCTGCTGTGGCAGATGAGTCTGGTGGTGGCGACCGGTGTCGCCTTCGCACTCTGGTTGCCCGTGGGCGGCGTGTTCTTCGCCGCTGTCACGAAGGCGCTCGAAGAAGAACAGAATGGCGCCGAGTCATCGACCTTCGAGTCACGAGCACGAGTCGGGCTGGCCGGTCGCCTTGTGGCGTTCTCGATTGCTGCGCTTCCCGGGGCCGGATTCGTCGGGCCGGTGCTAGCCCTGCCGCCTGCGATCGTCGCGTGTTCGATGCTTGCGATTGCGTGGGTGCAGCCGCGGCAGCGAATGCGTCTCGCCGTCGGCTTTGCCGGTGGCTTCGTGCCGATGATTTTGCTGGTTGCAGGCACGGCACGGAATGCGTTCATCACCTCGGTGATGATCGGATGGGCCGTGATGCTCGTCGCCGGACTCTGGCTCATCCGCAGCAACGCCGGTGGCCGACTCGGCCCGGCCGCCGACTGATCGCAGACACACCGTCGGCGGTAGGTTTTCGGCAACGATTGGAGTCCCCCATGAGCGCCAAGATCATCTCCGACAGCCGCGTCCTGCCCTTTCCTGCCGATGTCATCTTCGATGTGCTCGCCAGCCCGAGCGGCCATGTCGAAATGGACGGTTCTGGCACGGTGAGAGGCGTCGCCAGTGGGCCAGAGCGGCTGCGCGACGGAGCCCGGTTCAGGATGAAGATGAACCTCGGCGTGCCGTATCAGATGTCGTCGACGGTCAAGGAGTTCGAAGAGAATCGACGCATCGCCTGGGCCCACGTCGGTGGTCATCGGTGGCGGTACGAACTCGAAGAAGTCGACGGCGGCACCAAGGTCACCGAGTCGTTCGACTGGTCGACGTCGCTCGCCCCCCGCTTCATCGAGATGGTCGGCTATCCGGAGCGGCACAAGGCCAATCTGCAGAAGACCCTCGAGCGACTCGAAGAGGTCGTTGCCAGGCGTCAGGCCTGACCAAAGCGAAGCGTCAGTCGAGACCGGGGGCGTCGGCGGGCCGTTCGGTCGCAAACGCCTCGAGGGTGCGAAGATCGACGGCCGAACACGAGAGCTTCCAGGTCCAGGCGGTGGCGACGATTCGTGCTGGCAACTGCGAGGCCGCAGGAGCGACCACGATCGTCGCTGAACCGATCGACCTGAGCTGCTCGAGTTCCGCTCCGACGACAGCGTCGTCGTACTGCACCATGACGCCGCCGGATTCGAGAAGCCGAACCTGGATTTCTCGCGGCACGCTGGCGTCGAGCACGCCCGCTGGCGTGGGGCCGGCAATGTGGGGCCCGCTTGTCGGCGGCTCGGTCTGGTACTCGACCGTGCCCGCGCTGAGGACGTGACGACCTGATGCCTGATCCTCGGGTTCGCGCAGCTCGACACAGGTCGCAGCGGCATCGTCGCCACCGCACGCGACGACAAGCAACGAGAGGGCACAGGCCCAGGCGACGAGACGCATCGGCACATCGTGCCCCAGAAATCGTCGGACACGGTCACGCGAGGACGGCGCCGTATGATCGACGCATGTCCCAGGCCCAGATTGAGCGCCGCCTCCGCACCGTCAGCAAGCAGCTTCGATCCGCGCGCGACGACCTCGCCGTAACCGAGGAGCAGCTGATCCAGCTCACGGACGAAGCCGATGACGCGCGCCTGCGTGCACTCGTGTCGGAGACCCCACTTGCCGAACGAGAGCACCGCAAGGCCAGCCGCCACGCCGATCGCCTGCGCAAGCATCGAGACACCGTCTCCGCCAAGATCGCTGCGCTTGACGCCGAACAAGACGAGCTGCTCGACCGGTTCGGAGCCACGTGAGCGACATCCGTGTTGTCGTTGCCGAAGACGAGGCGATCATCCGCATGGATCTCGTCGAAATGCTGCGCGAGGAGGGCTACGACGTGGTGGCCGACACCGGTCGCGGCGATGATGCCGTTGCGCTCGTCATGGAGCACCGGCCTGATCTTGCGCTCCTCGACGTGAAGATGCCGGGAATGACCGGAATCGAAGCCGCACGCGAGATAACCGCCTTGGCCGACACGGCGGTCGTGATGCTGACGGCGTTCAGCCAGCGAGAGCTGATTCATGAGGCGAGCGACGCAGGCGCGATGGCCTATCTCGTGAAGCCCTATCAGCGGGAGGAACTCGTGCCGGCGGTTGAGCTGGCGATCGCTCGTCGTCGTGAGGCGGCGGCGTTGCGCAGCGAACTCGACGCAGCAGAGCAGCGGTTCGAGGAGCGCAAGACGATCGACCGGGCAAAGGGCAAGCTGATCGACGAACACGGGCTCAGCGAGCGTGATGCGTTCACGTTTCTGCAGCGTTCCGCCATGTCGAGTCGGCGACGCATGATCGATGTCGCCCACGAGGTGCTCGCAGGCGACGCGACCCCCTGAGGGGCGCGTTAGGGTCGCCCGCAATGGCGACCGTGATGCTCATCGATGGAAACTCGCTCACCTATCGAGCGTTCTTTGCACTGCCCACCGACATGGCCACTGCGTCAGGACAGGTGACCAACGCCGTGTTCGGTTTCACGTCGATGCTCATCAACCTGATGAAGGATCACGAGCCCGATCACATCGCCGTCGCGTTCGATCGTCCCGAGCCGACCTTCCGGCACGAGATGACGCCCAGCTATAAGGCGCAGCGGGAAGCAGCACCGGACATTCTTCGCCAGCAGATGGGTGTCGTGCGCGAAGTGCTTGATGCGATGGCGATCCCGACGCTGGAAAAGGTCGGTTTCGAAGCCGATGACATTATCGCCACACTCGCCACCCAGGGCCGAGACCGTGGCGACGACGTCATCATCGTGACCGGCGATCGCGACAGCTATCAGCTGGTCGAGGACCCGCACATCAAGGTGCTCTACAACAAGCGCGGCGTCAGCGACTACGCCCTCTATGACGAGGCGGGGATCTTCGAACGCACCGGCGTGAAGCCGGTCGACTATGTCCAATACGCAGCCCTGCGCGGCGACAACTCCGACAACCTCCCCGGCGTCCCCGGTGTGGGGGAGAAGACGGCCGCGAAGCTGATCAACGAGCGTGGCGGTATCGACGGCATCTACGCCGCCCTCGACGAACTCACGCCGAAGCTGCGAGAGAACCTCGCAGGCAACGAGGCCAACGTCCGCAACAACGTCGAGATGATGGTGCTCGTTCGCGACGTCGAGCTCGACTTTCGACTCGACGAGTTGACCCAGGGCGCACCCGATACCGACGTCATCAAGAAGCTCTTCGACTTCCTCGAGTTCCGCACGCTCTGGGACCGCCTTGCTCCGGTTCTCGGCGAGGCGGGCAGTGAGCCCGCTGAGGCGCTCACCGCCAAGGTCACGGTGTACGACTCGCCCGCCGCTGCAGCCGCTGCGCTTGCCCTTGCGACGACAGGTTCCGATGTGCTCGCTCTCGGTGTGTCCGAATCCGGAGTCGACGGTGGCCTCGCCTTCGTGGTCGACGGTGACGCGTCCGACGTCGGTTTCGTGAAGGGCGACTTTTTCGACGACTCGACGGTGCTCGACGCGCTGCGGGCCCTCTTCGGCCCCGACGGTCGCCCCGTGGCGATGCACGGGGCCAAGTCTGCGATGCGACGGCTCTACGACCATGGTGTCGATGTCCGTGACCTTGCGGTCGATACCCGCCTCGCTGCCTACCTGCTCGACCCGGCCGACAACTTGTACGACCTCGGTGCCCTGCTGTTCCGACACTGTGGCATGGAACTTCCGGAGTCGGGCCCGCCTGAAGGCCAACTCGATCTAGACGGCGGTGTCACCGTGGATGCGTCCGAGGAACCGAGTTTTGCGGCGCTTGCCGTGCACCACCTCGTGATGCCGCTTCGGGAGGCGATGGCCACGCAGGGGCTGCTCGCCCTCCACGACGAACTCGAGGTACCGCTCGTGCGGGTACTCGCGAAGATGGAGTACCGAGGGATCGGTGTCGATCCCGATGTGCTGCAGGCGATCCGCGATGAACTCGTCGCCGAGACAGAGGCCAAGCGGGCTGCCGTGATCGAGCATGCAGGGCACGACTTCAACGTCAACTCCACCAAGCAGCTGCGCGAAGTGTTGTTCGACGAACTCGGGCTCACCCCGCAGAAGAAGACGAAAACCGGCTATTCGACCGATGCTCAGTCGCTCGAGAAGATGCGGACTGAGCATCCGATCGTCGAGGACCTCCTTCAGTACCGCGAAGTCGAGAAGCTGCGTTCGACCTACGGCGAGGGTCTGCTCGCCGAGGTCGGCGAGGGAAACCGGATCCGTGCCACGTTCCAGCAGACCGTGGCCCGAACCGGCCGCCTCTCGTCGGATCAGCCGAACCTGCACAACATTCCCGTCCGCTCCGAGCGGGGGCGGGTTTTCCGAACGGCCTTCGTTGCCCCGGAGGGACACAAGTTTCTGATTGCCGACTACGACCAGATCGAGTTGCGATGCATCGCCCACCTTGCGGAGGATCCGGGCCTGATCGGGGCGTTCGAGGCCGGCGACGACATCCACACGGCAACGGCCGCGGCCGTGTTCGACATCGCTCCCGAGGATGTCCATGTCGAGGAGCGGTCGAAAGCGAAGATGGTGTCGTACGGCCTCGCCTACGGCATGGAGGCCTACGGGCTTGCGCAGCGCCTCAACATCCCGGTGCCCGAGGCATCCGAGATCCTCGAGAGTTACTTCGCTGCGTTCCCGGCCGTGAAGCAGTACATGGAGGACACGGTCGAACTGGCCCGTGAACGGGGCTACACCGAGACCCTTTTCGGGCGGCGCCGCCAGATCCCCGAACTCTCGTCGAACAATCGGCAGATCCGGCAGGCCGGCGAACGGCAGGCGATGAACGCCGGCATCCAGGGGCTCGCCGCCGACATCTTCAAGGTCGCAATCGTCAACCTCGACAAGGTGCTCGAAGACGAAGGGCTCGAGAGCTCGATCGTGCTCCAGGTCCACGACGAGATCATCGTCGAGGCCCCCGACGCCGAGGTCGAGCAGGCCGGCGAGCTGATGACCACGATCATGCGCGATGCCTACGAATTGCGAGTGCCGCTCGAGATCGATCTTCAGGTCGCCGATACTTGGGCCGACGCAAAGGGCTGAGTCGGCTCAGCTGATCTGGCGGCGCAGTCGCCGGAGTTGACTCCGGATGTACGGCCGGGCCTTGCGCTGGCCACCCTGCTCGGCGATGCGCGCATCGAGCGACTCAAGAACGCGAACGAGCCGATGTCGATCGACGGTCCAGCCGCTGCCATCGCACTCGTCGGCCCAGTCGACCAGGTTGCGGTGACCACGCCGGCCGTTGCAGCGCTTGCAGGCGGCGACCTCGTTCTCCAGCCACGAGGGGCCGCCTTTCAGCCGGGGCACGACGTGCTCGGTCGTGGCCTGGACGAGCGGCGTGTCGACCTCGCAGCCACACCAGACACAGGTGGGCCCATCGCGTTCGAGGATTAACTCGAGACGTCGACGTCGGCCTGGCGCGGTCACAGCCGCCATGATGGCGGTCGTGGAACCCCAAGGCCCAGACCACTGGTTTGAGGAACTCGCCGACCACATGGGGGCGGCGTACCTCCGTTATTCGTTCACGAAGGGCACGGTCAAGGAAGTCGACGAACTGCTTCGACGGGTTCCGATCGAGCCGGGAGCGCGCATTCTCGACGTCGGCTGTGGTCCTGGCAGGCACGCCTACGAACTCGGTCGACGGGGGTTCGTCGTCCACGGTGTCGACATCAGTCAGACGTTCATCGACGTCGCTCTCGCCGACGCCCCGCCGGGCGTGACTTTCGAGCGACTCGACGCACGAGCGATGACGTTCACCGCAGAGTTCGACCTGGTGTTGTCGGTCTGCCAGGGTGCGTTCGGCATGAGCGGCGGTCCGGCGGCGGGGGCGTCCCTCGATCCCGACACGGAGATCCTGGACGGTATGGCTCGTGCCGTCCGGCCGGGCGGGCTGGTCGTGTTCACGGCATTCAACGCCTACCTCCAGGCGGCGAACCTGCTCGATGGCAACGACTTCGATGCGGAAAGCGGGGTCCACCGCGAGGCCACCGAGGTGCGCGACAGCGGGGGAGTGGCGGCCGATGTCGATCTCTGGACCACCTGCTTCACACCGAGAGAGCTCCGGCTGTTGTGTTCGGCGGTGGGGCTCACGGTCGAGTCGCTCGGTGCGGCGGAACCCGGTGACTGGTCACCGCGGCCACCGGACACCGAGTCACCGGAGTTCCTGGTGATCGCGTCGCGCTAGGGGTACGTTGCGCGGGCATGGTCCGGAGAGGCGAACGGCGTAGGGGAGCGGCGGCGCAACTTGCCGCGGCGCCTCGCGAGATTTTCCGGCCGATGCAGCGGAAGTTCGCGCCGTCGACCGTGCTCGGCGAAGAACAGACCCACGAGGTGCGAAGAACAGACCCACGAGGTGCACCGCCTCTCGATGCGGATCCTGTCGGAGATCGGGCTGACCTTCCACGCCCAGTCGGCGTGGGACACGCTCGAGGCCAACGGTTGCGCGGTCGACCGGGAGACCGGCAATGTCCGGTTCGATCCGGCCGCTGTCGAACACTTCGTCGCGATGGCGCCCGGCGCGTTCGACATGGCGGCACGCGATCCGGCCAAGACGGTGCACTTCGGCGGCGACTCGATCGTGTGGGGATCGGCGTCGAGCGCCCCCAACGTGCTCGACCAGGAACGCGGTCGCCGGCCCGGCACCGGCGCCGACTTCCAGGAGTTGCTGCGCCTTGGGCACATGATCCCGAGCCTCCACGTGATGGGCGGTCACCCGGTCGAACCGATCGACCGCCCACCGAACACCCGTCACCTCGACTCGATGTTCGACTGGCTGACGCTGTCCGACAAGGTCTTGCGGGTCTACGGCATCGGCACGACCCGGGTCGAGGACGGTCTCGAGATGATCAAGATCGGGTTCGGCATCGACGAGGCCGAACTGAACGCGGTGCCGCACACGATGTCAGTGCTCAACGTCAACTCCCCGCTGCTGGTCGACGAACCGTTGCTCCTCGGCTCGATCGCGCTCGCCCGTCGAGGACAGGCGACGATCGTGTCACCGGTCGCGATGTCAGGGGCCATGTCGCCGATCACGGCGTCGGGCAGCCTCATCCAGCACAATGCCAAAACCATCGGCGTCTCGGCATATCTGCAGATGGAGGTGCCGGGGGCGCCACTGTTCTACGGGTCGTTGATCGCCGCCGTCGACATGAAATCCGGGGCGCCGGCGATGAGCGTGCCGGAGGTCGTCACCGGTGCGATCGCAGCTGGTGAGATGGCTCGCTTCTACGACATGCCGTATCGCACCTGGCTCGGCAGCACGTCGAATACGGTCGACTCGCAGGCCGCGTACGAGTCGATGATGTCGATCATGTCGGCGCACATGGGGGGTGCCCACTTCGTTCACCACGGGCACGGCTGGATGCAGGGAGGCCTCACCACGAGCTTCGAGAAGGCGATGCTCGATGCCGATCTGATCCAGATGTACGACGCCATCAAGCCGACGATCGACTTCAGCGACGCCGACGAGGTGATCAACGCAATCGCCGAGGTCGGCGCCGGCGGGCACTTCCTCGGCTCGTCGCACACGATGAGCCGCTACCAGACCGAGTTCCATACTCCTGAGCTCTCCGACTGGAGCAACTACGAGCTCTGGGAGGAGCAGGGCAGCACTCGCGTGATCGATCGGGCCACCCACGCGTGGAAGGAGCTCCTTTAGGCCTATGAGCCCCCGCCGATCGAGGACGCGATTCGTGCGGAACGCGTCGGCTATGTCGCTCGACGCAAGACGGAGATCGGTACGGCAGAGATCGCGTGATCGGCCCGGCGCAGTCGCGCATCGGGCCCGATAGCGTGGAGAGGCTGTCTCCCTGACAGACCTGCGTGGTCCGATACCGCCCGGGTACCTCGATTCGCCGAGAAAAATCCCATGACCGACACCAGCGCCCCCGAATTCGGAACCTTCGATTCCGAGGGCAATTACATCCCCCGCCAGATCATCGACGCCGACCTCGGTGGCGTCGACATCGAAGAGGCCTACACCTCCACCATGGTCCTCGTGGAGGACGGACAGCTCGTCGAGGGCACCGTCGTCCGAGTCGACCAAGACGAAGTCCTTCTCGACATCGGCTACAAGAGCGAGGGTGTCATCCCGAGCCGTGAGCTGAGCATCCGCAATGACGTCGACCCCAACGAGGTCGTGTCGATGGGCGAGCGCATCGAAGCCCTTGTCATCACGAAGGAAGACAAGGAAGGCCGCCTCGTCCTGTCGAAGAAGCGGGCCCAGTACGAGCGTGCCTGGGGCAAGATCGAAGAGCTCAAGGAAGCCGACGGCGTGGTCAAGGGCCAGGTCATCGAGGTCGTCAAGGGTGGCTTGATCGTCGACATCGGCCTGCGAGGATTCCTCCCGGCGTCACTCGTCGAGCTCCGCCGAGTCCGCGACCTCCAGCCGTACATCGGCAACGAGATCGAAGCCAAGATCATCGAGCTCGACAAGAACCGCAACAATGTGGTGCTCAGCCGTCGCAGCTGGCTCGAAGAGAACCAGAAGGAACAGCGTGGCGCGTTCCTCGACAACCTCAAGCCGGGCGAGCGTCGCAAGGGCGTGGTGTCCAGCGTCGTCAACTTCGGCGCCTTCGTCGACCTCGGCGGCATGGACGGCCTCGTGCACGTCTCGGAGCTGTCGTGGAAGCACGTCGATCATCCGTCATCAGTCGTCACGGTCGGCGACGAGATCGATGTCGAAGTCCTCGAGGTCGATCTCGACCGCGAGCGCATCAGCCTCTCGCTCAAGGCCACTCAGCAGGATCCGTGGCAGGAGTTCGCCTCGAGCCACCGGGTCGGTGAGCTCGTCTACGGCCGGGTCACCAAGCTCGTGCCGTTCGGTTCGTTCGTCCAGGTGGGCGAAGGCATCGAGGGTCTGGTTCACATCTCGGAGATGTCGGCGCACCACGTCGATCTGCCCGAGCAGGTCGTCACCCCGGGCGAGGAGCTTTGGGTGAAGATCATCGATCTCGACCTGCAGCGTCGCCGCATCAGCCTGTCGATCAAGCAGGCCGCCGAGGGTGGCGAGGTCGCCGCCGAGTACCAGGAGGCGTTCGGCGAGCACGCCTACGACTCCGATGGCAACTACATCGGTGGCGACACCGCCTCCGAAGGTCAGGCTGCCTGGGAGGAGTACTACGCCGAGCACGGCGACGAAGCTGCCGAGACCGAAGCGGCCGTCGAGTACGAGTACGTCGAGGTCGAAGAAGAGGTCGAGGTGGAGGTCTCCGAAGAGGAGTGATCCACCCGGGCCGAAAGGTCTGAGCGATCGACTCGACCATCTGATCTCGAAGGTCGAAGCGGCGGTACCCAGCGGGGGTGCCGCCGCTTTGCCGTTTTGGCGACGCGCGGAACGTCACCGTGTGGTGGACACCACTGCGTGATCACTACGCTCGCCGGCGTGATCGAGATCGGACTCACCGGCGGCATCGGATCCGGCAAGTCGACCGTTGCCGACCTTCTCGTGGAGCGGGGCGCCGTGTTGATCGACGCAGACCGCATCGTTCGAGAACTGCAGTCTCCCGGCGGTTCGGTCTTCGCCGGCATGGTCGAACGCTGGGGCGACGCAATCGTGTCGTCCGATGGCAGCCTCGACCGCCAAGCCGTCGCAGAGATCGTGTTCAACGATGAGGACGAACTGAAGGCACTGAATGACCTTGTCCACCCTGCGGTCGGGGAGGAGATGAAGGCCCAGCGCGAAGCGGTGCTCGGCACCGATGCGATTGTCGTGCTCGACATCCCGCTGCTCGTGAGGGCCGATGGCACCTCCGACAAGGATCGGTACGCGAACCTGTCCGGGATCGTGGTGGTCGACGTCGACACGGAGATCGCCGTCGAGCGTCTCGTCGAGTTGCGCGGCTTCTCGGAGGATGACGCGCGGGCGCGGATGTCCAACCAGGCCAGTCGCGAGGACCGATGTGCCGTCGCCGATGTGGTCATCGACAACTCTGGCCCCCTCGGCGACCTTGATGCCCAAGTCGACGACGCCTGGGCGTGGATGCAGTCCCTGCCGCATCCGGCTCCTGAGGCCGAGACGGCCCGCCACACTGCCGGCGAGTCTGCCGACTGAGACGCGGACTCATCGACGCTCGCCCTGCGCGCGGCGATGAGCGTGTCGTGCCCCTTGGCTAGGTTGGGCGCATGCCTCCGGTGACGGTTCCCTCGGCGAAAAATCCCTTTCGGGTCGACGCTGAGTTCGTGCCGGCCGGCGATCAGCCGGCTGCGATCGAGGCACTCTCGTCGGGCATCGAGGCGGGCGATCGTTTTCAGACCCTGCTGGGCATCACCGGCTCGGGTAAGAGCGCCACGATCGCCTGGACCATCGAGCAGGTGCAGCGACCCACCCTCGTGCTCGCGCCCAACAAATCGCTTGCTGCGCAGCTCGCCAACGAGCTCAAGGAGTTCTTCCCCGACAACCAGGTCGAGTACTTCGTCTCCTATTACGACTACTACCAGCCCGAGGCGTATATGCCCTCGAGCGACACGTACATCGAGAAGGACTCGTCGGTGAACGACGAGATCGATCGACTTCGCCACTCGGCCACGTCCTCACTGCTCACCCGCCGCGACACGATCGTGGTCGCGTCTGTGTCGGCGATCTACGGCCTGGGCTCGCCGGAGGAATACGAGACCCAGCTGCTCGTGGTGCGCACCGGCGAAGAGCACGACCAGCGTTCGATCCTCAAACGACTCGTCGAACTGCAGTACGAGCGCAACGACATGAATCTCGTTCGCGGCAAGTTCCGGGTGCGAGGTGACACGATCGAGGTTCATCCCGCCTACGACGAGACGGCTGTCCGCATCGAACTCTTCGGCGACGAGATCGAGCAGATCACCGTGGTCGACCCCTTGACCGGGGAGCGGCTCGACACGCTCGAGGAGCTCGTGATCTTTCCCGCGACGCACTACGCCACGAGCGAACAGCGGATGCAGGCCGCGATCGAACGGATCCAATCGGAGCTACAGACGCAGCTGGCTGCGTTCGAGGAGGACGGCAAGCTGCTCGAGGCTCAACGCCTTCGCATGCGCACCGAGTACGACCTCGAGATGATGCAGGAGGTCGGTTACTGCAACGGCATCGAGAACTACTCGGGTCCGATCGACGGACGCGCCTACGGAGAGCCGCCCTACACCCTGCTCGACTACTTCCCTGAGGATTGGCTTCTCGTGATCGACGAGAGCCACGTCGCAGTGCCGCAGTTGCACGGCCAGTACGAAGGTGACCGGTCCCGAAAGTCGACACTGATCGAGCACGGGTTCCGGTTGCCGTCGGCGGCCGACAACCGCCCGCTGACCTTCGAGGAGGTCATGGAGCGGCTCAACCAGGTCGTCTTCCTCTCNGCNACNCCGGGCGATTANGAGCTACAGGTGTCGAGCCAGGTNGTCGAGCAGATCGTGCGGCCCACCGGGCTNATNGATCCCGAGGTCGTCGTGAAGCCCACGAAAGGTCAGATCGACGACCTNCACGANCTCATCAAGGATCGAGTCGAGAAGGACGAACGGGTTCTCGTCACCACCCTCACGAAGAAGATGGCCGAGGACCTCACCGANTANCTCCTCGAACTCGGCATTCGGGTGCGGTACCTCCACAGCGAGGTCGACACGATNCAACGCATCGAGATNCTGCGGGATCTCCGGCTCGGCGAGTTCGACGTGCTCGTCGGCATCAATCTGCTTCGNGAGGGNCTCGACCTTCCCGAGGTGTCGCTCGTCGCNATCCTCGACGCCGACAAGGAAGGGTTCCTNCGCAGCGANACGTCGCTGATNCAGATGATCGGTCGTGCTGCCCGAAACGTGGCCGGCGAGGTCGTGATGTANGCCGACCAGATGACCGATTCCATGCAGCGGGCGATCAGNGAGACGATGCGNCGCCGTGGGCTGCANCAGCGNTACAACGAAGAGCACGGCATCAACCCGCAGTCGGTCCGNAAGGAGATCACCGACATCNTGTCNATGATCCGGCCGGCCGAGGAGCGGGCGCCNGTNCCCGAGAANTTGTCCGAGCTCAGTGATCGNCGCCGTGCGACCGACGANCTCAGCGACCTGCCCGAGGACGAGTTGGAGCGTTTGATCCGNAATCTNGAGCANGAGATGCGCGACGCCGCNGTCGACCTTCGTTTCGAATACGCCGCNCGCCTCCGCGATGAGGTNAAGGACNTNAAGCGAGAGCTTCGGGAGATGCGCTAGCTCNNTCGCCANGNCAGGTCTCNGGCTGNTCCGGATCGTCGNATTTNTGCCCCGCCGAACAAGCGTTCGGCAGCCNGTGCACCGCTAGAGTGCGGCGGTGGCCGATCGTCTCGTCATNCANGGCGCCCGTGAACACAATCTCCGCGAGGTCGATCTNGACTTGCCGCGCGACAAGCTCATCGTGTTCACCGGNCTGTCCGGGTCGGGCAAGTCGAGNCTNGCGTTCGACACGATCTATGCCGAGGGGCAGCGNCGNTACGTCGAGTCANTGAGCGCNTACGCCCGNCAGTTCCTGGGNCAGATGGACAAGCCCGANGTCGATTTNATCGAAGGGCTTTCCCCGGCGATCTCGATCGACCAGAAGTCCGCAAGCCGNAACCCTCGGTCGACGGTNGGCACCGTNACCGAGGTNTACGACTATCTNCGNCTCCTGTTCGCNCGCATCGGTATCCCNCACGATCCCGAGACNGGNGAAGNGNTGGTGCGCCAGACACCTCAGCAGATCGTCGACAAGATCTTGANGATGGAGGAAGGNCTNNGATTCCAGGTCCTCGCTCCGGTCGTNAANGGCCGNAAGGGNACCTACGACACCCTGCTNGCCGACTTCGCCGGNCAGGGGTTCGTCCGAGCCATCGTCGACGGNNAGCTCATCGATCTCAACGAGGAGTACGAACTCGANCTCGANCGNTATGAGACGCACGACATCTCCGTTGTCGTCGACCGTCTCGTNCTGCGNGAAGGGATCGANCGCCGGCTCACCGANTCGATCGAGACGGCGCTCAANCTCACGGGNGGCATCGCCGAACTCCAGATCGTCCCGAAGGAGGGTGANCCCGAGACGATCGTNTTCAGNCAACACCTGTCGCGCCCNAGCGACGGCAAGTCGTTCGANGAGCTCGCNCCNAGGAATTTCTCNTTCAANTCGCCNTANGGCGCCTGCTCNCANTGCGATGGNCTCGGCACCGTGTTNGAGGTCGATGCTCGNCTNGTGATCCCCGACCAGGAGCAGACCATTGCGGGTGGCGCGATNCAGCCGTGGGCNGGTGGTCGNAGTCGCTACTTCTCGCGNCTGGTCGAATCGATCTGCGAGCTCTACGAGATNCCNCAGGATCTGCCGTGGGAGGANCTCNNNAAGAAGCAACGNGANCTNCTTCTGCACGGNAAGGGCGTGAANGGACGCGTNCAGGTNCGNTACAAGAANCGGTACGGCCGCACGCGCACNTANCAGGCGCGNTACGAGGGNGTGATCCCGTANCTGATGCGGCGCCACGACGAGGCCGAGAGCGACGCCACNCGNGAGCAGATCGAGGGCTACATGCGNCAGGTGCCGTGTCAGGTCTGTAGCGGNGCTCGNCTCAACCCGCTCTCGCTTGCGGTCACGATCGACGGGCACAACATCAGNGANCTCTGNTCNATGTCGATCGCCGATGCNGCAAAGACGCTCGGTGANCTCGAACTCAACGACCGCGATGCGATCATCGCNGANCAGGTCCTCAAGGAGATCAACGCNCGCCTCGGNTTNCTCCTTGATGTCGGCCTNGATTATCTGTCGATGTCGCGCAACGCCGCNACCCTCGCCGGCGGCGAAGCCCAGCGCATCCGGCTTGCGTCNCAGGTNGGTTCTGGTNTGGTNGGCGTGCTGTACGTNCTCGACGAGCCCTCGATCGGNCTGCATCAGCGCGACAANCAGCGGCTCATCGAGACGCTCGTGCGNATGCGCGATCTCGGCAACACNGTGCTNGTCGTCGAGCANGACGAGGACACGATGAAGGTCGCCGATCACATNGTCGACATCGGGCCGGGTGCCGGCGAGCACGGCGGCACGATCGTGCACAGCGGCACNTACAAGCAGCTGCTCAAGANCAAGGACTCCATCACNGGCCAGTACCTCTCCGGGAAGCGCTCNATCCCGGTGCCNGGTACTCGTCGTCCCGGCAACGGCAACNTCGTCACCGTCGTGGGTGCGGAGGAGAACAATCTCAAGGACGTCAGCGTCGAGTTCCCGCTNGGCAAGTTCGTGTGCGTCACNGGCGTCTCGGGCTCNGGAAAGTCGACCCTGGTCAACGAGATCCTCCTGCGGTCGTTGATGCAGCGGATCTATACCTCGAAGGTGCCGCCCGGCCTCCACAAGCGCATCGANGGCATGGAGCAGCTCGACAAGGTCATCGCCATCGACCAGTCGCCGATCGGACGGACCCCTCGTTCGAACCCCGCTACCTACACNGGAGTCTTCGACCACATTCGCAAGCTGTTCGCCCAAACCAACGAGGCCAACATNCGNGGCTACCAGCCGGGCCGGTTCAGCTTCAACGTGAAGGGCGGACGCTGCGAGGCCTGCCAGGGCGACGGCACGATCAAGATCGAGATGCACTTCCTCCCGGATGTCTATGTTCCATGCGAGGTATGCAAGGGNAAGCGGTACAACCGCGACACCCTCGAGATCNTGTTCAAGGGCAAGAACATCGCCGAAGTGCTCGCCATGCCGATCGAGGAAGCACTNGAGTTCTTCTCGAATCAGCCNCCGATTGCCCGCCATATGCAGACGCTGGTCGATGTCGGCCTNGGGTACGTGCGCCTCGGNCAGCCGGCNCCGACACTGTCGGGTGGCGAGGCCCAGCGGGTGAAGCTGGCATCCGAGCTCGCCAAGCGTTCCACTGGCCACACGATCTATATCCTCGACGAGCCCACCACGGGCCTGCATTTCGAGGACATTCGCAAGCTTCTCGGCGTGCTCGGACGGCTTGTCGATCAGGGCAATACCGTGCTGGTGATCGAGCACAACCTTGACGTGATCAAGACGGCCGACTGGTTGATCGATCTCGGCCCCGAGGGTGGTTCCGGGGGTGGAACGATCGTCGCAGAGGGCACGCCTGAGGCCGTCGCGCAGATCCCTGAGAGTTATACCGGCCGCTTCCTGGCTCCGTTGCTCGACTGACATCTGTCGGTGAGGAGGGCCGCCCCGTCGGGCTGGTCGCGGCAACCTCGCTCTAGTCTCGGAGGTGATGGTGCAGCGACCGCCGGCCGGGACGATCCCCGATACCCCTGGCTCGTATCAATTCAAAGACGCCGAGGGGCGGGTGATCTACGTCGGCAAGGCGAAGAGCCTGCGATCGCGCCTCTCCAACTACTTCCAGAATCCGCGCAACCTCCACACCCGCACCCGGCAGATGGTCGAGACCGCCGAGACGGTGGAGTGGATGCAGGTCGGCAACGAGGTCGAAGCGTTGATGCTGGAGTACACCCTCATCCAGCGCCATAAGCCG
Organism: Acidimicrobiaceae bacterium; assembly: GCA_002699625.1. GTDB lineage: Bacteria > Actinomycetota > Acidimicrobiia > Acidimicrobiales > Aldehydirespiratoraceae > UBA11606. Next base: position 15,568 of record PABW01000050.1, read on the forward strand.
CGGTTCAACGTCCGCTACATGGACGATAAGTCGTATCCGTTCCTGGCCGTCACCACCCTCGACGACTGGCCCCGGGCGATGGTGATGCGGGGCAAGCGCAAGAAGGGCAATCGCTACTTCGGCCCCTACGGCCAGGCCTACGCCATCCGTGACACCCTCGATCTCCTGCTTCGCACGTTCCCGATTCGAACCTGCACCGACAACAAGTTCCGGCACCACGAGCGGTTGGGTAAGCCGTGCCTGCTGTTCCACATCGAGAAGTGCGCAGGCCCGTGCGTCGGCGAAATCGAGAAGGACACCTACGACGATCTGGTCGCAGAGCTGGTGCGCTTCCTCGAAGGCGACACCGATGAGGTTGTCGCTGAACTCGAGCGACAGATGGAGCAAGCCTCCGAGGACCTCGAGTTCGAGCTCGCCGCTCACCTCCGCGATCGTCTCTCAGCCGTCCGCAAGGCCATCGAGAAGCAGCAGATGGTGTTCCCGAAAAACGAGGACGCCGATGTCATCGGGATCCACGACGATGAACTCGAGGCTGCCGTGCAGGTGTTCTTCGTCCGCAAGGGCCGGGTCATGGGCCGTCGCGGTTTCGTCGTCGACAAGGCTGAGGAACTCGATCGCCCGGAGCTCGTGAGTCGGGTGCTCGAGCGGCTGTACTTCGACGACAACCCCATCGGTTGGCCGAAGGAGGTCCTCGTCCCCGAACTGCCGGCGGATCCTGCGCTGTACGAGGAGTGGTTGTCGGAGCTGCGGGAGAGCAAGGTCACCATCCGGGTTCCACAGCGAGGCGACAAGCGCAAGCTCCATGCGACGGTCACGCAGAACGCAGAGGAGAGCTTCACTCGGCATCGGCTCAAGCGCAGCAGCGATCACAACAGTCGTGCTCGTGCGCTCAACGAGTTGCAGGAGTATCTCGACCTTCCCTATGCCCCGCTGCGGATCGAGTGCTACGACATGAGCCATATCCAGGGCACCGACTATGTCGGCTCGATGGTGGTGGTGGAGGACGGTCTCCCCAAGAAATCGGAGTACCGGCGCTTCAAGATCAAGACAGTCGAGGGCAACGATGACTTCGCTGCGATGGAAGAGGTACTCAACCGCCGATTCACGGCCTATCTCGCCGATCGTGAACGACCGGTCGAGGAGCGTGATGGCAAGTTCGCCTATCCGCCGCAGCTTTTGGTGGTCGATGGTGGCAAGGGGCAGCTCACATCGGCAGTGCGGGTTCTTGATGAGCTGGGGCTTCGCGAGGAGATCCCCGTGATCTCGCTGGCGAAGCAGTTCGAGGAGGTGTTCGTTCCTGGGCAGAGCGAATCGATCAGGCTTCCTCGCCAGTCGGAGGCGCTCTTCATGCTCCAGCGGATCCGCGATGAGAGCCACCGATTCGCCATCACCTTCCATCGTCAGCTGCGCGACAAACGGATGACGAAGTCTGCACTCGACGGGATCCCTGGGCTTGGTTCGACTCGCAAGAAGCGCCTCACCAAGGAGCTCGGCGGCGTCAATGCGGTGAAGCGGGCCGATCAGGAGACGCTCAAAGCGCTGTCCTGGCTTCCTGACGAGGTGGCGGAGAACGTTTTTCGGGCGCTCCATCGCCCGGGCGGGTGACACCCTCAGCGGGCTGAGTCAGGCATGCTTTGCTTAATGAGTCAGCCGCTTTGGGACCAACACGCCGACTGGTGGCAACGCGAGTTCACCGACGGAGTCGATCCCGAATATGTCGAACAGATCATTCCGCTTGCGCTCGAGTTCACCGATGGCTTCGAGCGGGTGCTCGACGTTGGCACGGGAGAAGGGCAGCTCGCCCGGGCGGTGATGGGAGCAGGCGGCGGGTTTGCGGTCGGCCTCGACCCGACGTGGAGCCAGGTCGAGGTCGGGCGGAACCGGGCCGGCGGGCCGGCGTACGCTCAGTCGGGGTGCGAGGCCTTGCCGATTGCCGATGGCAGTGTCGACGCCGTNGTGGTGTGTCTCGTCTTCGAACACGTCGACGACGTGGCGTCGGCGTTCGCNGAGATCGCTCGGGTCCTGCGGCCCGGTGGCCGCTTTGTGTTCTTTCTCAACCACCCGCTGTTGCAGACACCCNANAGTGGGATGATCGTCGACCATATGATCGAACCTNCCGAGACGTATTGGCGGATNGGNCCGTATCTGCGAGAGGCGGTCACGGTCGAAGAGGTGCANAANGACGTGTTCGTGCGCTTTGTCCACCGTCCGCTCAGCCACTACGTGAACGGTCTGATCGAGNCAGGGCTTGTGCTGCGAGAGATGCGNGAGCCGGCCCCGCCGCCGGGNTTNATCGCCAAGGCGGGGGAGTACGAGCATGAGGTGGTTCGCACCANNCCNCGGCTGTTGNCCCTNGTCGCCGACAAGCCNGANACCGGATCGGAGGCNACGTGAGCGAAGTCGTNGTTGTTGCNGGGATGTCCGGNGCCGGTCGNTCGACGGCCGGNNACAACCTCGAGGATCTCGGCTGGTTCGTCATGGACAATCTTCCGCCGGCGCTCATCCCGAAGGTNGCCGAGCTNGCNGATGGTTCCGGGACGACTGGTGATCGCTTGGCGCTGGTNGTTGGCACGGGCAGACAGCACGAGGTCGTCGTGCCCCTGATCGGTGATCTGCGTCAGCAGGTCGAACGTCTGCAGCTCGTTTTTCTCGATGCGTCGACCGACATTCTCGTGCGTCGCTACGAGTCGAGCCGACGCCGTCACCCGTTCGAGGACATCATGTCGGGCACGCTCACGGAGGTGATCGAGGCGGAGCGTCAGGCGCTTGAGCCCCTTCGGGCGGAGGCCGATCTTGTGATCGACACCACGGATCTCAACGTTCATCAGTTGCGCTCTCGAATGGAGGAGGCGTTCTCTGCGGGTGGTTCGGAGACGGCGATGCGAACGACGGTTACGTCATTTGGCTACAAGCACGGCATCCCACTCGATGTTGATCTGGTGTTCGACTGCCGGTTTTTGCCGAACCCGCACTGGGTCGAGGAGTTGCAGCCTCAGACGGGGCTTGATGACGCCGTTTCCGACTATGTGCTGGAGCAACCGGTCACGGGTGCGTTCCTGGCGCGCCTCGAACGATTGCTGGCGCTGATCCTTCCGTTTTATGTGCAGGAGGGGAAGTCGTATTTGACCGTTGCGTTCGGGTGTACCGGTGGCCGTCATCGGTCGGTCGCAATCGCGGAGAAGTTGGCCGAGGCGCTCGACAAGCTCGGGCATGCGCCGGCGATCGTTCACCGGGACATCGACAAGTGACGGGTCCGTCGGTCGTTGCGATCGGAGGCGGGCACGGCCTGTCGACCGTGCTCGAAGCGATGGTCGACCGCGCTTCGTCGCTGGTCGGTGTTGTCTCGGTCGCCGATGACGGTGGTTCGTCGGGCCGGATCCGACGGGATCTCGACATCGTCGCTCCCGGGGACATGCGCCGCTGTCTGGCTGCGTTGACCCCCGAGGGGTTGATGCGGGATGCACTGGAGCACCGTTTCGAGGGTGGCGTGCTCGCCGGTCATCCCGCGGGCAATGTCGTGTTGGCCGCGATGTTGGAGCTGGAACCCGACCCCGTCGTGGTGATGGACACCCTGGTCGAGATGGTCGGCGCTCGTGGGCGAGTGCTGCCCGCGACATCGGCAGCCGTCGACCTTGTCGCTACTACCGAGCGGGGCACCGTGAAGGGCCAGGTCGCAATCAGCGAGAGTGGAGCGATCCGCAGCCTGCGGTTCTTGCCGGTGGATCCTGATGTTCCGGTTGCCGTGAGCGAGGCGATCGTCGACGCCGACCTGATCGTTCTGGGCCCTGGTTCGCTCTACTCGAGTGTGCTCGCGCCGGTTGTTCCNGGCGTGGCGGCTGCGCTTCAGCGTCGCTCGGGCNTGCTTGCCTATGTTGCGAANCTCTCTNCTGAGCCTGGNGAGACCGACGGNTACGACCTCGACGACCANGTCGANGCNGTGGAACGACACGGCATCAGNCCNGATGTGGTGNTTGTGGATGCAAACNCNTACATTCCCGTGCCNNCANCAGGATAGAATCCGCANTCTNCGAGCTCGTTGGAGCGCTCCAATCNNCCCACGATCCTCATCGGCTCGCGGCGGCGCTCTTCGACCTGGTCTCGTAACCCCCCGCCGTTCGCCAACGTCGTCGGACGACACCTNGTTTGNNATCCATAGAGGAGTCCTCGTGACTGTTCGCGTCGCCATCAACGGTTTCGGTCGCATCGGCCGAAACTTNTNCCGTGCTGCCAAGGAGCANGGCGCTGACATCGACNTCGTCGCCGTCAATGACCTCGGNTCCATCGAGACCATGGCGCACTTGCTCATGCANGACAGTGTCGCCGGNCCCTACCCNGGCACCGTCAAGGCGACGAAGTCATCGATCACCGTCGACGGCCAGCGCCTCTCGGTGCTGTCCGAACGCGACCCGGCGGATCTCCCGTGGGAGGAGCTTGGTGTCGATGTCGTCATCGAATCGACCGGCTTCTTCACCGGAAAGGCTGCCGCCTCGGCCCATCTNGNNGCCGGCGCNAAGAAGGTCATCATTTCCGCTCCGTCCGGCGACGCCGACGGAACGTTCGTCGTGGGTGTCAACGACGACACGTACAACCCGGCCCGNCAGCACATCATCTCGAACGCNTCNTGCACGACGAANTGCNTGGCNCCGATGGTGAAGGTTCTCNAGGANGCGTTCGGGCTCGAGCAGGGCTTGATGACCACNATCCANGCCTACACCGGTGATCAGCAGTTGGTCGACGGCCCGCANNGCGATGCTCGNCGAGCTCGCGCCGCTGCNGTCAACGTCGTCCCGACGTCNACGGGTGCTGCCTCGGCCATCGGNCTNGTCGTGAAGAANCTCGACGGCAAGCTTGATGGCTCGGCGATCCGGGTGCCGATNCCGGCTGGTTCGCTNACTGANCTCACNGTCGTGACCAAGAAGAANACCGACNTNGACGCCATCAANGCAGCGTTCAAGGCGGCCGCCAGGTCCGGCCCGCTTCGCAANGTNCTCNACTACAGCGAGGCGCCCATCGTGTCATCGGACATCGTCGGGAGCCGNGCCTCGTGTGTGTTCGACGCTCCGCTCACNCAGGGCAGCGGCAACCTCTTCAAGGTGTTCGGNTGGTACGACAACGAGACCGGGTACAGCCACCGTCTCGTCGATCTCGCCGTGACGGTCGGGAAGAAGAAGGNTCCGNTGAAGAAGGCCGCCAAGCGGGCCACGAAGGCTGCTAGCAAGTAAGGAATGATCGACGTTCCTCGCCTGGAAGATCTGGGCGATCTCAGCGGCAAGTCCGTCCTGGTNCGGGCCGATTTCAATGTGCCCATCAGCGATGGGCACATCACNGACGATCTCCGGNTTCGNGCNGCGGTCCCGACGCTGCGCTACCTNCTNGNGGCCGGGGCGAGNGTCACTGCCTGCACCCANCTCGGCCGCCCGAANGGCGAGCCCGACCCGGCCTATAGCGTCGANCCGGTGCGGNCGAAGCTCGCCGAGTGGCTCCCCGAGGTNANNCTGCTCGACAACCTCCGGTTCGATCCNGGCGAGACGGCGAATGATCCCGCCTTCGTCCANGNGCTCATCGANGGTCACGACGCCTACGTCAACGACGCCTTCGGGGCGTCCCANCGNGCGCATGCGTCGATCGTCGGNCCCCCGCAGTTTCTCCCATCAGCCGCNGGNCGTCTCCTGCACCGTGAGGTNGAGGTACTCGGCGGGATGAACGACCGNCCGCGCCGNCCGTTCGTGGCNGTCATGGGCGGGTCGAAGGTCAGCGACAAGCTTGCGGTCATCGAGGCCCTGCTNGAGCANGTCGATTCNTTGATCGTCGGTGGNGGCATGTGCTTCACCTTCCTGAAGGCGAAGGGACACAACATCGGCTCGTCGCTGTGCGAGGACGACATGNTCGAGACCTGCAAGGCNCTCCTNGACGGCCCGAAGACNATTCATCTNCCCTACGACATCACCGCNATGGGNCCTGACGGNAGGCTGTTCGAACCGGAAGCGGGCGGCGATGTCCGCCAGATNGGTGTGGAGATNCCCGANGGNTGGATGGGGGTCGACATCGGTCCNGGTTCNGCAGCCCAGTTCGGCGATGTNATNCATCAGGCCGGCACCGTCCTCTGGAACGGTCCGATGGGNGTCTTCGAGGATCCCCGATTCGCNGGCGGCACCGGTGCCGTCGCNCAGGCGATGGCCGACACGAANGCGTTCACGATNGTCGGCGGTGGCGANAGCGCTGCNGCTGCCAAACAGTTCAAGGTCGACCGCGACATGGACCATGTGTCCACGGGCGGCGGCGCATCATTGGAGTTGATCGAGAAGGGCGANCTGCCCGGTCTCGAGGCCCTGAGAGGAGCACCGAATGTCCGGTGACCGNAAGCCGCTCATCAGCGGGAATTGGAAGATGAACCACAACCACTTCGAGGCCATCCAGACGGTCCAGAAGCTGGCCTATGCGATCGANANGGACGACTACGAGGCCTGTGATGTCTCGGTGCATCCGCCNTTCACCGACCTGCGNTCGGTNCANACCGTTCTGCAGGCCGACAANATCCCCGTNTCGCTCGGNGCGCAGAANGTGCACCAGGCGGAGAANGGNGCATTCACCGGCGANGTGTCAGCNGGNATGCTCGACAAACTCGACGTGAAGTACGTGATCGTTGGCCACAGCGAACGACGTGANCTGTTCGGCGAGACCGANGAGGTCGTCAANGCNAAAGCCACTGCGGTGCTCCANGCNGGTATGACCCCGATCGTGTGTGTGGGAGAAACNCTCGAGGAGCGCACGNANGGCCGGGCNCANGCNCGCGNCACCGAGCAACTCGNTGGTTCGCTGGCAGGACTCAAGCCNGAGACCGTCGAGGANATCGTCATNGCNTACGAGCCGATCTGGGCGATCGGCACNGGGGANACGGCCACNCCGGGCGACGCGCAGGAGATGTGTGCCCACATNCGATCTCGGATCGCNGAGACCTTCGGNNCGAAAGCNGCGGAGTCNGTGCGTATNCAATACGGCGGNTCGGTNAAGCCCGGNAACGCGCCCGANCTCATGGCCCAGCCCGATNTCGACGGNGCGTTGGTCGGNGGCGCGAGTCTCGACGCCGAGNACTTCGCCCGGATCGTCAAGTNCCGNATCTANCAGGCCTGATCCTGAGCCCGCTTGGTCAGGAGTGCCGATCGGGACGGTTGTTTCGGTATCCTGACGCCCGTGATCTGGTTCGTCGCCCCACTGCACATCCTCTCTGCGCTCGCCTTGGTCTTTCTTGTGCTGTTGCACAGCGGCAAAGGGGGCGGGCTTTCCGACATGTTCGGTGGCGGTGCAGGGGCGGCAGCCGCCGGCTCGACGGTGGTTGAGCGCAATCTCGATCGCATCACCGTGCTGGCTGCACTGGTCTTCGGTTTCACCTCGATCGCCTACGGCCTGATCTTCTAGGGCTTCTTTCCGGGGCGTTGTCTCTGGCGCGATTGGAGGGTGGCGCAAGCACGCCGTCGCGCTACGCTTCGCCTCCGCATCCGGGTCTCCCGGGTGGCCACGTCGGAGTGGCGGAATTGGCAGACGCGCTGGCTTAAGGTGCCAGTGCCCGTTAGGGCGTGGGGGTTCAAG
>PABW01000051.1 GCA_002699625.1 Acidimicrobiaceae bacterium
TCGAGGGCGAGAAGCGTGAGTCGGACCGTGTCAACGGCATCGAACAGCGACTCCTTGTCCTCCTGCATGTCCTTGTTGTAGGTGAGCGGGAGCCCCTTGAGCGTGGTGAGGAAGCCCGTGAGGTGGCCGATGAGTCGACCTGCCTTACCCCGGGCGAGTTCGGCAATATCGGGGTTCTTCTTCTGGGGCATCATCGACGACCCGGTCGAGAACCCGTCGTCGAGGGTCACGAATCCAAACTCGGTCGAAGCCCACAGGATCCACTCCTCGCCGATACGGCTCAGGTGCACCCCGAGCAACGACAGAGCGAAGAGCGCCTCAGCCACAAAGTCTCGATCGGCGACACCGTCAAGGCTGTTGTCGAAGACCGCATCGAAGCCGAGATAGGCGGCGGACTTTTCCGGGTCGAGCGGCAACGACGAACCGGCCAGCGCTCCCGCGCCGAGCACCGAGACATTGGTGCGCTTGCGGGCATCGGCGAGCCGCTCGGCATCGCGAGCCAGAGCCCAGCCATGGGCGAGCAGATGGTGCGAGAGGGCGACGGGCTGCGCCTGCTGCAGGTGGGTGTAACCGGGCAGGTAGGCGTCGCCCGCCTGCTCGGCGTGGGCCAGGAGCGTGCGCTGCAGACGCTCGATCAACGCAAGCACCTCGTCGATCGCCGAACGGGTCCAGAGCCGGAGATCGGTGGCGACCTGATCATTGCGGCTGCGGCCGGTGTGCATCTTGGCGCCGGCGGGCTCGAGTTCGGTGACTCGACGCTCGACGGCAGTGTGGATGTCCTCGTCGTTGACCTGGAAGTCGAACGAGCCCGACTCGATCTCGTGCTCGACCGTGTCGAGAGCAACGAGCACACCGTCACGCTCGGCCTCGGTGAACAGGCCGACATCGCAAAGCATGCAGACATGCGCTCGCGACCCGGCGATGTCCTCACGGAACATGCGCTGGTCGAACGGCAGGCTGTCGTTCAGCGCCTGCAGCGCCTCCGACGGGCCGCCGGCGAACCGACCGTGCCAAAGCGTCGAGCTCACGACTGACTCCGTTTACGAGCAAGGTTCCGTAGCCGGAGCGCATTGAGCTTGATGAAGCCCTCGGCATCGGCTTGATCGTACGTGCCGCCATCGTCTTCGAACGTGGCGATCTTCTCGTCGAACAACGAATGCGGGCTCTTGCGTCCGACGACGTCGACGTTGCCCTTGAGGAGCTTGAGCCGCACCACACCGCTGACGAATTCCTGACTGTGGTCGATGGCGACCTGCAGCATCTCGCGCTCGGGACTCCACCAGAAGCCGTTGTAGATCAGCTCGGCGTACTTCGGCATGAGCGAATCCTTGAGGTGAGCGACCTCGCGATCGAGCGTGATCGACTCGATCGCCCGGTGGGCCCGCAGCATGATGGTGCCGCCCGGGGTCTCGTAGGCGCCACGACTCTTCATGCCGACGAAGCGGTTCTCGACGATGTCGAGACGACCGATGCCGTTCTCACCGCCGAGACGGTTGAGCTCGGTGAGGACTTCGGCCGGAGTCATGGTCTTGCCGTCGATGGCGACGATGTCGCCCTTTTCGTAGGCAAGGTCGAGATAGGTGGCTTCGTTGGGCGCCATTTCGGGGCTGACCGACCAGCGCCACATCTCCGCAGGTGGCTCGGTGAACGGATCTTCCAACGGGCCACCCTCGAACGAGATGTGGAGCAGGTTGGCGTCCATCGAGAACGGCGACTTCTTGCCCCGCTTCATCTCGATCGGGATGTTGTGCCTCTCGGCGTACGCCATCAGCGACTCACGGCCGCCGAGCTCCCACTCACGCCACGGCGCAATGACCTGGATGTCGGGCGACAGTGCATACGCGCCAAGCTCGAACCGGACCTGGTCGTTGCCCTTGCCGGTGGCGCCATGGCTGATCGCGTCGGCGCCATGCTCAGCGGCGATCTCGACGAGACGCTTGGCGATCAGCGGACGAGCGATCGACGTGCCGAGGAGGTACTCACCCTCATAGATCGTGTTGGCCCGGAACATCGGGTACACGAAGTCGCGCACGAACTCCTCGCGCACGTCCTCGATGTGGATGTTCTCAGCGGGAACACCCATCTCGAGCGCCTTGGCCCGAGCCGGCTCGACCTCTTCACTCTGACCAAGGTCGGCGGTGAACGTGATGACCTCGGCGTTGTACATCTCCTGGAGCCAACGCAGGATGATGGAGGTGTCGAGACCACCGCTGTAGGCGAGTACGACCTTCATGGTTCAGATATTTCTCTCGGGTTGGTGAAGGGTCAGGTGAGTCCGGCGAGCGACCGCAACCGCACGGCGAGTTCGGCGCCGCCGAGCGATTCGGCGGCCACCACGATCAAGGTGTCGTCGCCTGCGACGGTACCGAGGATGTCGGCCATCCCGGCACGGTCGAGGGCGGACGCGACGACGTGCGCCGAGCCGGGTGGAGTGCGCAGGACGACGAGGTTCAGCGAGTGGTTGACGTCGGCAACCCAGTCGGACATCACCCGACGGAGGTGATCCTCGGGGGCGATGCGGTCGACCGGGTGCTCCGGGATCGCATACACGGTCTCGCCGCCCGGGACCCGGACCTTGATTGCGCCGAGTTCGTCGAGATCGCGTGAAACCGTTGCCTGCGTGGCGCCGATGCCGTCGGCCTCGAGCAGCTCGGTGAGCTGGGCCTGCGAGGTGACGGCGTGCTCCTCGAGCAACGACGAGATGCGATGCTGGCGTTGGGCTTTCGACATGATCGCTCCCCTAGCCGTTCTCTTGGGCAAGCCAGGCCAGCGCACCTCGGGCGGCGTGCATGCGGTTGGCGGCCTGCACCCAGATCCGGCTGCGGTCGCCGTCGAGCACGGCATCAGTGACCTCTTCGTTGCGATGGGCCGGCAGGCAATGCAGGAAGATCGCATCGGGGGCGGCGAGGGCCATCAGCCGCTCATCGACCTGGAACCCCTCGAAGTCGCGACGCCGTTGCTCGGCCTCCGCCTCTTGCCCCATCGAGGTCCAGGTGTCGACATAGACGGCATCGGCCCCGGCGACAGCGTCTTCGGGCCGGTCGTAGATGTCGATCGCCACGCCGGCGTTGGCAATGCGGTCGGCATCGACCTCGCCGAAGCCGTAGCCCGATGGTGACGAGATTCGGAAGGACATACCGGTGCGGCCAGCGGCGAGCGCAAGCGAGCGGGCGACATTGTTGGCGTCGCCGACGTAGGCGACCGAGCGGCCCTGCAGCTCCCCGAACTCCAGACGCATCGTGAGGAGGTCGGCGAGCGCCTGAAGCGGATGGGCGGCATCGCTCAGCATGTTGACGACGGGAACGAGATCGAGCGCGGCCATGCGTTCGAGGACGGAGTGGGCGAACACCCGGGCACCGACGAGCGAGTGGAAGCACGCCATGGTGCGGGTCACGTCCTCNACGGTCTCNCGGGTNTCNAATCCGACTTCTTGACCCTGGATGTAGACGGGATGGCCGCCGAGTTGGACGACGGCCATCTCCATCGAGTTCCGGGTGCGGGCCGANGGCTTTTCGAAAATGAGGGCCATGCCCTTGCNCGCAAGCGCCTGCGGCGCTTCGGAGGAGGTGGCGAGGTTGAGAATCTGGTTGACCTCAGCACTCGACAGGTCGTCGATCTCAAGAAGGTGACGCATCAGGCGGCTCCCTCGGCGATGGCAGCACCGATGATCTCGACGCCTTCGGCGATCTGCTCGTCGGTGACGATGAACGGTGGCGCAAGGCGCAAGGCCGTCGGGGTGACACCGTTGACGACGAGCCCACGGTCAAGACAGGCGCGCGCGATATCGCCCGCCTTGCGACCGGCAAGCGCTTCCGGAGTGAGCTCTACGCCGAGCAACAGACCCCGGCCTCGGACATGGTCGACGGCAGCCATCGGTTCGAGCAGCGACCGGAACGTCGCTTCGTGCGCGCGGGCGACGGCCGGTGCGTCGATGCGTTCCAGTTCAGCGAGCGTTGCCCGGGCTGCGGAGAGAGCGAGAGGCTGGCCGGCATAGGTCGACCCGTGATCACCGGGAACGAATGCTGCGGCGACGTCGTCGCGGGCCCACATCGCTCCGACCGGCATCCCGTTGGCGATGCCCTTGGCCATCGTGACCACGTCGGGGCGCACGCCGGCGTGCTGGAAACCGAACCAGGCACCGGTGCGGCCCATGCCGGCTTGCACCTCGTCGAAGATCAACAGCAGACCGCGTTCGTCGCAGATCTGCCGGACGCCACGGAGATAGTTGTCGTCGGCCGGGTTGACGCCACCTTCGCCTTGCACCGACTCGAGGATGACACCGCCCACCTCGGGGGTGAGGCTGCGCTCGAACTCCGCAAGGTCGTTCCAGACGACGTGCCGGAACCCCTCGGGCAACGGCTGGAAGGGCTCGTGCTTCTCGGGCTGACCGGTTGCGGCCAACGACATCAGGGTGCGGCCGTGGAAGCTCCGCAGGGCACTCACAACGCCGTGGCGACCCCGGCCCTGGCACTTGCGCACGAGCTTGAGCGCTGCCTCGTTGGCCTCGGCGCCGGAGTTCTGGAACAGGACCTGGCCCGAGCCGGCGTCGATCAACCGGTTGAGAGTTTCGGCGACGGGCGCCTGATGTTCGTTGGCGAACAGGTTTGACGTGTGGGTGAGCGTGCCCGCCTGGGCCGCAACGGCCTCGGTGATCGCCGGGTGGGCATGACCGAGACCGGTGACGGCGAGACCGCACAGGAAGTCAAGGTGGCGGGGGCCGTCGGCGTCATAGAGTTCGGCACCGCTCCCTTTCACGAAGAGCCGGGGCGGCGAGCCGTAGTTGTCCATCAACGGGCTGTGGTCGCCGGTGGCACCCCACGCTGCGGCCTGGGCGGCGGTCATGGGTTCTCCCCTGTCGTCAGATCGCCGGTGATCATCGTGCCGATACCGGCGTCGGTGAAGAGTTCGAGCAACAACACGTGTGGAATGCGCCCGTCGAGCATGTGCGCAGAGGTGGCACCCGACTCGACGGCGTGCATGCATGCTTCGACCTTGGGGATCATGCCGCCCGAGATCGTGCCGTCGGCGATGTACTCGCGGACCGTGCTGAGGCTCGCTCGAGCGACGATCGAGGACGCATCGTCGACGTCGGTGAGCAGGCCCGGCACGTCGGTGAGATAGATCGCCTTCTCCGCACCGAGTGCGCCCGCCAGCGCACCTGCGACCGTGTCGGCATTGATGTTGTACGCCTGGCCGTTGGTGTCGGCACCGATCGTGGAGACGACCGGAATCATGTTCTCGCTCAGAAGCCGCTCGACGATGTTGGGTTGCACGCTGACCACGTCCCCGACGAAACCGAGGGCGGCGTCGCGTGGCGCAGCGGTGATCAGGCCGCCGTCCTCGCCGGAGAGGCCCACGGCGTAGGCACCGTGGACATTGATCGAGCCGACGATGTCACGGCCGACCTTGCCGACCAGCACCATGCGGGCGACGTCGAGGGTCTCGGCGTCGGTGACCCGCAAGCCGTCGACGAACGCCGTCTCCTTGCCGAGCCGAGCGAGAAGCTCGCCGATCTGCGGACCGCCGCCGTGCACCACGACGGGTTTCAGGCCGACGGAGCGAAGCAGGACGATGTCCTCTGCAAACGTCTGGGACAGCGCCGGGTCCACCATGGCNTTCCCNCCGAATTTCACGACGACGACNGCNTCGCGGAANCGCTGGATGTAGGGCAGGGCCTCNACNAGCGCGTCGGCNCGCNGTTCGGGCGAGAAGCCCCGGTCGGAGAGGTTGTCGGTCATGAGCGGTACCCCGCNTTGATGTCGATGTAGCCGTGGGTGAGATCGCAGGTCCAGATCGTGGCGTCGCCNTCACCGANGCCGACATCGACCCGGATCTCGANCTCGGGNGTNCGGAGGTGTTCGGTGGCCCGTTCCTCGGAGTAGGAGGCGAGGACCGTGCCGTCGGCCGTGACCTGTTCATCGCCGATCCAGATCGCGATCTTGTCGCGGTCAGCGGCCTGGCCGGACTTGCCGACCGCCATGACGAGACGACCCCAGTTGGCNTCCTCGGCGGCAAGTGCCGTCTTCACCAGNGGCGANTTNNCGATGGCGAGTGCAATGGCCTTTGCCGCNTGGTCGTCGGCGGCGCCGGTGACCGTGACCTCCACGAACTTGGTGGCGCCNTCGCCGTCACGGACGATCTGTTGGGCGAGGTCGAGCAGCACGGCGTCGAGNGCCTGNTGGAACGCCGCCAGCTTCGGNTCGTCCGGGTCGGCGAGTTCGTCATCGATCTGCTCGCCNGTGGCGAAGAGCAGCACCGTNTCGCTCGTCGACGTATCGGAATCGACCGTGATGCGGTTGAAGCTGNGCTCGACCGANGTCGAGAGACACTGCTGGAGCAGCGTCGGCTCGACGGGCAGGTCGGTGAAGACGAAGGCGAGCATCGTCGCCATGTCGGGGGCGATCATNCCGCTGCCNTTGGCGATGCCGACGACATGGCTCNCACCGCCGTCGATCCGGCGAGCCGANCCCTTGGCGAAGGTGTCGGTGGTGCGGATGGCATCGGCCGACGCCGCCCATGCCTCCGGGGAGGCGGCACCGACGGCACCGGCGAGGNCAGGNAGGCTNGAACGAAGAAGATCGTCGGGCATCGGCTCNCCGATCACGCCGGTGGAGGCNACGAAGATCTCNTCCGGCAGCACGCCGAGTTGGTCGGCGAGNGTCTCGACCGTGACCTGAACGCTGGTCTCCCCTGCCGAACCCGTGAAGGCGTTGGCGTTGCCNGNGTTGCACACGACCGCNCGGGCAGTGCGTGNGCCCGAGTCGAGGAGCTGCTTGCACCAGTCGACCGGCGCNGACGGGCACAGCGACCGGGTGAACACCCCGGCNACCGACGTGCCCTCTGCGAGTTCGGCGACGAAGAGGTCGTNGCGGCCCTGGTAGCGCANGCCGGCCGCNAGGGTGCCGAGCGCGACCCCGGCAAGNGGCGGGAGTTGCGGGAACGACTGAGGNGCGAGCGGAGACACGGTGTCGGACATTGCCGCTCCTTACGGGTACATGCCGGCGACCGTGAGGCCGGTGGTTTCGGGCAGACCGAGGGCGAGGTTGGCACACTGCACCGCCTGCCCCGACGCCCCCTTGACGAGGTTGTCGAGCGCNGCGATCACGATCAGCCAGCCGGTGCGCTCGTCGACCCGGGCGGTGANNTGGCAGCTGTTCGAGCCGAGCGTGGCCTTGGTNGANGGCGAGCGTTCNCTNACGACGACGAACGGNTCGTCGTCGTAGGCGGCGTGCAGGCANGCCATGNCATCGTCGGTGCTGATCGANCCGGNCGGCCGGGCGTAACAGGTGGCCAGGATGCCTCGGTTCATCGGGGCGAGATGCGGGGTGAANAGCACCTGGACATCGGTGCCGGCNTGNCGGCCGATCGCCATCTCGATCTCGGGCGTGTGCCGGTGATTCAGCAGNCCGTAGGCGGTGAAGTCCTCGTCGACNGCACAGAAGGTGGTGTTGGGCTTCGGNGGCCGACCGGCGCCACTCACGCCGCTGGCNGCNTCGACGACGATGCCGGTGGNCTCGATCAGGCCCGCCTTCACGAGTGGNCCGAGGGCGAGCGAGGAGGTGGTGACGTAGCAGCCGGGNGCNGCGATCANTTCGGCNCNGGCGAGATCGCTCCGNAAGAACTCGGGCAGGCCGAAGACGAAGTCGTCGAGCAGTTCGGGGGCAGCGTGNGCTTCGCCGTACCAGGTCGGGTACAGACCNGGGTCGTCGAGTCGGAAATCGGCGGCGAGGTCGACCACGTGCTTCACNNTGCCCCGGAGATCGGGAACCATCGANTGGCTGGCACCGTGGGGCAGACCGAGGAAGACGAGATCGGCATCGGCGATGACCGATACGTCGTTNNCNGCGAAGGTCATNTCGCCGTAGGCGGCGGCGAGCGAGGGGTACAGGTCGGCGANCCGGTTCCCGGCNTCGGTGTTGCCGGTNGCNGCNACGACNNTNAGTTCGGGATGCNACGCGCAGATGCGNAACAGTTCTGCGCCCGTGAAGCCGGACGCGCCGATGATGGCGACCTGGTGCATGGNNAGAACTCTACGGNCNGTCGAATNTTTATGCAACGATTTGCATACGACGCGAACGGACTTACAGCGCGATACCGGCGAGCTTGGTCTCGAGATACTCGGCGATGCCCTCTCGGCCACCCTCACGACCCAGNCCGGAGTCGTTCATGCCNCCGAACGGNGCNGCCGCCGACGTCGGGTTGACATCGTTGATCCCGATGATGCCGAACCGCAGNCCTTCCATCGCACGGATCGCCGTGGAGAGATCNTTGGTGTACACGTAGGCNGCGAGGCCGTAGTTGGTGTCGTTGGCGAGATCGATGACCTGATCGACATCGTCGTACACGATGATCGGCGCAACCGGCCCGAANGTCTCCTCGCGGTAGATCGTCATGTCGTCNGTGACGCCGGTGACGACGGTNGGNGCATAGAAGTGNCCGGCATCGAGGCCNTCGTCGGTGAGCCGCACACCACCGACCGGCACCTCGGCNCCCTTGGCGCGAGCGTCGTCGACCTGGGCTGCGACCTTGGCCACCGCTGCCTCNTTGACGAGCGGCCCCACCCCNACACCNTCGGCCGTGCCGATACCCGCTTTCACCTTGGCGACNCGCGGCACCATCGTCTCGATGAACGCATCGGCNTGATCACGGTGCACNTAGAGCCGGTTGGGACTGATGCACGCCTGCCCGGAGTTGAGGAACTTCAGCGCNGCCGCGCCCTTCGCCGCGTGAACCGGATCGGCGTCGGGNTANACGATGAACGGGGCGTGACCGCCGAGNTCGACCGAGACCCGCTGCAGGTTGGCNCCGGCCTTGGCNGCNAGCACGCGACCCACTGCCGTGGANCCGGTGAACGTCAGCTTCTTGACCCGNGNGTCGCTGGTNAAGACNTCGCCGATCGGTGCCGGATTCGAGGCGGTGACCATATTGATCACGCCGTCGGGCACCCCGGCATCNATGAAGCAGTCGAAGATCGCNTTGGCACACAGCGGGGTCGCTTCGGCNGGTTTCAACACGAGGGTGCANCCGGCGGCCAACGCCGGCCCCATCTTCCGGGTGAGCATCGACATCGGGTAGTTCCACGGCGTGACNGCNGCNACCACNCCGACCGGNGTCTTCACCGACAGGAANCGCTGATCGGCACGACCCGACGGCAACCACTCGCCGGTGATGCGCCGNGCCTCCTCNGCGAACCAGCGCAGGAAATCGGCACCGTAGGTGACCTCGGCNCGNCTCGCCTTGAGTGGCTTGCCCTGCTCCTCGGTCATGAGCGCAGCGAGTTCGGTGGCTCGCTCNCCCATCAAGCGCCAGGCCCCCATCAGCAGGTCGGCCCGGCTGTAGGNGGTGGTGGCCCCCCAGTCGGGCTGGGCCGCGTGAGCCGCATCGATCGCNGCGGTNGCGTCGGCNGCGCCGCCGTCAGGCANGCTCCCGATGACNTCGCCGGTGGCGGGATTGGTGACGGCGAACGTGCCNCCGTCGATGGCGTCGACCCACTGCCCATTGATGAACATGNCCNGAGGCTAACCCCGCCGTCTCGAATGGCTCGGCCATGCGNCAGAATGNNNNATGNCNGANTCGACNCCTCNGANGCCTCCCNTGGCGCCTGCGANAAGCCGGATCGCCCGAGGCGCNTGGTGNATCGTCGGTGTGCTGGCGGTTGCGCTCGGNGGCATCGGCGTCATCGTTCCCGGNCTCCCGACGACGGTGTTCTTCATCATCGCGGCGTGGGCGTTCTCGAAGTCGAGTCCTCGACTCGANGCCTGGGTACTCGGGTTGCCCCGGATCGGCCCGATGGTGCACGACCATCGCAACGGACTCGGCATGCCCCGTCGGGCGAAGTTCCTCGCCACGGCGATGATCGTGCTGTTCGCCGGCGGGAGCACCTGGCTGGCCGACAGCAGCGTGCTGCGCTCGGCGATCCTCGCTGCCGGCGCGATCGGGATCACCTACATCACGCTGCGAGTTCCCTCCAAAGAGCGGGTGCTCGCCGAGCGAGCAACCTAGGTCACAGTCTCGCTGCGTCAGCCGAAGAGATCGGCCAGCACCTCGTAGTGCCCCAGGCTGAGCGTGCCGTCGAGATCGATCGACCGGGATCGACAAAAGACGCCCGATAGATCAGCGTCAAGCGTCAGGGCCCCAACCTCGACATCGTGTCGGGCGTCGAGTGCAGCAGCGACGGCCGCCAGATGGTCGTCGAGAAAGCCCAACCGGTTCACACCCGACGTCGCCGTCTCCATCGGCGCACCATCGCTCACCAACACGAGCAATCGCCGACTCGCCTCGATCGCCGCCAACCGCCGGTAGGCCCACACGAGTGCCTCACCGTCGACTCCTTCGCGGTAGTGGTGGATGTCGAGCATGGCGGCAATCGAACGGCGGGCTCGCCGCCACGACGTCGCTGCGTCCTTGTGCACGATGTGCTCAATTTCGGCGACTCGACCTGGTGACGACGGGGCACCGGCCTTCTTCCACGCCTTCGCCGCGTTCCCGCCGGCCCAGCTCCGCGTGGTAAATCCCAGCACCTCGACCGATGCGCCTGCGAGATCAAGCGCCTGAGCGAACGTGTCGACGAGCACGGCCGCCGCCTCGTAACGCTGCTGCTTCATCGATCCCGACGTGTCGACGAGGAAGGTCACAGCGACGTCGGCGAGCGGGCGGAGACGGCGCTGCCGGAAGACCCGATGCTCGACGGGATCGGTGATGATCATGGCCAGGCGGGCCGGATCCAGTTCACCGTCGTCCTCGGCAAAGGTCCAGCCGTCCTCGGCCGGACGAGCGAGCGCTCGGATCAGCCGTTGGGCGACACGGGCGGCACTCACCGCCTGCGCCTTCCGGTGCCGGTCGAGTTCGGCTCGCAATCCCGGCAGTCGGTTCGGGGCGACGAGCGCATCGCCTCCGACCTCACGGTCGAAGGCACGAGTGAAGACCTGGTAGTCGCCGAGTCGGTCGAGGTCGGCAACGCGGGCAGACGTTGCACCGAGCACGCCCGTGAGGCCAGCGCCATCTTCGTCCTCGTCCCATCCCGAAAGCAGCAGCGTCGAACGGTCGACGCCCTCGCCTGCCGCGGCGAGGTTGGCGTCTCCGGCCACGAGTGCAACCGCCTCGGCGATCGCCCGGGCGTGGAACGCGAAGGCGCGCTGATCGTGCCGGTTGGCCCGGAGCGCAACCAGGTCCTCACCGATCAGGGGGGCCAGGGTGAAGCGCTGTCCCTCGGTCACCTCGTCGATCACCTCGGTCGTGAGCGAACGGACCAGGCGGGTTCGAGCCATGTGGGTGACCGTGAAGACGAGCAGACCGACGCCGGACTCGGCGATGCGCTCGCCGAGGCACTGCTCGGACCACTCACCAAAGGCGGCGTCGAGGTTGTGTTCCATGCCGACCCACGCCGTCGGCCGCAGTGATTCGCACCGCAGTTGCTCGAGTAGGTCGAATACCACCCGTTCAAGCGGCTCGCTCGGCGCGAGTTCGCGATGGAGATCGAGATCGCTGTGGCACACCAACAGTCCCAGGGAGTCGGCCACGCCTCGAGCGCGGGCCGGCGAGACCTCGCCAAGGTCGGCGGCGAGATGCGGCGAGGCAAGCCCCACTCGACGCTGACCGAGGCGAAGGGTGCCGCCCCGCAGCTCGGCGTCAGGTCGGCCCCCGACCGCTCGCACGATCGCCGCGCCACGCCGCTCGGCCCGGCGACGACGGACCGTGGTGTTCAGATCCTCACCCGGACCCATCAGGTGAGTTCGGGCAATGCAAGGCCCATCGCCCGCTGCAGATACTCCGCCAGGATCGGACGTTCGGCCGGATCGCAGGTGTTGCCGAATGCCAGCTCGAAGGCCTCGACGATGTCACCGAAGATCTCCACGTTTTCGGCCCAGCTGATGACGGTGCGCGGCGACATCACCGTGGAGAGATCGCCGGCGGCGAAACCGACCCGGGTCATCCCGGCGACGGCGACCATGCCGCCGAGGGTGCCGGCGTCGGCGCTCGGCACGCGGGCCGAGACGATGCCAACCTCGGCATTGGGACTCAGGTAGTCGAGTCGGGCGACGATGTCCCATCGATCGACCTGCGCCTGATTCAGCAACTGAGTGCCGTGATACAACCCACTCAGGTTGCCGAGTCCGACCGTGTTGGCGGTGGCGAAGATCCGGAATCCCGGGTGGGCGGACAGCACCCCGTTCTGATCGAGCAGGGTGAACGAGCCACCACGCTCGAGCATCCGTTGGATGACGAACATGACGTCCGGCCGACCGGCGTCAAGTTCGTCGAAGACCAACGCAACCGGACGTTGGAGCGACCAGGGCACGATGCCTTCCCGGAACTCGGTGACCTGCAGACCGTCGCGCACGACGACGACGTCGCGGCCGACCAGGTCGAGCCTGGTGATGTGTCCGTCGAGGTTGACGCGCACCAGAGGCCAATTGAGGCGAGCTGCGATCTGCTCGATGTGCGTGGACTTGCCGGTGCCGTGAGCGCCCTGGACGAGCACACGCCGGTTGTGCACGAACCCGGCCAGGAGCGCCTTGGTGACGGCGGGATCGAACCGGTAGGCCGGGTCGATCTCGGGGACGTGCTCGGTGGGCTCGGCAAAGCCGAGCACCGGCAGATTCGAGGCGAAGCCGAAGGTCACCTCGACGTCGATCGGTTGATCAGCAACCAGCGGTGGAGCGCTCATCGGAACAGCCTGCGCAGACGCCTCGAGACGATGCCTCGAAGGTCAGACATAGTCCTTGTACTTGTCGAGGTAGCGGGTCGGGGTCTTCAGCGCGTCCTTGCGGAACGGATCGCCGAGCTCCTTGGTGCACATGATCTCGATGACTGTGGTCTTCCCCTCGTTCATCTGGGCGTCGACCGCGGCGGTGAGCGCCGGGCCGACCTGGTCGAGNTCGTCGACCCGNACNCCCTCNNCCCNCATCGCCTTGGCGATCTCGCTGTAGTTCTCGCCNCCCTCGAGTTCNCCNGCGACGAAACGACGACNGTAGAAGTCGACCTGGTTCTTCTTCTCCGCCCCCCACTGACGGTTGTGGAACACGATCGAGGTGACCGGNATGTCGTGGCGGACGGCGGTCATGAGCTCACTCATGCTCATCGCCCAGGCNCCGTCGCCGGCGTAGGAGATCGCCGGACGGTCCGGGGCGGCNTTCTTGGCGCCNATGATGGTGGGCAGNGCATAACCACAGTTGCCCCAGCTCATCGGGGCGAAGAACGACCGCGGTTCCTCGAAGCGCAGATAGCTGTTGGCGACCGAGTTGATGTTGCCGATGTCGGTCGAGACCATCGCCCGGGCCGGCATCGCCTTCTCCAGNTCACGGAGNACCTGGCGAGGNTGCAGCCAGCTGNCTTCCTCGGCNTCGGCCTCNGCGATCATGTNCATCGAGAAGTCGTCTTTTTCGTGGGTCCACTCGTCGAGTTCGGCTTCCCAGGCCGCCTTCTCCTCGGCAGTGGNGGCGGCNCGGGTGTCGCGCGTTGCGTCGCAGACGAGGNTNCGGCCGTCGAGNCGCTCNAGNAGCGCTTCGGCGGCGGCACCGGCATCGCCGTGGATNCCGACNGAGATCGGCTTCACGAGACCGAGCATC
The DNA here is from genome assembly GCA_002699625.1 of Acidimicrobiaceae bacterium. Lineage (GTDB taxonomy): Bacteria > Actinomycetota > Acidimicrobiia > Acidimicrobiales > Aldehydirespiratoraceae > UBA11606. The sequence continues at coordinate 13,569 of PABW01000051.1, forward strand.
TTGTGGTCGGCGTCGACCTGAATGATCTTGGCGTCCTTGGGCCANTAGTCCATGTCGTGCTGCGGCAGGGTTCCGAACGGGCCNAGCCGGGTGCCGAGCGCGAGCACGACATCGGCCTTCGCGATGAGCTTCATCGCCGCCTTCGAGCCCTGATAGCCCAGCGGCCCGCACCACTGCGGATGGCTNGCCGGGAACGAGTCGTTGTGNAGNTAGCTGTTGACCACCGGCGCCCCGAGACGNTCGGCGAGGGCGACGGCTTCGGCCATCGCATCGCCCATCACCACNCCACCNCCGCTGACGATGACGGGNAACTCGGCCTCGGCGAGCATGTCGGCNGCGGCATCGAGGCTGGCCTTGCCGCCCGCACCNCGGTCGAGNANCATCGGCGCNGGAATCTCGACNTCGATGTCACCGTAGAAGCGNTCGCGCGGGATGTTGAGCTGGGTCGGCCCGATCTCCGACATCGCCCGGTCNAAGCAGCGAGCGGTGATCTCCGCCATCCGGTTNTCGTTGGCGATGTGCCCNTGGTACTTNACGAACTCCTGGAACATGGGCAGCTGGTTGGCCTCCTGGAANCCNCCCAGGCCCTGCCCCATGGTGCCGGTCTCCGGGGTGATCATCACGACNGGGCTGTGNGCCCANAACGCTGCTGCGACCGCNGTGACACAGTTGGAGATGCCGGGNCCGTTCTGGCCGATCACCACACCGTGCTTGCCNCTGACNCGGGCNTACCCGTCGGCCATGTGGGCCGCGCCTTGCTCGTGCACCACCGGCACGAGTTCGATNCCGGCCGGGGCGAAGATGTCCATGGCATCCATGAACGCNCTGCCCATNATGCCGAACGTGGTGGTCACGCCGTTGGCGACCATCGTCTCGACGAAGGCCTCCGANGGAGTCATGCGGGTCATCGGGATTCTCCTGTTCGTTCAAGATGGCGAATACCCGCCATCANNAGGTCGACGAGGCCGGCGAACGAGACCTCGAGATCGTGTGGATGGGGGTGGCCGTCGCCCGACTCNAGGTGGGCGAAGCCGTGGAACGCACTCCGGAGTGCTCGAGCCACGTGGATGCGNTGGGCNTCGTCGAGATCGAAGCCGNNGAGCGANCGAGCGATCACNTTGACGACGCGTTCGACNGCCGCCTCCAGTTCGTCGTCGCCGGCGCATGGGTAGCGGTCGGTGGCGGCATAGAGCCCAGGGGCATCACGGACNACGGANCGCCANGCATCNCCNAGTGCGCGAACCGCATCNTCNCCAGCGACGCCCTGAGCCGCCTCACTGAGGCGTTCGGCGAGGAGNTCCCGACCCCGCAGACCNAGGCTGCGAATCANGTCGTCGTAGCCGTCGANATGNCGNTAGAGCGCCGGNTGCTGCACGCCGAGCGCATCGGCGACCCGAGTGAGCGTGAGNGCATCGAGTCCTTCGGNGTCCGCGAGGCGGGCCGCCTCGTCGATGACCTGTGTCGGGTCGAGGGTGGNGCGGCTCATGCGGCGGCTCCGGCCTGGAGCGCGCTGATGACCGCAACGTTCACGATGTCGTCGGCACAGCAGCCACGGCTGAGNTCGTGCAGCACCCCGTCGAGCCCNTGGAGCAGNGGNCCGAACGCCTGTGCGCCNCCGAGGCGTTCGGTGATCTTGTAGGCGAGGTTNCCGCTGTCGAGGTCGGGGAACACGAACACNTTCGCCCGNCCGGCAACCGGCGACCCNGGGGCTTTNGTCTCGGCCACNGCGGGGACGAANGCTGCGTCGAACTGCAACTCNCCGTCGACGGCGAGATCGGGTGCGAGGTGACGAACNCGTGCGGTCGCCTCNANGACCTTGTCGACCCGNGGGTGGGTGGCGCTGCCCTTCGACGANAACGACAACATCGCCACNGCCGGCTCCTCCCCCGCCAACNGNGCAAANGTCGCCGCNGACGAGATCGCCACNGCCGCGAGTTGGTCAGNNGTCGGGTCGGGCAGCACNCCGCAGTCGCCATAGACGAGCGGGCGGCCNTCGGGCAGNACGAANAAGAACGAACTNCTCACGACCGAGACNTCGGGCGCAACGTCGAGCACCCGGATNCCNGCNCGGATGACATCGCCGGTCGGACGGGTGGCCCCGGCNACNGCNCCGTCGGCCCAACCGCTCTTCACCAGNGCGGNNGCGATGGTNAGCGGGTCNTCGATGTCGAGCGGNCGNCCNGCCCATGGCCCATCGGTGACNGCGGCGAGTNNCGCNACCAGTTCGTCGGCCTCGGGGTGCGCAGCATCGGCCANGGANGCNAGGTCGCGCCCGATCACGACGGGTTCGGCNAGGCCGTCATTGCGCAGCCGNGNNGCGGCCTCGNGCGCGCGNGGNTCGTCGTCGGCGAGCACGATNCGGCGCGGCGNAGCNGCCGCCCGTTCGTACCAGTCGTCGAGGANGCCCACGGCTCGANTCAGCGGTCGCCNGCNAGCCAGGCGGCGGCGCGCGTGAGNACCTGGTCGGCCTTGGCNTGCATGTCGGCGATCACGGCCTCGTCGGCGATGAGCGGGGGCGAGAAGACCAGCATCGTCGCGCCACGATCGTCGGGGCGGATCAACAGGCCCGCCTCCTTGCACATCGACAACAAAACGCCCTGNTGGAGGGCGAGGGCGTCGGGTTCGCTGAGNTCCAGGCCGCGTTCGCGGCTCGCCATCAACTCGAGGGCGTAGAAGTACCCNGTGCCACGNACCTCGCGCACGATGTCGTGGCGTTCGACGAGTGACTCGAATCCGGCCCGCATCGTGTCCTCATGGGATCGGACGTGCTGCATGATCTGCTCGTCATGCATCGCCTGGATGTTCGCCACGGCAACGGCGGTAGCGACAGGNTGACCACCGAAGGTCGAGCCGTGGTTGAACAGGCCGACCTCGGACTCCCAGATGTGCTCGAGGAGCGGNCGNCGCACGACGACCCCACCGAGCGGNAGATAGGCACTCGTGACCCCTTTGGCGAAGGTGATCATGTCGGGGACNACCCCGAAGCGTTCGCTGCCGAAGAAGTGACCGAGGCGACCNAACGAACAGATGACNTCGTCAGCNCACAGCAGCACGCCGTATTTGTCGCAGATGCGGCGGAGTTCCTGCCAGTAGCCGTCCGGCGGTACGAGGCAGCCACGNCCGTTCTGGACCGGCTCAGCGATGACCAAGGCAACGGTTTCGGGCCCCTCGGCGAGGATCATGTCCTCGATGGCCTTGGCGCTCGCNAGAGCGTCGGCNGTGTCGCCGTGGGTGTTGCGGACNTGGCGTGGGCCGTCCCACAGCATCGGCANGAAGTGCNTGCGGAACTTCGGCACGCCGGTGACCGCAAGGGCGGCGATGGTGGTGCCGTGGTAGCTCCATTCTCGAGAGATGACCTTGTANCGGCCNTCGTCGCCACGNGCGACGTGNTAGTTGCGGGCGAACTTGAGNGCNGANTCGACGGCTTCGGAACCCGACGACACGAAGAAGACGTCCTCGAGGTCNCCGGGAGCGACGTCGGCGATCATCGNCGCCGCCTTNCTCACCGGCTCGTGNGTGAAGCCCCAGTTCGGNTAGAANGCCATGCGCTCCATCTGCTTGCTCGCCTCNGCGGCAAGNTCACTNCGGCCGTGGCCGAGGTTCGTGCAGAAGAGCCCGGCGAGACCGTCGAGGTAGCGCTTGCCCTCGGAATCGGTGACATAACANCCTTCGGCGTGATCCATCACGATGAGGTCGTCGGCGTTCCAGGCCGCCCCCTTGGTGAAGTGCGGCACGACGTGCGCCTGTGAAGCCTTGCGAAANTCCATTCCTGCCCCCCNCGAATNACGAGATCNTAGCNTCCCCTCGTTAGAGGNTCTAGCGGTTNGGNCAGATTGNCTAACGATTCANTCNGAANGCNGACACCGACGGTCTCGACNCTCNGCGGNCCTCAAATCGTGACCACCGCCTTGCCGGTGACCTGACGATCTGCGATCGCCTGAATCACGGCCGCAGCCTCCTCGAATGGGCGCACCGACTCGACGGGCGGCGCCACCATGCCTTCGTCGGCCAACTCGAAGACGGCAGCCATCTGACGCTTGGCACTGTCTGGGTCGCGCATCAGCGATGCCCCCCAGTGCACACCGACGATCGAGTAGTTCTTCAACAACGCGTGGTTGGTGGGCGCCTGGGCGATGCCGCCCACGAACCCCACGATCAGCAGACGGCCATCCCACGCCATGCATCGGCGAACCTGAT
>PABW01000052.1 GCA_002699625.1 Acidimicrobiaceae bacterium
GCGGGGCCAGTGAGCCCGGCGCGACCGGTGAGAGGATCACGACCTCGGGTGCCAGCACCAACCCAGCATCGATCGCCCACTGCTCGAGACCCTCCGGCGAATCGACACGAGCCAGATCGGCAGTGACGGCGGCGAGTTCAGCCTGCACGGCGGCGTTAGCGGCACGCTGGGCATCGATTTGGGCCTGAGTTTGCACGAGCACGGCGTGGAGGGCGGCGACAACGAACAAGACGGCGAAGAGGGCCACGACGACCGAGGTACCGAGCATGCCGACGACTCGGATTCGATGATCCGGGCGGACGACACGAAGATTCGCTGGCCGCGGCTGCGACGAGCGGGCGGGACGTGCTGCAGGGCGGCGGACAGGCTGGGTGGCGACCATCAGGCGACCGCCCCGAGCTTCTCGACCGCGCGGAAGCGGGCTGCTTCCGCACGGGGGTTGCGCTCGACCTCGGCGTCACTCGGACGCCGAGCGCCGCGCCACAGCAACGAAACCGACGCTTCGTGACCGGGTGGCGGAGGGAGATCGGGTCGAGGCCGCGGGGCCTCGCCGGCGGCGTCGCGGAAGACGTGCTTAACAATGCGGTCCTCGCCAGAGTGATAGCTCAACACGGCGCACCGGCCGTGCGGGGCGAGCAGATCCAGGGCTTGGGTGAGCGCACCTTCGAGCATGGAGATCTCGTCGTTGATTTCGATGCGGATCGCCTGAAAGGTCTTGCGGGCCGGATGGCCGGCGTGGCGGCGAGCTGCGGCGGGAACGGCATCGCGCACGATCTCGGCCAGCTCACCCGTCGTGGAGATCGGGCGGGCGGCGATGATCGCACGGGCGATGCGACGGGCGTGGCGCTCGTCGCCGTTGCGCTGGAGGATCCCTGCGAGGGTCCGTTCGTCAATGGTGTTGACGAGATCGGCGGCGGTGCGACCTCGGCTGCGATCCATCCGCATGTCGAGCGGCCCGTCGTTGCGGAAGCTGAAACCTCGGTCGGCGAGGTCGAGCTGTGGCGAACTCACGCCGAGGTCGAACAGTGCGCCCGACAACCGTTCGGCGCCGAGCGACTGCACCGCCGCAGCGAGACCGTCGAAGCGAGTGTGGCGGACCGCGACCCGATCGCCGTGTGCAGCGAGTCGAGCGCCGGCGGCGGCCAGGGCCATCTCGTCGCGATCGAGACCGAGGATCGAGATGCCGTCGTTTGCTGCCAACAACGCAGCGGCATGGCCGGCTCCGCCGAGCGTGGCGTCGACGACGATGCCGTCCGGCACCTCGGAGAGAACCTCGACGATCTCGTCACGCATGACCGACACGTGGGCGAATCCGGTCGCATCGCCGTGCGCTCCGCTTTCTTCCGTTGGGGTGTCGTGTTCGGCCATTGCAACGACCCACCTGTGGTGCCGGCGACCTCGGCCGTCTGCAGTCTCCCGATCCGCGGCGCACGCCGGGATGTCTCCCCGGTCGTCCTAATGGCAAGCGGGCGGAGTACGGGTCTTCCATTTGCTGATCGGAAGACTGCAGATGGTCGAGATCGCTGGGGTTGTGGGTCGGGTCCTTTCGTGTCGTCGTCGTGGATGTGGGGGAAGATCAGATGTCAGCGTCAGGCCTCATCCGAGGCCGTGACCACGTTCGATGGCCGAAGTCAGCGACTCGGCACCAGCGGTACCGAGCTGGTTCCAGCGCTCCGGTGACCAAATCTCGATGCGCCGGAGCGCGCCGGTCACGATCACGTTGCGGTCGAGCCCGCCGAGTTCCCGCAGATGCGGAAGCAGTCGCACCCGCCCCTGCGAGTCGGGCGTGACCTCGTCGGCCTGGGAGGCGAAGTGTCGGAGTGCGTTCACGTCGACGCCGCCGGCAGCAACCTGCGACTCCAGACGATCCGCCATCCGGTCGAACTCCTCGGCCGGAAGGATCGCCAGGCAATGGTCGAGCGGGGTGATGAAGGCCCCCTCGGCCAGCTTCGGGCGGAAGGCCGAGGGAAGGATGAGTCGACCCTTCTCGTCGAGCGTGTGCTCGAAGTTGCCCACGAACCGGGCCATCGGTCTTCCCCCTCTCGGTGTGTGAATCGGCTGCGTCCTGGTGCGTCGGTTGACGCTCGGACTCGGGATCTCCCATGGGCTCCTGGTCGCCCCTGGAATCCCCCTTGTCCTCCATCTCGCTCCATAGTACTCCCTTTCCCTCCATCTCGCAAGCCTTTCCTCCACGAAATATCGGCCCGAACGCCTGTTCGGGCCGAAAAGGGAGGGCTCAGCCCCGTTTTCGAGCGCGACACGTTGTCCTCCGCTCCCCCGCCAACGATCCCGCCGGCCCGGTGTCGCCCGAGATCAGCCCAGCGCGAGAATCAACGCAGCAAGCACGTCAGCACCGTGGATCTCCCCGACAGCGTCGGCGAGGACGGCATCGGGTCCCTCATGGCCGAGGAGGCCATCGACGGCGTCGGCGGGTGACCACCGGCGATGGGCCATCGTCTGCAGCCGAATCCAGTCGCGGGTCCGGCGCTGGCTGATACCGACCCACTTCCGCCCATCACCGTCGAGGACCTCGCCCGGACCGATGCCGGCGAAGCAGACGAGCGTCGACCACGGCCGGGACTCGACCCCACCGTGGTGAACGTGGAAGCCGTCACCGAGACCGACAACCTCGAGCGCTGAGCGCCACGCCTCGCCGACCGGCACTGCGACTCGGGCGACATCGGCGTCCCACCACGGGTCACCGGCGGGAAGCCACACATCGACCCACACTTGAGCGCCAGGAGCGAGCCACACCGAACCTCCCCCGCTCCGACGTCGGACAATCTCGTACCCGCCGGAAACGGCCCTGGCCGGATCGGCATGGGTGTCGGGTTGGGTCGAACCAAGCACGAGGGCCGGTGCCGTGACCTCACCGACGACAAGCGTCGGGTGGGGCGTCTCGGGTGGACGGAACTCGTGAAGCGTGGCGGCGTCAGCGTTGACGTGCTCGACGCGGAACCGACCGGTCACGCCACCCGGCGCGCTTCAGCGCGACACCACTCAAGCCAAGCAAGCAGATCGTCGGCGTCAGCGGCATGGTTCGGGTCGCCGTACTGGGTGGTGCCCCGGAACTCGAGGAGTGCTCGATCAGGGATAGGGAGGAACGGCGCTCTCCGCCACCAGCCATCGGGGGCGAAGTTGCGAAGCTGGCGCAGCGCCGTCAGCCACAGCCACGGGCGCACGGCCAGAACCCGAATCGCCACCATCATCGTCTTGATCGGATTCATCGAACCCCCACGTCGTGACCCTCACCGCGGAGCCCTACCGCGGCAGCACCGATCAGCGGACCGTCGGCGCCGAGTTCGGCCGGTGCAATGATCGTGCCCTTCGAGTGTTGCAGATCGGCCACCCTGTCGATCTCGACTTGGGCAGCAGCGAAGAACGTGTCACCGAACCCCAAGGCGACCGAACCGGCCACCACCGCGAGCCGCAGATCGAGCAAATTGGCAATCGAACCAACGGCTCGGCCGACGAGCCTGCCGGCCCGGATGCGTTCGACTTCGTCGGCCGCTTCGGCGGGACGACCCGTGCGGGCGGCGATACCGGTGCCGCTGACCTCGGCCTCCAACACGCCCTGCACATGGGTGTCGAGGTCGGTGCCCTCGGGTTCGACCACGACATGACCGATGTGGCCGGCGTTGCCGGCGTTGCCGTCGAGCAGTCGGCCGTCGAGGACGATGCCGCCACCGACGCCGGTCGATACGACCATGCCGATGAAGTTCGCCACGCCGCGGGCCCTGCCCTTCCATGCCTCACCGAGCGCAAGCGCCTTCGCGTCGTTGTCGACGTGCACGGCCAGGCCGGTGTGCTCAGCGAGTCGGGAGCGAAGCGGAAAGTCTCGCCATACGGGAATGTTGATCGGGGACACCGCCTCGCCGGCTTGCCGCATGGGGCCTCCGCAACCCACGCCGCAGACATGCACGGACGGCATCGAGGGATGCACTGCGATCTCGTCGATGAGTTCCGTCAGTCGAACGAACAGTGCCTCGGCGTCAGTGACATCCGTCGATGGGGCACGCCGTCGATCGACGATCGTCCCGTCCACACCGACGATGCCGACCTCGATCTTCGTGCCACCGATATCGACCGCCAGGACGTGCTCCACGAACGGCATCGTAGAGCCGCATCCGATCGGCCCCCACGGACCGTAGGCCGAACGCCAGAGAAACGTCAGACGCTCTACGCTGACTCGGCAGTACCGATGGTGGAGGCCGCGTGACGACAACCGATCAACCGGCAGGTGAACCCGACACCGAAGGCTCGTACGGAGCAAGCGCGAACTTCGCCGTCGACTTCTCCTCGCTCACCGCCAACATCGCCACGGTGATCAAGGGCAAGAGCACCGTGATCCACCTCATGGCGTTGGCCCTGATCGCCGACGGCCACGTCTTGGTCGAGGACGTCCCCGGTGTCGGCAAGACCAGCCTGGGCAAAGCACTGGCTCGCAGCGTCGACGGCCGCTTCGGTCGAGTGCAGTTCACCCCCGACCTCCTCCCGACCGACGTCACCGGAGTGAGTGTCTGGAACCGAGGATCCGACACCTTCGAGTTCCGACCTGGTCCGGTGTTCAGCAACGTGTTGCTAGCCGACGAAATCAACCGGGCATCGCCGAAGACCCAATCCGCCCTCCTTGAGTCCATGGCCGAGCGGCAGGTCACGTCCGACGGTGTCACGCACCAGTTGGCTTCGCCCTTCATGGTGATCGCCACGCAGAACCCGATCGAGCACGAAGGCACCTACGCCCTGCCCGAAGCCCAACTCGACCGGTTCTTGATGCGTCTCGAGATCGGCTACCCCGATCGCGCCGCCGAGTTGGAGATCCTCGAATCGCACGGCGATACCCGTGAGCCCGCCGACCACCTCGCCCCGGTACTGACCTCAGCCCAGATCAACGCCATGTCGAGTTCGCTCGAACGCGTCTACCTGGCTCCAGCGCTGCAGCGCTACCTCCTCGACCTCGCTGACGCCACCCGTCGCCACCCCACATTGTCACTCGGCATGTCACCCCGCGGTGTGCTGGCGCTGCAACGAATCGTTCGGGCCCACGCCGCAGCCGAGGGCCGTGCGTACGCCACGCCCGACGATGTCAAAAAGCTCGCCCGGTACGTCATCCCCCATCGGCTACTCGTCACACCCGAGAGTCGCATGCGAGGCGCGCGACCGATCGACATCGTTACGGAGATTCTCGACGGCGTTCCCGTCCCCCGCCCCGGCAAGGGCTGACATGCCGACCCGCACCGGCTGGGGGCTGTCGGTCGCCGGAGTCCTCTTCGTGGTGTCCGGTCGGTTATTCGGTGCGATCGAGTTCCTCGTCGTCGGGATCGCAGCGGTCACAGCGGTGGCCATGGCCGTGCTGGTCCGTCAACTTCGACCAAGCCGACTCTCGGTCGTCCGCCAACTCACGCCCCCGCTGGTGCCGGCCGGCGAACCGGCCCGCGTCGACCTCGAGGTAGTCAACCGAAGTCGCAGCCGGTCCCCCGTTCTGCGACTGCTCGACGCCGTTGCTGGAACCCGAGGTGTCGATCTCGCGCTCGCGCCGGTCGCCGGCAACGGTTCGGTGCACGGCGCCTACCGTCTGCCCACCACCCGTCGAGGGGTGCTCGATCTCGGACCCATCCGGATCGACGATGTCGAAGGACTCGGGCTCGCACGCAAGCTGCACCGCATCGACACCCAGGTTCGGCTGATCGTCCACCCGCCGATCGAAGCGCTTCCGCCGATCCGGGTCCCGGCCGGCGATGACCCCCTGCTCGGCGAGGAACTGCGCCAATCGCTCGGTCTCAGCGATGAAGAATTCGACGGACTTCGGCCCTACGTGCCCGGCGATGACCTCCGCAAGATCCACTGGCCCAGTTCGGCTCGGGGCGACGAACTCCAGGTTCGGCAGTTCCGTCCTCCGCGGCACGGCCGCCTCTCGGTCGTGATCGACACGCGACCCCCCGGCGACACCGCCCGCGCCCTCGATCGCACCACGTCGATCGCCGGCTCGGTCGCCGCTTCCGTGCTCGCAGCAGGCGATGCGACGCGCATCGAGACGACCGACGGCCGCTCGACCCCGCTCGTATCGGGCAATCCGCAACTCGAGTCGCTGCTGGAGTTCCTTGCCCTCCTTGACGATGGGGCCGAACAGATTAACCCGGCCACCCCGAGCGGGACCGGCACGGTCGTCGCCGTGTCCGCCGACCCGATCCTCGCCTCTGATGCGGCCGCTCGCCGCCGCTTCGCTGTGCGGCTCCGAGCGGCCATCGTCATCACGCTCGATGCCGACGTGTGGGGAAGTGCGGCATCAGGGCCGATCAGCACCGGCGAGTGGATTCACCTGACCGGCCCAGGCCAACTCGCAGGTCACTGGCGACTCGGTCGGCCGGCTTCGACCCTGAGGACGCCGTGAGTCCCCGTCGAATCACCGATGTCGCTACCGAGATCGCTGTCGCCGCCCTCTCACTCGTCGTCACGTTCGGTCTTGCTCGCTTCTTCATTGACCTGCGTTGGCGGGCCGACCTGGTCACCCTCATCGTCGCATCCCACCTCCTTGCGCTCGTCGTACGACGCGCTGGCTTTGGGATGGGGATCTCGGCCGTGGTCAGTGCGGCGGGCATGTTGGTTGTCGGCAACATCGTGTTGTTCCCCGAGACATCGGGATCGGTCATCCCGACCGGCGAGACGCTGGATCTGNTCCGCTCCGATCTCGAAGCAGCGTGGAACGCCTTCNAACTCCANCAGGCACCGGTAGAACCNCTCCGAGGCTTCGTTGCTGCGGCAGGGCTTGCGCTCTGGTGGNCTGTGGTGCTTGCCGACTGGGCTGCGTTNCGACTCCGGTCGATGCCNGAGACCATCACCCCGGCCACCACGATCTTCGTGTTCACCGTGCTCCTCGGCGACGGCAGCCATCCGGTGATCCACGCTGCGCTCTTCGTTGCGGCCGTTGGCGCCGTCATCTTGAGCCTGCGACTCTCCCGGCAGGCTCGCGACAATGTGTGGGTCGCCTCCGGCGCCGCGGCTGGACTTTCGTCCACGATGCGAGCGGGGCTGGTCGCCGCTGGCATCGCCCTCTTGGTCGGCGTGGTGGCCGGCCCGGCAATGCCCGATGCGGGCGAGCAACTCCTCGATCCGTCCGAGTGGGACAACGGACCCGAGACCCGTCGGGTCACGAGTCCCCTCGTTGAGATCAGTGCCAGCCTCCTCGACCAAACCGAGCGTGAACTGTTCTCGGTGGGCGTCGACGACCCCATCGACCGTCACTACTGGCGCCAGATGGCGCTCACCGAGTTCAACGGTCGGGAGTGGCGGCGCTCGAGCAGCTTCGACGATGCCAACGGTCGGGTGCCGACCAACATCGCCTCCACCGTGAATCGCACGACCGTCCGACAGGAGATCACGACGACGGCTCTCGGCGGCATCTATCTGCCGGCCGCCTACGAGATCTCGAACGTCCTGACCTCGGGCGACGTCGAACTGGAGTACGAGGTCGAGACCGGCGCGTTGGTGGTGAAACGCAAGTCCGAGCAGCGGGCCCGAGCAGGCTTCACCTACGTCATCGAGTCTCAGGTGCCCAACTACGACCCGGCGGCGCTGCCGACCACTGCGACCGATGGTCTCGGCGCCGACTTCGTCGCGCAACACACGCAGCTTCCGGAGGAATGCCTCGACGGTCAGACCACCGTCGATACCTGCTGGAATCCGGACATCACCCGTGTTGCCGAGGCGATCACGGCGGGTGCTTCGACGGACTACGAGCGGGTCGTGGCGCTCCAGACCTTCTTCGTCGACCCCAACAACTTCTCGTACAACATCCAGGTCGCCCTCGACCACGACATCAACAGCATGGAGCGCTTCCTCTTCGACGTTCGCGAGGGCTACTGCGAACAGTTCGCCTCGACCTTTGCCGCCATGGCCCGTTCGATCGGCATCCCCACCCGAGTCGCTGTCGGCTTCACGTGGGGCGAGTGGGATGCCGCCCGTCGCGCCTTCGTCGTACGCGGTGAACACGCCCACGCCTGGCCCGAAGTCTTCTTCGCCGACGTCGGATGGGTGGTCCTCGACCCGACCCCGGGCCGGGCACCTGCCCACAACCAATCGTTCGCCCGACTGGCACCGGCCCAGCTCGGCGAGAACGACGCCGGCAACCGAGAGCTCGGCGACGGCTTAGCCCCGACCACGCTCCCCGCTCCCACCCCGACCGGCGGCACCAACGCTGCTCCGTCTGTACCCGACCAACCCGAGCCCGATCCCGACAACCTGCTCGCCGAGCCAGCCGGCATGGGCTCGATGCCCGGTGATCAGGACGATGGGCGCGACTGGAGCCCGCTGCTCCGACTCGTTGCAGCGATCGGTGGCGTCGTTGCGATCGTCGGCGCAGTCCCGCTCGTTCGCATCGTTTCCCGGCGGCGCCGTGGGATGCGGGTGGCGGACGACCCAGTCGGACGCAGCGAACTCGCATGGGACGACGCGACCGCCGCCCTTCGTCTCATCGGCATCGTTCCCTCGCCGGCGGAAACCCCGATGGAGTTCGCCTCACGAGCGCTGCAACATCACCGTGCAGTCGGCCCGGTCGACGAACTCGCCGTAGCCATCACCACCCTGCGCTACGCGAAGCTCAGCGACCCGAATTCGGTCTCGCACGAGGCCGAGCGAGCAGCCACCGCCGTCGCCGAACGGTGTCGGGCCCAGGTGTCGAGCAGTACGCGGTGGGGCGACGCAATCGACCCTCGCACCATCACCATGAACTGAACGTCGCGACGACGCCGTGACTCGCAGGTTCGCCCGAATCAACGGGCGAGAAATCAGAGTTGCTCGTCGCCCTCGGGGCGGTTGAACCGATCACGCATCTTCGCGCCGGCACCACCGACGGCATCCTTGAGACCGGCACTGCCGCGCATTCCGGAGGTCATCTGCTCAAGGCCCGCTCGGCCGAGTTTGTGCAGGTTGTCGAAGCCCCACAGAAGGCTGAACAACATGATGAGCACGCCCACAAACGAGAACACGAAGGACGCCGACAACAGGGCAACCATCGCCACGGTGCCGGCAATGAAACCGACCGTGGCCCGCTTGAGGTTGCGGAACGCATGCGTGTAGATCGTGGTCTGAGCCACCTCGCGCGCCAAACTCGGATCGCTCTCGTAGAGGTGATCCTCGATTTCGCTGAGAATGCGCTGCTCGTCCTCGGAAAGCGGCACCGTCGACTCCTTGATGGGGTTTATCTAGTTTCGCACAACCAACACCGCCAAAACAACGCGGGTACGCAGGATTGCCGCCGTGGAGACGGCGCACCCACCGGGAGCTGTGTTCAGCGGGTTAGATCGTCAGGACCCCACTGCTGCTGGCCAGGCACCAAGCGGTCGAGTGGCTTTCCCGGTCGAGCCAAGGTTGCCGGTCCGATGGCATCGCCGCCGAAGCGGTCACGAATTGCCTCGACAACGTCGTCGGTTTCATTACGCCCCGGGCCGGCGGCGTCATCGAGGCTCAACTGGTGGGCACTCGGCTCGCCGAGCTGGCTCACGCTGACGCCGAGAAGCCGGACACCAAGATCGATATCGATCTTGGCGAGCAGCGCCTCGGTGGTGCTGCGAATCACATGGGCCTTGTCGGTCGGCTCGGCGATGGTGGCAGAGCGGGTGATCGTCGTGAAATCCCCAAACCGGACCTTGAGCTGGATCGTTCGTCCCGCGACGCCCGCCTTGTGAAGGCGAGCCGCGACGGCGTCCACCATCCGGATCAGCTCTCGGCTGAGCACGGATCGGTCGGTGAGGTCACGGGGGAAGGTCTCTTCGTGTCCGATCGACTTGGAACGGGAATCGACGATGACCGGCCGCGGATCTCGAGCGTGAGCCAGCTGATGGAGGTGGGTACCCGTCGCTGATCCGAGGGCCGCGGTCAGTCGGTCCAGCGGTTGCGCTGCGAGGTCGCCGATCGTCTCGATGCCGATGCGGGCCAGCTTCTCACCGGTCTTGGGGCCAACCCCCCACAGCTCCCGGGCTGGTTTGGGATGCAGGAAGGCAAGCTCTCGACCCGGCTCGACCACATGCACCCCGGACCCGAAGACCGGCCCGCGCTGAGTCGCTCGAGGTTTGGCCTCTTCGGTGGCGAGCTTCGCCAGAAACTTGACCGTTGCGACCCCGATCGAGCACGTCAGTCCCTCCTGGTCGAGGATCCGAGCTCGGATGTCTCGGGCGATCTCGGCGGCATCGGTGCGATTTCGCAGGGCCCCCCGTACGTCGAGGAACGCCTCGTCGAGCGACAGCGGCTCGACGTAGGGGGTGACATCAGCGAATACCGCCATGACCCGTCTGCTGACCTCGGCGTAGAAGGCGTGGTCGCCGGGAAGAAACACGGCATGAGGGCACAGCCGACGGGCCCGGCTGGAGGGCATCGCCGAGTGGATGCCGTAACTCCGGGCGACGTAGCTGGCAGCGGCGACGACCCCGCGGTCGCCGGTGCCGCCGACGACGACCGGCTCCTTGCGCAACTCCGGTCGGCGCAGCAGCTCACACGAGACGAAGAAGGCGTCCATGTCAACGTGCACGAAGCCGAGCACCCCATCGGGTGGCGGACCCTCGTAGGCCACATCACTCATGAATCAAGACGGACAGCTCGTAGTTCGCCCGGTCGCTCCCCCACGGCGTCGAAGCGGAAGTGGCGGAGTTCGCTCCACGGCTCGGCGAGCCACTCGGCCAGTGGGTCGGCGACCCAGGCCGGTCCGCTGCGAATCCGGTCGTAGGCCTGGGCCTGGTCAAGGAAGTCACCGTCGTGCACGATGCCGTCGGGGTCATCGAACGAGAGATCGCCACTGAACGAGGCGGCTTCGTGGACTTCGACCATCAGGTGCATATCGAGGTCGACAAACGTGACCTCGACCGTCCATCGCATCGCAGCCCAACCATCGACGATGAGCCCCGTCTCCTCGGCCACCTCGCGACCGAGCGCCACGATCGGCGTCTCCCCATCGTCGACGACGCCACCTGGAGTCGACCAGTCGACCGAGCCATCGCGTCGACGGTTGGCCACGAGCAGCAGACCGCGGCGATCAGCGAGGAGTCCTCCGGCGACCTGCCATCGATGCATACCGTCAGCATGACAGGCGGCGAGCGACTCGGCAGTTCAGCGGCGGATTCTGAGGACTCGGTCGCGGATGGCCCACCACGTGACAAGCACGAGGGCCTCGATGACGATGCGGCTTGACATCTTCGACTCGCCGCGAACNCGGTCGGTGAACGAGATCGGGACTTCGACGATNCGACCGCCGCTCGCGAGGACCCGATAGGCCATCTCAACCTGNAAGCCGTAGCCGTCGGCTTGCACCGTGTGGAAGTCGATGTTGGTCAACGCCTCCGCNCGATACGCCCGGTATCCNCTGGTNGCGTCTTTGACGTCGATACCCAGAACCNCAGCCGCATAGCGATTGCCCCATCGCGACAGCGCCCGGCGATNCCANGACCANTCAGGGATCGAGCCGCCGGGGATGTACCGGCTTCCGAGCGCAAGAGCCGCACCATCGGCCACAGCCGTGAGCAGCGAAGGCAGCGCAGCGGGATCGTGCGAGAGGTCGGAGTCCATCTCGACCATCACGTCATAACCAACGGCGAGGCCGCGACGGAACCCATCGCGGTACGCAGAGCCGAGTCCCGACTTGGCGGGGCGGCGCATCACCGAGACGTCGCCGACCTGTTCCGCAACCTCCTCAACGAGATCAGCCGTGCCGTCGGGGCTTGCGTCGTCGACGACCAGCACCGAGGCCTCGGGAACGACGGCGCGCAGCTTTTGGAGGACCTCGACGATGTTGTCGGCCTCGTTGAAGGTCGGGAGGACGATCAGGGTGCGCACGAAGTCAGCACTCTAGGACCCCGCCGACACGGTTCAGCACAACGTCGCCTCGGTAGGCTGTCGAGCAATGGCCTCGTCCTCCGCTTCCTCCGACGCCGGCGCTGTGTCTACTGCGGCGCCGCCGCTGTTCGCCCGCATCA
This sequence comes from Acidimicrobiaceae bacterium, assembly GCA_002699625.1. Taxonomy (GTDB): domain Bacteria; phylum Actinomycetota; class Acidimicrobiia; order Acidimicrobiales; family Aldehydirespiratoraceae; genus UBA11606. The sequence goes on from PABW01000052.1 coordinate 11,961, forward strand.
TCGCTGTGGTCGCCATCGTGCTCGCCGGCCTGTGCGGAGGGCTCATCGGCTACGCCGTGATGGATCTCCAGTGCACCGATGGATGCACGACCTACGCCGGCCTCGTCGGCATTGGGGCGGCGATCCTTGCTGCAGGTGGCGTTGCGATTGTCGCGGTGCTCACGCTCCGGGCGATGAGTGAGTGGGAGGCCGTCGAGGCCGCCCGTGCCGACGACACGTGAGCGCCGATCTCGCCGAACTGTTGGCGCTGGCCGAGGCGGCAGTCGATGCGGTCGCCCCCGGTCTCGTGGCCTCCGACGCTCGTGGCGATTTGGGCATCGAGACGAAGTCGAGTCCGACCGACATGGTCACCGCCATGGACCGATGGGCGGAAGAGACGATCGTCGGCGTTCTGCTCGACGCTCGCCCCGACGACGGACTCCTCGGTGAAGAGGGCGCGGATAAGACGTCGGAGACCGGTGTCGTCTGGGTCATCGACCCGATCGATGGCACCACAAACTTCATCCGAGATCTACCGGGCTTCTCGGTGTCGATCGCAGCCCGGATCAACGGTGTCGATTCCGTCGGTGTGGTCCACGACCCGATCCGCAGTGAGCGCTTCACCGCCATGATCGGCTCTGGGGCCTTCTGCAACGGTGAAGCGCTCCACGTCAGCGAGCCTGTCGATCTCGCCCGAGCGGTGCTCGCCACCGGCTTCAACTACCAGCCCGCCGTTCGGGCGGAACAAGCCCGACTCATTGCGAACCTCCTGCCCGACATCGCCGATATCCGCCGTTTCGGCGGAGCTGCGCTCGACTGCTGCAGCGTCGCTTGCGGTCGCCTGGACGCCTACTACGAAGTCGGCGTCCAGGAGTGGGACATCGCTGCAGGCGGACTTCTTGTGCGCGAAGCAGGCGGGCGCACACTCGACCATCGCCCCGACGGCCCCTTCGTTTGCGGCTCCGTCACCATCTTCGAAGAGTTGGTCGGTCGGCTGGGTCTCGCCGATTGATTTCGGCTACTGGTCCCCTCGACGGGCGCGAATCTGCAAGCATCAACACCCATGGGCACCAGGATCCTCACCGTTGAAGACGACGAGCGCATCAGGACATCGGTCCGGCTTGCGCTCGAAGACGAGGGCTGGACCGTCGAGGAGGCTGCAAGCGGCGAGGACGCGCTCAACGCGTTTACTCGTGAAGCGGCCGATGTCGTCTTGATCGACATCATGCTCCCCGGCATCGACGGCTTCGATGTCTGTCGCGCGATCCGGCGGGTGAGCGACGTGCCGATCGTCATGGTCACTGCTCGCGCCGACACTCATGACGTCGTCGCCGGGCTCGAAGCCGGCGCCGACGACTACCTCACGAAGCCGTTCGCGCCCAAGGAGCTCTCGGCTCGCATCCGGGCGCTGCTCCGCCGGGCCCGGAGCGCCGACCCCGGCGCACCCCAGATGGTCTTCGGTGATCTCGAGATCATTCCCGAGGAGGGCGTTGTGCGCCTAGCAGGAACCGACGTGCACCTCACCAAGACCGAGTTCCGTCTTCTGGTCGAACTCGCCACCAACCCGGGGCGAGTGCTGAGTCGCGAAGTCCTCCTCGAGCGGGTGTGGGGCTACGGCTATTTCGGTGACGGTCGCCTCGTCGACGTCCACATCCGTCGCCTGCGGACCAAGATCGAGCCCGACCCTGCCAACCCCCGCTATGTCGTCACCATCCGGGGTCTGGGCTACAAGCTCCAGTCCTGATCCGTCATGATTCGGCGGCTGTGGAGTCGACTGGGGCTTCGAGCCCGCATCACCGGACTCTATGCGCTCGGGGGGCTGCTCCTGTCGCTCACCATCGCCCTGTCGACCCTCACCCTGGCCCGCCAGAATCTCGTCGAGGACCGTGAGGAGCGAACGTTCTCGATCGCCGTTCGCAACGCCCAACGCGTCGAGAACGGACTTGGGGCCGAGACCGAGATCGAGGATGTCGGCGTCCTGCTCGACAACCTGACAATCACCGAGGGGTCCTTTCCCTTGCTTCAGGTCGGTGATGCCACCCGAGCGCTCGATCAGGCCTTCGATGCTGACGCTGTGCCCGCGTCCCTGCGAGAACTCGTCGAGGCCGGCAATGCGGGCCGAATGCGTGTGCGGGTCAACGGCCGTCCCTTGATTGTCACCGGTATTCCGATCCCCGATACCGCAGCGGCCTACTACGAGGCGGCAGCGACCGACGATGTCGAGGACGTGCTCAACACGCTCGGCATCATCGTGCTCGGCGTGGGCGCCGCCGCGATCCTGCTCTCCGCTGCGCTCGGTTCATGGGCGTCGAGACGAGCCCTCACACCGCTCGGCGAGGTGCGACTCGCCGCCGAGTCGTTGGCCGCAGGCGAACTCGACACCCGTCTTGATCCGCCGGCCGATGCCGACCTCGCATCGCTGACGGCGAGCTTCAACGGCATGGCCCGGTCGTTGGAGGATCGCATCGAACGCGACGCGCGCTTCGCGTCTGAGGTCTCTCACGAGCTGCGATCGCCACTGATGACCCTCAATGCCTCGGTCGAGGTGCTCAACAACAATCGCGACAGCATGACCGAGCGCAACCAGACCGCTCTCGATCTGCTCACCGACGACGTCACCCGCTTCACCGCCTTGGTCGAGGATCTACTCGAGATCAGTCGCTACGACGTCGGCACGGCGTCACTGCGGGCCGAACCGATCGATCTCGTCGAGTTCGTTCGGCAATCGGTGGATCACTCCCCCTACGACGTCGTCATCGACGTCGGGGCGCTCCAGTATCTCGTTGTCGCGGGCGACAAGCGTCGCCTCGCACAGGTCGTCGCCAATCTGGTCGACAACGCCGCAAAGTACGGCGCCGGTGAGACCCGCGTGGTTGTCGGGCACGAAGACGACTTCGCGATCATCGCCGTGGAGGACGAAGGCCCGGGTGTGCCCGAAGCCGAGCGGGGCGTGATCTTCGATCGCTTCTCGCGAGGCAGCGCTGGAGGGCGGCGAGGCCACGGCACCGGATCAGGTCTCGGCCTTGCGCTCGTCGCGGAACACGTCAGGCTGCACGGGGGCGAGATCTGGGTCGATGAGCGCCTCGATGGTCGCGAAGGTGCTCGCTTCACGGTGCGTATCCCGATCGGCGATATCCCCGATGACGAGGAGTGGGCATGAGGCTCGACCGCAGGCCGCTCCTTCATCATGTCGCCATCATCCTCGCCACGATGCTGGCCGCCGTGGCGTGTTCGCTGCCGACCGACGACGAGGCTGCGATCATCGCACCCGAAGACCTCCCAGACGCCCTTCGCTCGGACCTCGCCACCACAACAACCGTCGACGCCGGTCCGCGCAGCGAACCGATCGAGCTCTATCTGCTCGCCGCTGCCGGCGATCGCAACGTCGTCGTGCAGGTGATACGCGAGATCGATGCCATCGCCGGGTTCGAACAACGCATCGGCCTGCTCTTCGGCGAGAGCTTCGTCCGGACCGAGCAAGAGGAAGAGGACGGCTGGTCGAATGCGCTCCGCGAGTTCGAGCTCATCGAGGCGTCGGTCAACGACTCCCGCGTCGCGATCATCGACATGGTCGCCCTCGACGAGAACGGGGAACCGATCACAGTCGAGGCCCAGGTTCTCGCCGATGCGGTCGCCCAGCTCGTCTTCACCGCCACCGGCTTCCCACTCGACGAGCCGATCCTGGCGGTCCGGATCCTGTCAAATGGGGCCCGCACCTTTGTACCGACGCTTGAGGGCGACACCGAAGAGGTCGTCAACCGCGACGACTTCGTGAACTACACCGCCGAGTGGGTGCCGCCGACCACCACGGTCGCGTCGACCAGCACGACGCAAGGAACAGCTCCCGAGAGTGGCGGCGCCACCGACAACGGCGACTGACTCAGGCGAAGAACGCCCGAGCGGCGGCGCGCAGCTCAGGGCTGGTGTATTTCAACTCGGCGATCGCGTCGACGAGCGGCACCCGCACCATCGTCCCGCCCTGGAAGGCCACCATCGAGCCGAAATCACGCTCGGCGATCGCGTTGACGGCTTCGATGCCGTACCAACTCGAGAGCGCACGATCGAACGAGGTCGGGGTACCGCCGCGCTGAACGTGCCCGAGCACGGTGACCCGAGTCTCGTAGCCCGTCCGTGACTCGATCTCGGCGGCGACGAGATTGACGATGCCGCCGAGGCGTTTGTGGCCGAACTGGTCGATCTCAGGCTCGGGAACCTCGAGCGTGCCCGCCTTGGGCAGAGCGCCCTCGGCAACCACGACGATCGAGGCGTACTTGCCGCGGTCATGACGGCGAGTCAACGACGCACAGACCTCGTCGATGTCGAAGGGCTCCTCGGGCGTGAGGGTCATCGTCGCACCGCCCGCCATTCCGGCCCACGTGGCGATATGGCCGACATGACGGCCCATCACTTCCACCACCATGACCCGGTTATGGGACTCCGCCGTGGTGTGCAGCCGGTCGATCGCGTCGGTGGCGATCTGCAC
>PABW01000053.1 GCA_002699625.1 Acidimicrobiaceae bacterium
CTCACCTATCAGGCGCTTTACGAGCTCAAGCAGAAGGACATCGGCGTCACCACCTGTGTCGGTATCGGTGGCGACCCAGTGCCGGGTACATCGTTCATTGATTGCCTCGAGGCGTTTGAAGCCGACCCCGAAACCAAGGCCGTCATGATGATCGGCGAAATCGGTGGGTCGGCCGAGGAAGAGGCTGCGGAGTTCATCAAGAACCACATGAGCAAGCCGGTCAGCTCCTACATCGCAGGCGTCACCGCCCCTCCCGGCAAGAAGATGGGCCACGCCGGCGCCATCGTGTCGGGCGGGAAGGGCACCGCCGCCGCGAAGATGGAAGCGCTGGAGGATGCCGGCGTGAGGGTTGGTCAGAACCCAACCGAGGCCGGCGAGCTGATGGCGGAGATCGTCGCAGCGCTCTGAGCCCTCGAAGTCACGGAGTCCGGGTTAACTGACCCTCTGCATTCACGGTCGAAGGTCGAGTGTCGATCTAAGCCACCATGGGGTACTCTCGCCGCGATGGCGCACCTTCGGATGCAGCGGGGCCAGGAAGGCCAGAAAGACGAGTCTTCGGGCACTGTTGGGTCAAGCGCTGCACCGGTAACGGATGGTGTCGCATCGGCGAAGCTCGTACCTCACGGCGAGGCAGCAGCTCGCGCAATGGTCCAGCTAAAGCTCGCCGTCGGATCGACAGACGATCCCGCTGAGCGTGAGGCCGATGCAGTGGCCGAGCAGGTCGTTGGCCGGATTCGGCGGGGGATCGCTGAGCATGGGGACATGTCGCCGAAAGATGTTCGCCGGGCGCCAGCCGGGCGTATCCGTCGCAATGCCGTTGTGGGGCATACGGGCGGTGCGGTCGACGACGACACCGAACAGCGGATCCAGCGTCGTCGCGGCGGCGGCGAGCCGCTGCCGGGTGACGTGGCTGCCGAGATGAGCGCAGGATTCGGTACTGATCTGTCTCATGTCCGGCTCCACACCGGGACCGAAGCATCCGACCTCAACAATCGTCTCCAGGCCAGAGCCTTTACCGTCGGCTCCGATGTCTTCCTGCGTGACTCGACAAGTCTGCGGTCTGGGGCTGGCCAAGAACTTCTCGCCCACGAACTCACCCACGTCGTTCAGCAGTCCGGCGGTCAGGAAGTTGCTCGTCGTTATGTCGACGCCATGGCGGTTCACGAGATTGATCTCTTTGAGTTCACATCCGCAGGTGACCAGATGCAGCCGGCGATGGACGGGCCGGGAGACGGCGCGAAGCGGAAATCCCATCCGGCTGGCGACGTCAAACTTGTGGCTGGTCCTGTCGAGCTAGGAAACGTCAAGTACTACCTGTTGCCGGGAACCAAATACTACGTCCGCGAAGACAACGTGCAGATCGGCGAGCTCAAAGCCGAAGCGGGGTCGAATTGGGAGAGCGCCAATGAGGCGGCCGGCGCATACGACAGTGTGAACGAGGTTGGCGTCAAGTTCAGCGATGACATGGGCAAGGCCATCGAAAAGAGTGGCGGCAAGCCCTCTGATGAGATGGGCAAATCGGCTGACTCGTTCAACATTCTCGGCAGTCTGGCGCACTGGGCCAACGCACTTACCTCCGAGAAGAAGTCGATAGGCGACTGGGGTTCAGCGGGTCTCGACTTCATCGAAGGTGCTGGCAAGATGTCGGCTGGCGTCGCGGGGCTGGTCGACAAGGCGAATCCTGGTGAGGATGGTGTAAAGACCGATGCGTCGCGGGTTTCGGACGCGAGCGGCGCAGTTGCCGATGTCGCCGGCGGCCTGCAGTCGACGCTTAAGACGGTCACCGACACCATCGACCTGTACAAGCAGTGGTCGAAGATGAGCGCCAGCCAGCGGGCCAAGAAGGGCGTTGGCGCGATCCAGAGCGGGCTCAAGGCGGCCCAGTCTGGGGTGAAGGCAGCGAAGGGCTTCGCAGACGCGTGGGGAGCCGCTGGACCCCTCGCCTCCGTCGTTCCGGGTCTCGGTGTTGCGATCGCCGCCTGTGACCTCATTGTGCGGGGTGTGGCGCTCTTGACGGCGATTGTCGACAAGGGCGTGATGAAGGGACGTAAACGTGCCCTCAAGGAGAAGCTCGGCGGGGAAGTTGGAAAGTCGTTCAAGGCGAAGGCCGAAGGCGAGATCGAAACGCTGAAAGCCAAGAAGGAACTCACCGAGGAGGAAGCGACCAGGCTGGGCGAACTCGAGGAGTACTTGATGGCGAAAGGCATCCAGTACATCAACTCAAAACGCGAGAATCGTTCGTTGTTCAAGATCGGGCTGGCCCTGACCAACATGGCCGCCGACATCGCCATCCTCGGGGGAGGGTCGGCACCGGTCGGCGTTGCGTTCAAGGGAGCGGCAACCGCAACCGACGCAAGCGCAGGCCTATTCCGCCGGTTCAAGCAGTGGGGACGTGACAAGGCGGCCGCAGCTGGCGAGGGCAGTCTCCTCGGGAATATTTTCAATGCCAACAAGTCGACCGACAAGAAGTTCGCGATGTACAACGGCTACGTCGACAAGCTCTACAAGATGGTGCTCAAAGCGAACGACATGCCACGGGAGTCGGTCGAGGAAAAGGCTGCTGCTGCGGCGGCGGCAAAGAACGTCTATGCGTACGTGTCCGCAATGGGAATGAGCAAGGCCGAAGTCGATTCGCTGTGCACAACGCCGATGGAAATGCGGACGAAACTGATCGAAAAGATGAAGGAGCGCGAGTAGGACCCCTGCTCTGACCCACCATGACGTCCCCACTCGTCCACGCGCAGCATCGCGCCGAACTTTCCCTCGTAGCGGCGGGCCTCGCCTCTTCGTATTCGACCGAAATTCTTGACCCCGGTGATGCCCTTCCGCTGACGACCTTGATGGTCGATCTCGGCCCCGATGGCGACGGCCGGCAGCGGTCGATGAGTATCAATGTGATGCCGCTTGGCGACGACTTTGATGCGGCCACGTTTCTCCAGTTCTACGTACCCATGCCGTTCGAAGTGCCCGACGCTCTGGTGGTCAATGTGGGTTACGCCGCAGCGAAGGTCAATGCGGCCATGGCCCTCGGGCACTTTGCCGTCAGCGATTCGGGCGAGGTCTACTTTCGCTACATGCAGGCCTTCTCGTCGTCCACCGCTGCCGACCCGGCAGCAAGTGCGCAGATCGTGATGATGCTCGACTTTCATCAGGAAACGTTCGGCGATGTCGTACAAGGCGTTGCCGAGGGCGAGATCGACGTCGCCGTGGTCGACCAAGTCATCGCAGCGGTTACTGCAGGCTGAGTTTGATGAAGTGGCTCACGATGGGCCTCGTGGCTGCATTGCTCACCGCAGCATGCTCCGGTGGCGATGGGCCGATGCGCGAGGCCGGACAGCCGGGCGTCGTGCGAAGCGGTTCGATTAGCGTCTTCGAGTTGATGGTTGGGGACTGTCTTGCTGATCCGAGCGAGGCATCGATACCGAGCGAGGTGGATGCGCTCGATGCGGTGCCGTGTTCTCAACCGCACCGTCTCGAGGTGTTTGCGGTCGTTGCGGTCGAAACCGGCGATGATCTGTACCCCGGAGAGAGCGCCGTGACGGCGCAAGCCGATGCGGGTTGTCTCGGGGAGTTCCCGGGCTACACCGGTGTCGAGTACTTCGCGCAGTCAGCGCTGTACTTCACGTACATCTACCCGACCCTCGATAGCTGGTCGGCAAACGACGATCGCGACATTGTCTGTGTCGTCGGGTCAGCACAAGCGCTGAATGGTTCGGTCAAGGGTGCGGGTGACGCACTCCCCTTGGTTGATCCCGGTTCGTAACCCGCCGTCAGTTCCCGGGGCGGAGTCGTCCGAGCTTCTTGTACTCGCGTTCGAGCGCGATCGAGATCAGCTCCGTGCTAATCGGGACGTTGTCCTCGGCCGCAAGGAATGCCGCGTAGAGCGATGCTTTGCGTATCGACCCGCCAGCGATCTTGTAACGCACCGCCAGTTCGTCAAGGTCTACGTCATCGCTGAGCGGAGCACCGACCGGGAATGAGATTTCCCAGAGTCGCCGCCGTTCGTCGCTCTCCGGAAGCGCGTAGTCGATTGCGACATCAATTCGCCTCATGAAGGCCGGATCGATGTTGCTCACGAGGTTGGTTGCGAGCACGACGAGTCCACCGAAGATCTCGAGGCGCTGCAGGAGATAGGAGACCTCAAGATTTGCGTAGCGGTCCCGTGCGTCGCTGACTTCTGTTCGGCGACCAAACAACGAATCGGCTTCATCGAAGAAGAGCACCTGGTTGCCGATGGCGGCGGCGTCAAACACCTCTTCGAGATTCTTCTCGGTCTCGCCGATGTACTTGCTCACCACCGTGGCAAGGTCAACGACGAACAGGTCAAGCCCGAGCTCGCCGGCGACAACCTCGGCAGACAGGGTCTTGCCGGTTCCCGGGTCGCCCGAAAACAAGGCGATCAGTCCCGATGACGGGACCGACGGGAATCCCCACCGGTCGTAGACCGTTTCGCTGTTGCGGTAGCGCGCAACGAGTTCTTCGAGATGACGGCGCCGGTCATCGTCGAGAACGAGGTCGTCCCAGCCTCGGCGGGGTCGAACTCGACGGGCGAGTCGGTCGATTGGTCCGCTCGAGAGTCGGCGAACCGCCCCGTGGAGGTCACGGTCGCTGCGAGTGGCGATTTCGGCTGCCCGTTCGAGTTGCTCCGGCGACAGCCGGTGTCCGAGCCGGTCGATGTCGGCGCCGAACGCGCTCGACCACTCGCCGTCGTCCGCTTGATCGCCGCTGGCATGAAATTCTCGCCATGCCCGGTCGGGAAGTGCTGTGATGGCAATTTCGTGTTCGGACGTGACCGCCCATGGGATGTGCGCAGCATGCTCGATCCAGTGGCGCGCAACAGCAGGTAAGTCGTCGGTTGCTTCGATGCAGATGCCTGCGCCGCGCAGTGTCGCTTCGCGAACGGCTGCCCGCCAGGCGGTTTCTAATGTCTCCGGTGGGACCACGAGAACATGATCTGCGGCGAGCCGCGTGCCGGCGGCGCGGCGTCGTCGTGCCCGATCGGGTCCGGTCACAAACACGAGTGGATACTGCGCATCGGCGCTCTCTGCCGCGACCTCGAACCGGGTCGGGTTAGGAAGTTCGGGATCCGGTCGAGCCTCGCCTGCCAAGGCCCACATAACCGCAGGCTCGATTCGGATCGCGCGGGCACCCCACGGACCGGTGCTGTCGACATCGAGGAGCGCAGCCCGCGAAAGGCCCGACCCGGCACCGACAGTGATCGCACCTGGGTGTTGTTTCCCGAGGAGCCTTCCGAGGAGATCAAGGCTGATCCTGGTCGCTGCTGGATCGTCGTGGAGCCAACCGACCAGGCGTTGGCGCCGCACATCGGCTTCAACTGCGACACAAAGCGCCAGGGTTTCGAGCTCCTCGGCCGAAAGCCCAGCGTTCTCGGCCAAGATCATGAACGGCGTGTCTTGGATGCCCGACTGGAGGTCTTTGCGGGCCGCATCGAGATCTGGCTGCGGATTCCCCCTGAGGTCCTCCAGCAACTCGGCGATACGCGACGGCTCCCCCTTCTTCGAGCTCGTTGCAGCAGAGGCACTGATCGCCTCAGTCAGAACGCGGTCGGCAAAACGGGCCCAGGGGCTAATGTCAGAGCGAGTCTTCTTCACGTGGAAGGCAAGGTACACCGACCACCCGAATCGAGGGAATAACGATGCCGAACGCAGTCAATACGGGTTGCATGATGAAGTGTTCGTTCGGTGCCGCGCCCTCGAGCCTTCTCGCCACACCGGGCACCGTGACGGCAGCGAATATGCCGATGGCGACAATCATGGACAACAAGCCGATGATGAACATCCCCCCATTTGGTGTGTGCATGTCGCTGTCCAACCCGCAGGTTGCCGCAGCGACTTCGGCAGCACTGGGTGTTCTCACCCCCATGCCCTGCATCCCGGCGACAGCCGCGCCATGGACGCCGGGTCACCCAACGACAACGGTGGGCGGAAAGCCTGCGCTGACGGATGCGTCGACAGCAATGTGCAACTGGGGTGGCGTGATCACGATCGCAATGGGTGCGCCAACGGTCAGCATCGGGTAGCGGTCGAACCAACTCGTGTCGCCACGAGAAGCCGGCGGATTGCCGTCGGCGTGACGTTGCGCCAAGATGGGGCTCGTCGCCCAGGGAAAGGCTCACAACGTGGCAAGTTCGTATCTTCATCCAGGTGTCTATGTGGAGGAGGTTGCCTCCGGTTCGGCAACACTCTCCGCGGGAGCGACTGCGATTGCGGCCTTCGTCGGTTTCACCGAGAAAGGCCCTACCGACGATCCGACCGATCCGATGGGGCTCAAGCCCCGTCTCGTTACGAGCTGGTCCCAGTTTGAGGACTTGTATGGCGGCCTGATTCCAGGCGCCATGCTCCCGCACTCGGTGTACGGCTGGTTCAACAATGGCGGCGGCGTCTGCTACATCGTGCGCGTTGCGCACATTGAGCCCGCCGGCGAGCCTTCGATGAAAGCGCTGCCCGCAAACGATCGGGCGCTCGGGCAGCCGGTGACGATCGAGTCGATCGAGCCGGATGCTGACATCTCGGTCGTGGTCACGGCCGAAGAGAGCGACGATGACGACGCACCTGCATCGTTCACGGTCACGGTTGTGGCCGACGGCGCCGAAGCCGAATCTTTCACGAATGTGACGGTCGTCCCTGGTGATCGCAACATCGAAACGGTGGTGAATGCCGAATCCGAAAAGGTTCGGGTCGCCACCCTTGAGGCGATTGATCCCGACTTCGATCCGGCGATGACCATGCTGAAGCCCGGCACGTTTCCGCTGGAGAAAGTCACGCCGAATCCTGTTGAGGTGAAGCCCAAGGCCTTCTCTGGGAGCGAGAACGACCGCACCGGCATCAATGGCCTCGTCATTGCCGACGATGTGACCATGGTGATGGTTCCCGATCTAGTTACTGCAGCCACAATGGAGGACGGCAGCGTCGACCTCGGTATGTGGAAGAAGGTGCAGACCGCGCTGATCGATCACTGCGAAGGCGCGGCAAACCGGATGGCCGTCCTCGATGCGCCCCCGGGAATGAGCGTTCAGCAGATTAAGGAATGGCGCAGCGATACCGCCATGTACGACTCTGCGTTTGCGGCGCTCTACTACCCGTGGATCAAGGTCGACAACCCAGTCGCGACCAACGGCGCCGACAGCGAACTCCTGGTGCCGCCAAGCGGGCACGTCGCCGGCCTCTGGGCTCGTGTCGACGGTGAGCGTGGCGTGCACAAGGCGCCCGCCAACGAAGTGCTTCGCGGTGTGCTTGATGTTGAGATGCCCATCACCGATAAGGAGCAAGGCCTCCTCAACCCGGATGGCATCAACTGCATCCGAACCTTCGGAACCCGAGGTATCCGTGTCTGGGGCGCTCGGACGCTGAGCTCGAACACCGACTGGACCTACATCCCGGTACGTCGCCTCTTCAACATGATCGAGACCACGATCTCCGACGGCACGCAGTTTGCGGTCTTCGAGCCCAACGACTGGCGGCTGTGGAGTCGACTGACTCGCACGATCACGTCGTTCTTGACCGGGCTATGGCGAGATGGCGCCCTGTTCGGCGAGACAGCCAACCAGGCGTTCTTCGTCAAGTGCGACGCTGAGACCAACCCGCAGGATCAGATTGATCGCGGCATGGTGGTGATGGAGGTTGGTATTGCTCCGGTGAAGCCGGCGGAATTCGTCATCTTCCGGATCAGCCAGCTGCAGGAATCCGGCGAGTAAGCGGAGGATTGACGTATGGCTTTCTCTGGTCTTCCCACCGACTCCTTCCACGCAGTCACTGGTGTCCTCTTCTCGTTGACGGTTGATGGCACCGACATTGGCTACTTCAACAAGGTTTCCGGACTCTCTATCGACGTTACGCCTGTCGAGACGACCGCTACAAAAGATGGGACGTCCTACATGAAGGTGAACGTTCCCGGCCGGATGAGCTACGGCGACATCGAGTTCGGACGAGGCCTGTCCACTGACAAGACCCTTGAGGAGTGGGTCGACACGGTTGCGACAGGCAAAGTTGCCGACGCCAGAAAGAACGGCTCCATTGATGTGATTGACACGGGGACGGGCCAGCCAATGGCGACATTCGAGTTTCAGAATGGCTGGCCGTCACGGTGGTCGGGTCCGTCGCTGAGCGCCTCGGCTGACGAAACCGCAATCGAGTCCATGACGCTGGTAGTTGAAGCCATCACCCGGACCGCGTGATCCGGACCCATAGAACGAAGGAACCACTATGAGTGATTACCGTGCCCTCGGCACTGACACGATTCAGCCGATCCTCACGTTCCGATTTTCGGTTGCGTTGGATGGCATCGGCGAGTTTGAAGCCACCGAGGTGAGCGGGCTCGGGTACGAGATCGAAATGATCGAAGACGAGATCGTCGGGCCGTCAGGGTCTGCCTCCCTTCGGAAGATGCCAGGCCATCTCGACTACGACGAGATCGAGATCACCCGTCCACTCTCGAGTGACACCACGCTCTGGGATTGGATGAAGCGCTTGGCGGTCGACGGTGAGGACGTCAATGGGGTCCGCAGTAACGGAACCATCGTCTTGTACGACTCAGCGGCAAACCCCGTTGCTGAATGGAAGTTTGAGCGTTCGTGGCCGATTTCGTACTCGGTGGCTGACCTCGACATCTCCGACGCGAGTGTTGTGACCGAAACCATCAAGCTCACCCACGAGTACCTGGAGCGCACGACGTGACAGGTTTGCAGACGGAATTTGCCTTCCGTCTGCCTAAAGGATTCGTCGATTCGGCAGGAACCCTGCACGTCGATGGCCTCATGCGCCTCGCGACGGCACGCGACGAGATTGAACCGCTGCGCGACCCGCGGATCGCCGGCCCTGACGACCCGTATCTCACGATTGCTATTTTGGCCCGAGTCATCACCCGGCTCGGCACGATCACCGACGTCACGCCGCAGCATGTTGAGGCATTGTTTGCTGCTGACCTTGGGCATCTCCAGGACTTGTATGGCGTGGTCAATTTTGGCGACGCCGCCGAAATTGAGGCCCTCCAAGCGGAAACAGCGGCGCGGTTCGCTGAGGACGATGCGTCACGTGAAGCAAACAGCAGTGGCGCCTCCGATGGTGTGGATGACGATGCAGGCTCAGTTGTGTCGCAGGTATCGGAATCGGAGACGAAGCCCCCCTCCCCAGGCCCGCGGGTTCGGAGTCGAATCGAGGAGGTCTCAACGCGGAGAGACGAGTGATCACGTATCGCCAGGACGATCTGTGGGACGAATTGGCGTACCTGGCGTATCACCTCCACTGGGATCTCGACCAGCTTCTTGATCTCGGTCACCGTGATCGGATTCGTATGGTCTACGCCGTTGCTGACCTCAACGAACGAGCGTGGGAGCGCGCCCGTGCCTGATCGCGATCAGAAGTTTCGAGACAGCACCTCTGCTCGCTTCATTTTCACCGTCGATGGTGAGGAAATCGGAGCCTTTACGGAGGTCTCCGGGCTTGAGCTCAATGTTGCAAGCGAGGACGTCGAAGAAGGCGGCGTCAACGGCTACGTCCATAAGTTGCCCGGTCGAATGACATGGCCCAACCTTGTCCTGAAGCGAGGGCTCACGCAGTCGGACAACCTGTTTGCTTGGATCAACTCGGTATCTGGCGATGGGCTGGGTAAGGAGAAAAACAAGGTAACGCGGCGAACTGCGTCGATCACCTTGCTGACGGCGGACAGCAAGCCGATTCGGCGCTGGGACTTCGTAGGCGTTGTCCCGGTGCGGTGGTCGGGGCCGTCGTTTGCGTCGGATGGACCCGAAGCGTTGGTCGAGGAGCTTGAGATGACACATCACGGCTTCAAGGCGAGCAATGTCTGAGGTAGAGCATCGTCCGCTCGATCGTGGCGCAGGGCTGCTATTGCGCGGCTGGCGTTTTGGCGAGCGCGAGGGTGAAGGAGGGAAGTGGGCCTCGATCAACCCTCACACGCTGCCCCTCGCTGCCAGGTTGGCGGTCTTGTCGACGATGAGCCCCAACGCCATGGACATTCCGGCAGCGACCGGAGCGCTCCCTGTTGCCCCGAATCCGCTCGCAGCGCTTTTTGACAACCACGATGTTCTTGCGACCTGGCCCTCAGCCGACACCCCGATTGGTGTGCCGTTCGGTGCTCCTGTCCAGAGATCGGCAGTTCGTCGTGTGCAGCCCAGTTCTCGTGCGCAGCCTGCGCCGCCTTCATCCGCCCAGTTGCGCACAGCAGATCTCCGCGCCGAGGTGCCCTCCGACCAATCCGGCGCAGCCCAACGGGCCGAAGGGCCAACGCAACGATCGCCCGCAGGACCAGTGCCATCCGCGCAACCACCTGCGGCGCCGGTTGAACCGCCTGCTCCATCGTTAGACGGCAGGTTGTCGGCTGCTGAGGCGGCGCAACGTTTGCTCGCTGCGGGCGCGAAGCCCACGCTGGCGGTCACGACTCGTCGAGAACCACCTCCGCAGGTAGTCGACGAAAATGCCGAAGGGCCCGGCCCCCTGATGGAAAGCTCGGGAGCCGAGGTTGCCGGTCCTTTCGACAACTGGCCTTCCGATCCACCCCCGCTGAGCCCGTCCGGATGGGTCGAGTCCGCCCCGGCGCAACCTGGCGAGGCGGGTCCCGTTGCTCAATCCTGGAAGAACAGCAGCCCCCAGCAACGCCGAGCAGCTTCTGCTCCTGTTTCTTCTTCTGGGGCTGCGTCTGTGGTTGAGCAGGTTCCTGCGTCTGAGCGTTCGTCGGCGTCTGAGCGTTCGTCGGCGTCTCGGCTTTTGTCTTTGCCTGTGTCTGGTCCGGGTGGTTCGTCGGTGTCTGGTGGGGTAGCGGCATGGCCGGGAGATCCGGTTGGTGGTGCTCCTTCGGGTGGGGTTGATGCTGTGGCGGAGGTTCGGCGGGCGAACATTGCTCGGGTTCTTGAGGCTGGTGGTGGTCGTCCGTCGGTTGTGGTGAGTGGTGTGCCGGGGCCTGGCTCGGTTGTTGCTCCTGCGCCTTCGCCTGCTCCTGTTTCTTCTTCTGGGGCTGCGTCTGTGGTCGAGCAGGTTCCTGCGTCTGAGCGTTCGTCGGCGTCTGAGCGTTCGTCGTCGTCTCGGCTTTTGTCTTTGCCTGTGTCTGGTCCGGGTGGTTCGTCGGTGTCTGGTGGGGTAGCGGCATGGCCGGGAGACCCACTTGTTGACAGGGGACGGGTGGCCGGGGACGGGGACGGCCGTAACACCCAACGAATGGGTGAGCGGATTGCTGACCGGACAACTCAATCCGAGGCCAGTTTCCCCGGCGCGAATAGGCAGCCCGAACCGGTTCGCCAGGCCGGCGAAGCGATTCTGAAGTCACGCGAATCGCAAGCGGCCGCCGAAAGATCTCGTGTCAGCACAACGGATCTGGCTGGCACAACCGAACCACCAAACAGTCTGCCGCCGCGTCCTGTGGGGGCTGACCCCGCAGTGACATTCGGTGGCCTGCCGCCTCAAGGTGGCGCTGAAGCGGCCTCGGCAGCGAATCCGACGGTACGTCGCGCCTCCGAACAAGTTCTGGGGCTCGGCTTTGGGGCGGCCGAAGAAGTTGGCCCCTCGGCGCTCGCGCGGACCCCCGAACGGATGACATCTGCGTCTCAGCCGCGCGGGGTGCCTGGCCAGTTGACTCCGTCATCGGCTTCCGCGCCCCCATCGGCGCGGCCGACGGTTGCGGAGTCGGTGGCTTCTCGGTCGGTGCGTCGCGAGCAGTCGGGTGTGCTTGGTCAGCAGGCTCCGGTTGTTGATCGTTCGGAGGGTGCTGGTTCGCCGGCGGTGGATCGGGGGCGAGGTGCGGGTCCGACGCCGAGTGCGGTGGTGCCTGATTCCGGCACTGTGTCCGCAGAGAGCCTTGTTGCTCAGCCGCAGCGCCGAACGGCGCGGCCGACGGTTGCGGAGTCGGTGGCTTCTCGGTCGGCGCGCCGCGAGCAGCCGGGTGTGCTTGGTCAGCAGGCTCCGGTTGTTGATCGTTCGGAGGGTGCTGGTTCGTCGTTGGGTTCGCCGGCGGTGGATCGGGGGCGAGGTGCGGGTCCGACGCCGAGTGCGGTGGTGCCTGATTCCGGCACCGTGTCCGCAGAGAGCCTTGTTGCCCGACTGCAGGGCCGTACACCCCAAACAGGTCGCGCCAAGCGACAGACGCCACCGTCTCCTGCATTGAGCCCTCAACCCAGCACGCCAGTGAACCAGCGCTCGGTATCTGTGCCCTCTGTGCGTGGCCCCAGCGTGGCGGCACCTCCGATTTCTTCGGCATCCCCCAGCGTCTCAATGAAATCCGAGACGATTCGTCGATCGCCGGCCGCTTCAGGCAGCGATTCCGGCGCCAGCGACGAACCGCCCAACGACTTCGATATCGATGCGCTCACGGACGAGATCGAGCGGCGCCTTCAGCGGCGACTGCGGCTCGGTTTCGACCGTCGTGGCGGCTTCCGGGGAGGTGGGCGGTCATGGCCGAGGTAAAGGCATATCTCGAGCGTGAGGGAGGAAAGCGGATTCCGTGCCGTTTCAACCCGTCGGAGCTTCAAGTCACTTTGTCGAACAACTGGTCGGCCGACTCCGTTCCAGGCGGCGAGGCCCCTGAACTCGTTTTCGCCGGCGGCGGATCGGGCTCAATGTCGCTGTCGCTCGTTCTCGACACCACCGACGAGGGCCGAACCGTCACGAAGTACACCGATCAGTTGATCGACCTGATGAAGCTCGATCCGAAACTGCCTGGGTACGACAAGAAGAAAAAGCTCGGCCGACCACCATGGGTCCGGTTCCACTGGGGCGATATCCATTCCTTCACGGCGGTGGTTGAGTCGCTCGATCTCACCTTCACCTACTTCGCGGCGAACGGCACGCCGCTGCGAGCCCGAGCGAATCTCTCACTGAAACAGTACGAACCTGATGAGAACTGGGGTCGCCAAAACCCGACCTCGGGAACACCGGAGCCCGAACGGCTGCACCAGGTGCAACGAGGCGAGACACTCGACCGGATCGCTGCCGCCCACTACGGCAAGTCTTCGTATTGGCGCGATATTGCGACCGCCAACGGCATTCTTGATCCCCTTGGGATCTCGCCGGGCGACATTCTCGCTATTCCAGAGTTGGAGTCATCATGAGCGCGGGCAACTACTCGGTGTTGATCGGCGGCAAGCCGTGGGCAAACGCAGACAAGGCCGACCTCATAACGGTCTCACGCACGCTGAATGCGGCGGCGGTGGCAGAGGTCCACATCGGCGGATACTCGCCCGGCGTCGGCTGGGATCTAAACATTCCGAAGGTCGGTGCTGCGCTCGCCCTGAAAATCTCCGAGGGCACCGAAAAACCGGCCTCGGTGTTTGTGGGCGAGGTCGTTGGGCTCGAGGTNTNTGGCTCCGGCTCATCTCGGCGGCTGGTTGTCCGAGCNATGGATCGCGCNCGAGACCTGATGTTNGGNCCCGAACCATCAGTCCACGCCAACCTNTCGTACGCCGGCGTCATCAAAAAGCTTGCGTCNGGCATGGCGACGTCAACGCACCGGTCGCTNGACTCGACNCAGGACTATCTCGCAGTGACGGGAACGGCNATGGAGTTCATCGATGATGTCTGTCATCGNTTTGGGCTGTCCTGGTGGGTGGACNCGGCGGGGAAGAAACTCCATGTCGANCGGGTCGANGTGAACGGCACATCGACNCACCACAAGGTTGATGTCGTTGCGATCGAAGGACGGATTGATGCATCGGCGACGCCATCNAAGGTAACGGTCGCTGGTTGGGACGCTGCGGAACAGAAGCCGACNNNGGACAATGACTCTGCAGAAGATCTTGCNAAGAAGATGGGGAATCCGTCTCGGATTGTCGGGTCGCCGGTGCTCGACGCGAAGGAAGCAAAATCGGTGGCCTCNGGTGTCGCATCACGCGCCAGTNGGGCTGTGGAATCNGCCACNGTGAACATTGGNTTCCTNGGAAAGCTNGAGTTGGGTGACTCGGTCGAGCTTGATGAGACCTACGGCGTTGTNTCGGCGAAGCAAAGGGTGACGGGTTTNGANCATCGGCTTTCTCCCGGTGATGTNGGGACCATCATCGAACTCGGCGGNCCAGAGGAACGCGAACTCGCTGACNTGATCGGTGATCGCGGAACAGGCGATCCGTGGGCAACGAACGGGCCGGTTATCGGTGTTGTCTCGAACAACGGAGACCCAGAGAAGCTCGGCCGCGTCAAGGTGAAGTTTCCAGTTCTCGACGGCAATTTCGAGACCGGCTGGGCTCGGGTCCTCACCCTCCGAGCAGGAAAGAAGGCGGGGTTTCGTGCGACNCCGGCCATGAACGACGAAGTTTTGGTGGTCTTNGAGCAGGGNGACGCGCGGCGGCCAATNGTNCTTGGGGGACTCTTCAACAAGAAGAATCAGCCAATGCCTGCGAGTGGGAAGGACCCGTCGGTCGAGACGGAGATCGTCACAGGGGACAAGGTGGTCACGCTTCTCATGTCGGCGCTTGANGGCAAAGAGCAGACTCGACTGGAGACAAAGGGCGGGAAGACCGACGTGTCCNTCGTTCAGAACGACAAAGGGGTCACGATCGAAGCGGGGAAGGGAGATGTTGTCTTGAAGACAGCAGGTGGGAGCATCACCCTGAAGGCAAATGGCGACATCACACTCGAAGGCAAGAACGTCACGATCAAGGCAAAGGGNGATGTCTCGCTCGATGGNATGAACGTGAATGCCAAGGGCAAGACGGGTGCNAAGCTCGAAGGCACNCANGTCTCCGTNAAGGCCTCNGGAAAAGGTGAGGTCAGTTCGAGCGGCATTTTGCAGGTCAAGGGNTCGTTGACCCAGATCGGTTGATGCGATGAGCGACACCCCAGACATCATCGGCCGCGGCTTTACGTTCCCATTTCGGGTGGANAAGACCGGATCGATCGCGCTCACGACCGGCGCAGACGACATCGAATCGGCAATGCGCGTGATTCTGTGCACTGCCCCCGGCGAGCGCGTCATGCGNCCGGAGTTCGGCTGCAAGATCTGGGATCTCTTGTTCGAGCCGATCGACGCCAACACGCTCGGCCTGATGGCGGAGTACGTGCGGCTTGCGTTGTCGCAGTGGGAGCCCCGCGCCGTCGTCGATGATGTGACCGTGACGCCCCGCGTCTCGACCGAGGGTGTTGTCGACATCGCCATCGTGTACACGGTTCAAGCCACGAACGATCGACGAAATCTGGTGTACCCGTTCTATGTGATCCCTGAGGAGACAGAGTCATGACTCTNCCCACCCCAAATCTCGATGATCGCGACGCCCAGTCTCTTGTCGACGAGGCAAAGCAACTGATCCCGNCGTACTGCCCGGAATGGACGAATCACAACGTCTCGGATCCTGGTGTCGCGCTGATCGAGCTGTTCGCGTGGATGAGCGAATACATGCTGTACCGGCTCAATCAAGTGCCCGANGCCTTCTACACGCGAATGCTGAATCTGCTCGGTGAAGATGTTCTTCCNGCCAGTGCNGCGCAAACGGATATCACCTTNTGGCTTCTCGACGATGCGATGGTCTCGATTCCCGCCGGAACAGAAGTCGCAACGGTCAGCGAAACCGACGATCCAATCGTTTTCGCGACGACCGAGCCATTCGATGCGGTTGCGCCACAACTCCTTACCGTGCAGACAGCAGGCCTTGGTGGTGAACTCCTGTCACTTGATGAGGATCTCCGGCGAGGACCCATACCGGTCTTCCCGTCNTTGACTCCNGGCGCTGCCCTCTATCTCGGCTTTGACCGCTCACTGACCGGGACGGTTCTTGACCTCCGGTTTGGCGTTGCGAACCAGGGGATCGGNGTCGACCCGACTCGGCCGCCCGTGCGGTGGCAGATCTACACGGCCGAATCCTGGGTNGACACGGACGTGATTGCTGACGCNACTGGTGGCTTCAACCGGGATGGCATCGTTCGCGTCGCTGTGCCGATGGTGGAGCAGTCAGCGGCGCTCAGTGCCGAACCGAGATTTTGGCTGCGAGCGATGCTCGTTGAACCTGAAGGAGATCAGCCGACCTATCGGTCGATACCNCAGATCAACGCAGTCTCCTCCTCGCGNGTCGCCGTGAGNGTNCCGGCTGAGCACAGNGTGGCAACGGAGCGCGAGCGCCTCGGCGAGAGCGATGGNCGACCTGATCAACGGTTCACCACNCTCTTNGCTCCCGTTCTCGAGTTACGTCCCGACGAGACGGTCGAAGTCGTCACTGCAGCTGGGCTGACNCAGCAGTGGGAACGAGTCGACGACTTTCAAGAGTCGGGCCCGAGTNATCAGCATTTTCGTTGGGATCAGACAACCGGCGAGGTGCAGTTCGGTCCACGAATCCGCGACCGCGAAGGGAACTATCACCAGCATGGGGCTGTCCCCGAGTCGCGAGCTGCGATTTGGATGACGAAGTATCGCCACGGCGGCGGTGATCTCGGGAATGTGCCGGCCGGCTCGCTCACCCAACTGCGTACCTCGATCGCCGGCGTTGATCGTGTCGAAAATCTTGCGCCAGCTTCAGGTGGCACTGATCGTGAGAGTGTCGAGAACGCGAAACTTCGCGGACCGATGACCATTCGGGCTGCGGGGCGTGCGGTCACGGCGGAAGATTATGAGCGACTTGTCCGCCAGGCAGACTCGTCGATTGCGCGGGTACGAGCCCTTGAGCCGGAGTCGTTGGGAGCACCTGTCCGGCTTCTCCTTGTGCCCGAAGTCGGCGAGAAACACGGACGTCAGCCTTCTATCGATGCCTTTGCCCTTCCGCTGGGATCGATGGCGCAGGTAGGCGACTATCTGGAAGAGCGTCGTGTGCTCGGCACGTCGGTAGAACTCTTGACGCCGTTCTACCAGGGGGTCAGCGTCGCTGCGCTCGTCCACGCCGCCCCTGCCCGCCCTCCTGATGTGGTTCGGGACCGTGTCCTTGCCGCTCTGTATGCCTTCATCCATCCGACGTCGGGCGGCCCCGACGGCACTGGTTGGGGATGGACCGACGACCTCAATGCCGCCACACTCAATCAACGGGTTGCGGACATTGATGGCGTCGAGCGAGTGGACGTCCTGCTGTTTCACTGGGATGCCCGGAACGGGCAACGGGTCGGTGAGGCCCAGGAGATCATTCGGCTGCGGAAGAACTCGCTCTTCTTATCCGGAGTCCACCGGGTGGTCGTGCGATGAGTCGAGACCCCGAATGGCTGCTCCAGCAGTTGCCAGCGGGCATGTTAAACGACGACTTCTTCCGCCGGTACATGGGCATTTTCCAGGCAATGGCCGATACGTACCTTGATCACATCGATGCCATCGAGCATGTCTTTGATCCTTCGGTCGCGCCGCTTCCGATGGTGGGGGCGATGGGTCGTTGGATCGGTCTCGACTATCTCGACGAGGAGATCCCGCCGGCAGCTCAGCGAAGGGTCGTGAAGCAGTACAGCGCCCTCGTGGGTGCGCGTGGAACAGCCAAGGGGCTTCAGGGTTTGCTGGAGGCGCTGACGGGAGCTCCTGTCGAGATTCGCGACCGCGGTGGTGTGTACTTCGACCGCCCGGCTCCCGTTGAAGCCCCGTCGCATGTCGATATTTCGGTCGGTTCGTCAGCAAGTCCGGACCCCGTGCAGCTGGATGATGCTGATCTGACCCGTATCGTTCGTCGTGAGCTTCCGGCTTCGGTGACCTTCACCATGCAGCGGGCCGGGCGTACCATTCATCCGGTTCCGGAGTTGGACGATGACTGACACTGCACCGACCCTTTGCCCGAGTTGCGGTCGGCCGTACGACATCCCGGAATTTCATCGACGTGCCGAGGAGTTCTGTCCCGATCCGGAGTGCGACTACCCCTTGTTTTGGGCACCGAACTCCGTCATTGCTCAAGCGCCGGAAAGCAGCGAAGTCGATGCAATGCGACGGCAACCGGGAACAACCGGCCTTGGGACGCAAGCAAGTCACAAGTGCCCTGACTGCAGCGAACTCAACGATGCGCATGCCGTGTCATGTTGGCGCTGTGGTGCAGATCTCCGCATTGCGCCACCTCCTCCACCCCCTGAGCAGATGCCGCTACCGCCACCGCACGAACTGCCCCCACCGCTCCCGGATCCGAGTCGCTGGCCCCTCGTGCTCACGGGGTTGGTGCTGATTGTCATCCTTGTGCTGCTCGGGCTCAACCTTTGGGTGTGGTGAGGCCTGCGTTCAGGCAGGGCTACGCGTCGGTTGTTCCGGAGGCACTTGTCGACCACGCGCTATTTCCGACTCCATTGACTGCCCTGGCTTCAACTTCGAACGTGGTGGCTGCATTGAGTCCGGTGATCGGATCGTTCTCCGTGTAGTCGATGACCTCGACCCAGTCGCCTGTGCCGATTCGATACCGAACGTCGTACTGCGTAATCGGTGAACCGCCGTTGTCTGCCGGGTCGGTCCAGGCCACGCTGATCTGCCCGGCACCGCCTGTGACGACGACTGCCGTGGGTGTTGTGGGTGTGGTGCGGGGGGTTTCGGTGATGCTTGTCGACCAGGCGCTGTCGCCGATGGCGTTGACGGCCCGGATTTGGAAGTCGTAGGCCGTGCCGTTGGTGAGGCCGGTGACGGTGGCGGTGGTGGATGTTCCGGCGGAGATGGCGGTGCCGAAGCCGTTGCCGTCGTCGAGTCGGTATTCGTAGCGGGTGATCGCTGATCCGTTGGCGTTTGCGGCGTCCCAGCTGAGGGCGACCTCGCTATCGCCGAAGCTGGCGACGGCGAAGTTCGCCGGTGTTGCGGGAATGTCCGCCGGCGTCGCCGAGACACCTGTGCTGTAGTCGCCGGCGTCAACCCCGTTGACGGCTCGGACTCGGAACTCATAGTCAGAGCCCGCATTGAGTCCGGTAATTGATGCCGACGTCGTCAACGGGGGTGACGATGCGGTTGTGATTGCGTCTTCCCAACCCTGCGTGTCCAGCTTGTACTGGATGTCGTAGCCGTTGATCGCCGAGCCGTTCGCGTCGGGAGCCACCCACGACAAATCAACTTGACGGGCAGCGACGGTTGCATCAGCCGTGACGCTCCCGACTGGGTCCGGTGCGGATGGGGCGATCGCTGTTGCAATGGCTGACGAAGGCCCCGTCCCTGCCTCGTTGGTCGCTGACACTCGAACGGAAACTTCGTCACCTTGATCAACGGCAGTGATATCCGCAGTCAGACTTCCCGTGATTACCGTTGCATTTCCGAAGGTGCCGAAGCCGAGATCCCATTCGACGCGGTAGGAATCAACGGCGTCGCCGCCGTTGCTTGCCGGGGCGGTCCATGTCGCCGTGACCCCACCAGCTGCCCGAGCAACGACCGACAACGTCTGAGGAGCGGACGGGTGAGAGACGATCGTTGCACCGGGCGTAAGGGGAGTGCCGGGTAAGAGGTCGAGGTCGTCGACCGTCTTGGTCACAAAGTCCGTCCCCGAGAGCACGATCCGGTAGTGGTGGGTTCGAGCGACGTCGCTTGTGGGTCGCGATGGTGGGGCCGTGAAAATCACCGTCCGGTCGGCGCCGACGGTCTCGACAATCCCCACCTCCATCGTGCCTCCTGCATCGGTGTCGAGGTAGAGCTGCGCTTGAAGGTCCTCGAAATTTGCTGTTGGGTTGTCGGCAACGGTCAGGGTGATCGTGCTGTTGGCAGGAACGAGAACGATGTTTTGTTCCGTCGCATCGCTCTGGTCAGAAACGACGACCGAGATGCTTTGCGTGGCGAAGTTGGACTTGGAGAATTGCAGAGTGCTGGCGCCATTGACCACGTTCGCCACGGTGTAGCGGCCCTCGGACCCGTCACTGGTCACTGTCGAACCAGTTCCATCTGGTGGGGTGTGGATCACCGTGACGCCACCCACGGGCCCGATGTCGACGTCGCCGAGGATTTGAGCCTGTATCAAACCGGTGATGGAGCCGGTGTTTCGCGGCAGGGTGATGAGGAGAGGTTGCCCGAGGCCACCGGGCGGGATGGTGACGCTCGTCTGAAGGTCGTTGTGCCCATCCGCCGTGACAGTAACGGTCCAAGTACGGGGCTGGAGTGGACCTGCCGTTACCGGAGAGCTGCCGGCGAGATGGTTGATTCCAGTGAGGTCGGTCTCGTCGCCGTGGGAGAGGGTGATGGCGGCGTCAATCAGCGTGCCTGCATCGTTCTCGACACTGATGTCGAGTGTGACTGCCGATGCTTGGTAGATGACGTCGCCGACCGCTGTCGCTGTGGCAGGGGTTGTGGCGAATTCCAGCGATGCGGGTTGGAGGGGGGAGGCCTCATAGCCGTTGAGGTCGAAAGTCACGTTGTAGGTATTTGCGGGCGCTGGGACAGAGAAGCTGCCGTCGGC
This sequence comes from Acidimicrobiaceae bacterium, assembly GCA_002699625.1. Classification (GTDB taxonomy): domain Bacteria; phylum Actinomycetota; class Acidimicrobiia; order Acidimicrobiales; family Aldehydirespiratoraceae; genus UBA11606. The sequence continues at coordinate 20,252 of PABW01000053.1, forward strand.
TTCAGTCAAGTCTTCGTAGGTCTCGCCTCCGCCAACTGGGGTGGCGATGACTTGGATGCCTGCCAAGGCAGAGTCCGTGGGATTGGCACCGGGCGAACCTCGTCGTCCCTTGAGTGTGCCTTCGAGCGTTCCCCATTCTTGGAGATCGATTCGGGGGAGTGCGACGTCTTGGCCTGCGCCGATTTCCGTCGCGGATGAGGTTTCCGTCTCGTATTCATCCCCAGAAACCTGCACGGAGTAGGTACCAGCGGGAAGCGCCGTGAACTGGACCGTTCCGTCCGTCGGTGTCAGCGGCGTCCCGCAGCCGTCAACAGCCGTGCACAACTTCACGGTAGCGTCGCTTGGCGTCACCTCTATTGAGATTGATCCGAGTTCCGTCGCCGAAATATTGGCAACGCTGGTTGTCACGCCCGGGTCGGTGCTCAGCCCGGTCTGTTCTCCAGGCAGACCGTTGAAGTTGGTGTTGTCGTCATCCGCTCGGGAAATGGTGACGCTCCATGTTCCTTGCTCAGTAATTGGGATCGTGTAGGTGCCGTCGGCGGCCAGGGTGACGGTCACGTTGTCGCCAGGTCCTGTGGCGGTTGCTTTGAAGTCCTCGTAGCTAGTCGTCGTGTCGGTTGTCGTCAGCTCGAGTCGGCCGCTCAGCGCCGACGCAGCGGCGATCAGTGTCAGATCACCGCTGGTTTCCGCGCCTGGACTCACATCGACATCGACGGTGCCCGTAGTGAAGTTGGAGGCGGACACGGTGTACGTCGATGACCCGAATCGGTGATCGTCAACCTCCCAGAAACCGTTTTGGTCGGTTGTCGTCGTGCGAGGGACAGGTAGTAGCGGCGTGACATCGCTCGTCCCTGTTGCGGGAGCGAAGCCAGGGATGACATCGGCTGACACCGAAGCGCCAGCAATTGGCCGGGGGAGGTTGTCGTAGAGGTACGTGATCGTGCCGTTCGCAGCATCTCGAATACCTCCGGCGGTTCCGGTGAGGGCGATTGTGACCTCGCGGGTCTCACCGATTGCTACGCCGGTTTCGAGGTGAGGCGGGAAGGGGTCGTAGCCCGAGGCAACGACATCAATTGTGTACGTCCCGGGCTCCAGCTGAGTTGCTTCCGCGTCTGGTTCGACATTTTGTTCTTCTGCGAATTCGGCGATGCCAGTCGAGCTGTTCACGGGCTTTTCCAGATCGCCGGAGGTCCCTGTGGCGGGGGGATTGAGCGTCACGGTCGCATCGAGTACCGGTGAGAACACTGTGGAATCGGACGCAATGCCAGTCGGAGCGACGACGGTCACCTGAAGACGTGGCCGGAGACTCATCTCAAAGCCGACGGTGATCGGGGTTGGTGAACCAACGGGAATGGTCCGGCTCGTGGGGATCGGGAAAAACCCCGGCGCCTCGGCAACCAAGGTGTAGTCACCGGGCGGGAAGAAGTCGGCTTCGTTGAACTCCCCCGAAGAACTGACGGTCAAAACCCTCGGACTAAGGAGCGCCGCTCCGCTGACAGTCACCTTGGCCAACGGAACAGCAAAGCCCGGCGCAGCCGTCTGGGTAACGGTGCCGTTAAATGCGCCATTCGTAAACAGTGTCGGACTGAACGACACGGTGCTGTTCAGCGTGAACGTCTGGTAGTCCTCGAACGGCTGGTGTGAGGATATTTGGGTATCGCTGTCGACAGGGGAGGTAATTCGAATCCGATAGCTACCGAAGTTGATGCCGTTGATTTCGTAGCGCCCGTCGGCATCGCTCGTCGTAGACAGAGCCGGATCGTGACCGGGTATGGCGATCGTTGCTCCGACGACCTGCTGGCCTCTGTTGTCGAGCAGCACGCCGTTGAGTGTGGCGTTTGCAGCAAGAACCGTATCGGTGGAGAAGACAAGGACTGGGTCCGGTACGCGAGTACTGGCGCCAGCGCTGATTGTGATGTTCCCAAACGCCGTGAGGTGGTTGAAACGCTGGAAGATGACCTGATACTCGCCCGGCGGAACGCCGGAGACCTGCCAGCGACCCTCGGTCGATTCGGTCGTCGTCTCGAACGACAGTGTGTCTGACCTGATGGTCACCCGAACATCGCCGAGGGTTGCCCCTTGGTCGTTGGTCACCGTCCCTTGGGCTCCTCCCGAGTCTTCGAGAAGGTTGATTTCGACACCGTCGACAGCGCTCCCGACGAAAACGGTCTGCGTCTGTGTGAGCCGACCATCTGCCTGGACTTCGAGTGTGTATTCGATGCCGACGGGAAGTCTCGGCAGGCTGAAGGCGCCCGGTACGCCTTGTGTCAAGGTGGTCGTCGTAACGACAGTGTCGCCGGCGGATACCGTGATCACTGCGCCACCAAGACCAACGCCGCTCGCTTGCACAACGCCGGTGATGCTGCCCACGCCGACGGTCAACTCGGTGCTCAGCGTGGTCCTTGCCTCACCGGGGTCCAGATCGGTGGAGATCACCTCGGTTCCGAAGCCGTTGCTGCTGATGCGGACGACATAACGAGATGGAGTACCGATGCCTTCGATGCTCCAGTTGCCCAAGGACCCGTTCGCTGTTGACGTTGTTGCGGTGTACGTGAGTTGACCATCACTGACGGTCACGACTGCCCCTCCGAGTGGGCCATCAGGGCCGCTGACCGTCCCCCCAAGTGCGCCGTCGCCAGGGACGAGTTCGACTTCCATTGGCTCCAGGGGCACACCACGCTGCGGCGATATGACAAAGGACTGTGTCGTGTAGCCAGAACGACGAAATGAGATCTCGTAGTGAAGTCCTGCGACCAGTCCAGTGTGGGTCCAACGCCCGTTCTCCGCGGTTGTCAGTTCGATCGGAGCGTCAGTGGTATCGAGGGCGATGGCCTGCTGAAGCCCGCGGGCGAAGACCTTTCGCGCCCCTCGTGCAGGGCCAGCGCGGGTTGGGGTGCTCGTGGCGGGATTGTCAAGAGAGATACGCCGAAGGCTGACGGTGACCCCGGCACTCAGGTCGTCGTCCGAGCCCCCGAGTGCCACCGTCCCCTCCTGGTCAAAGCGCATCCCCGAGGCATCGCTGTCATCGGTGGCAGCGCTGTTCGCCGTGGTGGTGTCGTCCTCGGAATCGTCGGACGTGGTGGTTCCTGAACCGTCTGCTGAGTCGGTCGCGTCGCTGGCCGTTATGTCGACGGAATCGACGCTTGCTGGGGCTTCGTCGTCAGAAGCGAGGAGCCGAAGCGCAGCGAGGAAGCCGCCGACGGCGAGGGCGAGCAAGAACACCACTGCAGCGGTCGCTCTCGCCGCCGAGCCGATCACTGGTCGGTGATCAAAGGAGCCGGTGGCCCGGATCGGAAGTTGTGAGCCGCGAGCCGTGACCGACAACGAATATCGATTTGCGTCGAGCAACCTCGGTTTGGCTCGAACACGCAGCTTGGCGGTCTCGATGTCCCCGGGAGCCACATCGACATGCGTCGGTCGGCAACGCAGCCGAAGGGTTTCCGCTGCGCCATCGAGATGCAGGGACACGTGTTCGGATGAACGGTTGGTGACGACGATGTTGGTTTTCGCCCATATCCGGCCACGAACAACCCCAGGGGCCAACGTCACGTCGACGCCCTCAAGCGGGAGGATCGTCAGTGTGAGGCGGTTGGGGCGATACGACTCACCGGTCGAGGTGTCAACGAGACGGACCATGGCGAGGTGACGTCCATGCGATGCCGCAAAGGGAACGGTGAACGAGATGCTGCCCCTCCAAGACTGGTTCGGAGGGAGTTCGGGGATCGGCTCGATCGGCGCCACCCAGCCTTCAGGCAGTCCGATGACATCCAATCTGGGCTGAACAACGGTCGACCCGGTGTTCACGATGTCGACTCGCACGTGCGCCGCAGTATCAGGCGATGCGCGAATCTCGTTGCTGTACAACAGGGTCGTGATCACGGCTAATGGCTTCTGGCGTGCGGCGAGGGTGGTCTATGTGTACTGCGACTTTCGACCATGGGCACTCGTGGCTGCAAAATTACCCTCGGCGGCAACGAGTGCCGCGTGCTCATGAACTGCTGGTGTCGATGTCGATGTCTGTCGCAGCCGTTCCCGGAATAGCGCTCACGATCTCGGATGCAATCAGTGTGCTACTCCCGGGAGCCAGAGCAACGGCGACGACATAGTCCTGCGGGGCCTCAAGGCCAGCAAACGTGTAGCGGCCGTTTACACCGGTCGTGACTTCGGCAAGCACCGTCGTATCGAATTCCTCGATCTTGAACAGCCTCACGACCGAGCCAGCTCGAGCGATCCCGTCCTCCAAGATTTGTCCAGAAATACTGGCTTGGGGAGCCAAGACAACGTCCTGTTCGGTTACAAGTCCACTCGCGATGGTCACCAGAAGCGCTGAGGTGGAGGACCCAGCCCGGGTGAACGTTGCGGTGTAGGTGCCAGGCGGGATCCGGTCGATCCGGAAGCGTCCGAGTTGATCGGTGGCATCTGCCGAATACCCCGTGAACACGGCGTCCCCGTTTGTCAGGGATACGCGTACAGACCCGAGCTCGTTGCCATCGTCGTCGCGAACGATCCCCTCTACCGTGCCGGTGTCGGCGGCAAGGGCAGCATCGACGCCCCGTAGGTCATTGCCCGTGTCGGTTGCTCCAAGCTCGACTGCTTGTGTCTGAGAGACAAAACCGGGTGCTGCGACGGTGACGGCGTAAGAGCCCGGTGTTGGCAGGTCGGCGATGAGGTAGGCCCCAGTTGCGCTCATCGATCGGGTAGTCCGTTGCACGTCGGCTCCGGTGACAGTGATCAATGCGCTCCCGACAACGCTGCCATCGGTCGACGTGACCCGTCCGGCAATCGAGCCGAGTGCCGAGGACAGTCGTATGCGGAGGTCGTCTACCTCGGACCGGCTGTCGTCAAGCACGATCGACAGTGTCTCGGTCGTGAAGCCGGGACGCGAGACCGTGAGGGTGTACGCAGCCGGGGTTGGAAGATCTCGAAGGGCGAACGTCCCGACGTCACCTTCGGTTGTGAGGGTGAAGGTCCGTCGGTTGGTTGATCCGTCGGANATCTCTACGGTCACATTTCCGAGGGCNCNGGCNGGGCCTTCGACNAGCCCTGAGACGACGCCAACGCCTTCACGNAGCACNATCTCGATGCCCTCGACGGCTTGCCCTCCGCGAACACTNACCGAGCGAGCNTCTGCGGCGAAACCAGCCTTCTCNATGATCAATTCATAGAACCCCGGGCTCGGNACGTCNGNGAGGAGGAANGATCCGTCGNTTGCGACCTCNACCCGTTGTGCTTCGGCGGGGACGTCGCTGTCGATCGAGTCGGCAGCAACCACGAGAACTGCCACTGCCCCGGAGGGGTCCTCGGCCATCACCCGTCCACTGATTGAGGCAGGTTGGCCGCTCAGTACGAAGTTTTTGCCGTCCTCTACGGCGTCCAAGGCGACCTTGATGTCGTCGGCTTCGGCGTGGGTCGGAGAATCCGGAAACCACAGCGTGTCGAATCCAGCCCCGTTTGCTCGGATTCGGTAGTCACCAGCGCTGAGCCCTGTGAGTCGGTAGGTGCCGTCACTGCCAGTGGACACTGCGCTCAGCGGCGTCTCGCCATCGGCGGCACTGAAGATTTCGACGGTGACGCCGCTGATCGCAGTTCCGCCGTTCGACTCGACGGTGCCGGCGATCGTGCCCGGGTTTGTCGACAATGTCTGCCCTGCCGGGCCGTCGTCAGCGATCGCCGCTTCGATGAGATCTCCATCGACTGCGTTGGAGTTTGCAACCGACTCAAAGCCGGACCGGATGACGACCGCAAAGACCGTGATGGCCGTGAGCAGCCCGGCGAGGGAGAGCATCCATCTACTGATCCGCGGCCGCTGGATGAACATGGCTGCACCCTGCGGTGGCAGTTCAACCCCGTCAGCTTTGAAAGTCAACGGGCGTGGCATCGGGGTGCCGAACCATGGACGTCCGCCGGAGACTTCAGCGCGAATGCTCTGCATCTCGCCCGGTTCGAGCCGCACGGTGACGGGATCGAGGCGATAGCGCAGTGCCTCCTCGTCGTCGGATCCGAAGAGCTGGCTCAGAACAGCGGCATTGCCGGCGTTTTCGAGGAGGATGGCGAACACGGCCCGTGAGCCGCCCGTGACTGTCGGTGGGTCAACTCGGATACGGAGGTCTTCGAATGATCCGACCAGAAGGTTGAGCGTCGCCAGCTCAAAATCTTTGACCGACTCACGCGAGCTGACATGGATCTGCAATTCGCGTTGGCCAGCCGGAAANCGCCGAGGGAGCATCACCGTGATGTCCATTTCACAGGACTCCCCAGGAAACACGCTTGCNGAGTTTCCGGTGATGGAGATCCAGTCCTCGTCNGCACCGAGAACACTGACGTTGTAGCCNGCGATGACTGAACTGTCGTTGAAAACGGTGAGTGTCACCGTGCCCGTTGAGCCNGGTTCAAGCTCGAGCACNGATGAGCTCAGCTGGACTCTCATTGGGCCGCTCCGACGATGACCGATGCGTCGGCTTCGAAGCTGGCGTTCACCGTCGCGGCGGATCCGGCCTCAACTTCGACGAGGGCGACGTGTGTCGCTCCAGAATCCGGATCCTGAAAGAGCAGCGTGTAGCTCCCCGGTGCGATCNCNGTGAGGAGGTAATCNCCGGCAGGGTCGGTCACCGAGGNGGTCGTTCGATTTGTCTGGCCATCGGTGAGGGTGANGTCGATGCCGGCCGTCGGAGCGCCCTCGAAGACGATGGTCCCGCTCACTGCGCCGGCATTTGGTGTGAGAACGGCGTTGATGCCATCGCTGCTTTCGCGGTCNCCGAGCGAAACGGCGAGGGTTCTAGGTTGGAAGCCGTCTCGGGTGAACGTCACGACATANTCGCCGGGNGTTGGGAGCCCTCCGAGGTTCCAGCCGCCGATGTTCCCTGCGGTTAAGGACTGCACATCGAGATCAACCCCAGAGCCGACGACGGTCACTTGAACGCCTCCNAGCGGCCCCGCTGGCCCGCTGACGGTGCCGGCGAGTGACCCNGTACCACTGCGCAGTTGCTGGTCGGCGTCGGTGATCTCNGCACCGGGCTCNAGTTTGAGCGTGATNGCTTCTTGGTCGAATCCATCGGCACNGAAGATGATGAGGTAGGTCTCNGGTGAAACAAGCCCCTCAAANTCGTAGACGCCGATGTCGGCNCCGCTCGTCGGTGTCGTCGTTTCGAGAACGGTTTCACCGATGTANANCTCGACCTTCACGCCGCCGAGTGGAGCGTCGTTCGATGTCACGAGNCCTCGAANGGAACCGGCATCAGCGAGCAGCTGGCGGGTGTTCACGATGNCNTCGGCTCCACCGTCAAGTTCGGTAATGAGCGTCTGGGGCGTATAGCCNTCTGCGCTGAGTGTCAGTCGGTATGTNGCGGGTGTTTCGAGNCCGCTCAAGGTGTAGCTGCCGTCAGCGTTGATGGTTGTGGTGATACCGGTGACGGCTTGCCCCACGGCGTCGTTCACCCAGGTTTCGGCGACGACNCCGAACTCGGTTGGACCGTCGTCATCNCNNGTTTCGACGAGGATTTGGCCTCGNATGGTGCCCGGGGAACCCGCCGTCGTGATGGGGCTTTCCTGGTTCGTGGCCTTGCCCGGNGCCGCTNTCTCGGNTTNATCGGTTGTNAAGGTGGGGAAACCGTCTCCCTCGACTCGAATACGNTAGGAACCGGGTAGGACCGGCAGGACATAACTTCCGTTCTCATCGGTCGCGGCTGACGAGACNGTCTCTTCGGTGCCGTCAGCNGCGGTTCGGATCGCAGAGACGGTGAGGCGAGGGATTGGATCTCCAGAGGCATTCTCGATCGTGCCGGTGANGGTCGACGTGATCGCNGTCAGATCNANTTCNGGTGGTGCTCCGGTGAAGAAGTCGGTTCGAAGGGTCTTGGCTGACGCGTCCNCGGCCAAGACATTGGCGATCGCCCAGGTAAAGACGAGTGCCCAGAGGGCAACGATTGCCCCCAAGGTCACGATCGTGCCCACGCCCCCGGGGATCCGGGGCTTCTGAATGAAGGTGAAGGTCTCGGAGAGTTGTTCCTCGCCATGGTCGGCTTCGACGGTCACCAATCGGACGGTTGCCTGTCCGAAAAGTGGGCGGCGTCCNTTGAGGTGAACNNGNGTCTGCGCCGATTCGCCGCCTCGGAGNTGGATGACTGATGACTCTGTGGTGATCCGGAGTGCCCGCTCCGAGTCAACGGCGCTCACGTGTATCGATGCCTCGGTGTTGCCGCGATTNCGAAGATCGACAGCGAGTTCCGTTGAAGCGCCTGCCCGGGCGGCCCNNGGCGACAACGACATCTGAAGGTCGTCNATCGGGGCCACGACGAGTGTCAGACGCCGGGCGAGCGCCGTTGTCCCATCGATGGTGCTCGTGAGGTGGACCTCGATCTCGTGTTCGCCTTCNGGAAAGGTCCTGGGAAGGTCGAGGTAGACCCTGACGGACTCGCTCATTCCGGGATAGACCGACACGACAGGTACTGGAATCGTGACCAACGAGTCGTCGATGCCAGAAATCCGGGTGCGCACNCCGTCGACAACGTCGCGNGTGTTCTGCACCGTGAGCGTCAGCGCGTTCCGTCGCCCAGGTGTGACTTGGAGTACNTCAGCCTCGGAGTCNATCATGGNCAGGACCTCAGTCGACGACGACGCCGCCGGCCTCGGGAACGATGACCCGCCGTGGNGGGTCAGAGAGGATCACAAGTTCGTCGCCTGCTTCGGCTCGCACGGCAAACCGACCCACTGCGTTGATCGTGGTTGATGCGTGAGGCGCTTGCACNAGGAGGCCTTCAGCGCCTTCNAAGCGAGCGATACCTGCAATNCGTCTGCTTGCGGACGCCCGGCTGGTTGCCGGATCTGNGATACGNGTGGCAAGCGACTCGACAGGTGCNCCNGCCGGAGTCGGAGNCTCGCCGGGCAGAACCGTTTGGATCGTGACCTGAATNCCGGGTTTCAGCTGNCCGTCNAGTGCATTCCAGAGNTCGGCTTGTTGCTCNGCTCCCGTGCCNCTGAGCGCAAGTTCAGCNGCTGGAAGGCCATCAAGCTCCNGNGGGTAGTGGTCGGTNCTGATNGCNCGGTGAGATACGACTGCTGCNAGCGTCGATCCCAAAAGCTGNTTTTCGTCTTCATGNTCNGCCGACCACGCGGTGACGAGATAGCGAAGCTCAATNGGCACCGGAGCGTTGGCGTACACGGTNCGCCCGTCGACTTGCGNGGNGCGCTGCCCGGCGAGATCACGATCCGTGTTGCGGTTGATGCTCCACAGGAANAGGTTGAGTGTGGGTCGGTTGAGCGACCCTCCCCACTCTCGATCGGGCGGNTCAAACGNAACGTCNACNTCGCGTGCNTCGAGCCCGATNGACGTGCGAAGGAAGCTCTCGAGNGCTGAATCGATATGTTGCAGCATTTGCGGGCACCCCAAAAGGTCCAGACCCCGCGCCGCTGGCNTGNNNANNGTANCAGGGCGNTCTCGTCGTGATGGTGGATGGTCCACGGTCNGACTGGAGCNGGATGCCAGCCTGTCCNTGATGCGAACTGTCGCCAGCGTTGCGGTGCTCGNCAGCCTTCTNGNGGCTGCGTGTGGGTCGTCCTCGGTTGAGGTCGCCCCGACCGAGGTGACGACCCCGACGATTGAGTCGGTTTTGCCATCGACCACCACAACCTCGGCTCCTCCGACCACGACCACGACGCCGACCACCACCTCAACGACGACGTCGAGCACCACCACGATCCCCGACGTCCCGCCGGAACTAGTGCTCGACGACCGAGGGGTGCCGATGAACGGCCAGACCGACGGTGTTCTGATCACCGAAACGGGCTGGGTCACCCCGGTCCTGAGTGGGCTCGCCGGCGGCCGTCATCGGGTCTGGACACCGTGCGGTCGGACTCAGGACATTGCCGGCGGTCGCTTTGTCGGTTCGGTCGATTTCGTGCTCGACCCGGGCCACGGAGGCTCTGAGCCCGGAGCGGTCGGTCGGGGAGGCCTACGCGAGGCCGATCTGAATCTCGACGTGACACTGAAGCTGCGGAATGCGCTTGTCGATGCCGGGTACTCGGTGATGATGACCCGCCAGACCGACGTGCGCGTGCCGATCGTGACCCGCGCCGAAATTGCGCAGGCACTCGACCCGATTGCGTTCATCTCCGTGCACTTCAACGCGGGCACGGACGCGGTGAGCGCCACCCCCGGCACCGAGATGTACCACCAGATCGACAGCCCCGATTCGAAGCGTCTCGCCGGTCTCATCTACGAGGAGTCCTTCGGGGTGCTCGATCAGTTCGATATCAGATGGGTCGCGCTGTGGGACGCCGGAACCCTCGTTCGGCCTAATCGGGAGGGAGGGGATTACTACGGAGTGTTGCGCCGCCCGGCTCCGGTGGTGAGCGTGCTCGCCGAGTTCGCCTACCTGTCCAACCCGGCCGAGGAGCAGCTCGTCTCGGACCCAGTAGTCCAACAGATGCTTGCCGACGCGACCGTGACGGCGATCGAGCGGTTCTTGACCACCGACGATCCTGGCTCTGGTTTCATCGACGACCCGATCTTCCGCGGGTACGGGCCGTCGGGTGCGGGTCGGACCACCAACTGCACGGATCCACCGCTCGAGTGAAGTGGGTCGCCCGCATTGTTGGCCATTCGCCTGCGGTGTTCGCCATGCGAGAGATGCCGGGCGCCGAGCAGCACCCCCGGTGCCTGGTAGCTTCCGACAGGTGAGCGAATCGCGTCGTGCCTTGGTGTCGGTGTATGACAAGTCTGGGGTCGTCGACCTCGCCCGAGGTCTTGCCGACCTGGGGTGGGAGTTGATTTCCAGCGGGGGCACGGCCCGCGTCATTGCCGACGCCGGCATTCCGGTCACCGATGTGGCGCAGCACACCGGCTCTCCGATCATGCTGGGGCATCGAGTCGTCACCCTTCACCCCAAGGTGCACGGTGGCATCCTCGCCGATCGCACCGACCCCGAACACCAAGCCGACATGGCCGAACACGACATCGACCCGATCGATCTCGTCGTCGGCAACCTCTACCCGTTCGGGTCGAGCGTGGCCGACTTTCAACACGGAGCCGGTCGCCCCGAGGAATTGATCGATATTGGTGGCCCCGCAATGGTCAGAGCGGCGGCGAAGAATCACGCCCAGGTCGGCGTGGTCGTCGACCCATCGAGGTATGACGATGTTCTCGCCGAGCTTTGCGCCTCGGGTTCCCTCAGCGACGCAACCCGCCGTGCGCTCGCCCGCGATGCCTTCGCGCACACAGCGGCCTACGACGCCGCAATCGTCACCTGGTTCGACGAGACCGCCGACGAGCCGGAGACGCTGCCCCCGACGATCCATCTCGCCCTCGAACGCGCCGACGTCCTGCGCTACGGGGAGAATCCGCACCAACAAGGCGCACGTTACCGACGAGCCGACCAGCCGGGGATCTGGGATGCGGTCGAACAGCACAGTGGCGTGGCGCTCAGCTATCTCAACTTCTTCGACGCCGATGCTGCCTGGCGTCTCGCCCACGATCTCGGCGAGCAGTCGGCGGTTGCGATCATGAAGCACGCCAACCCATGTGGTGCCGCCGTCGCCGCCGATCTCGCCTCGGCGTACCGACGGGCATTCGAATGCGACCCGCGTTCTGCGTTCGGTGGCATCGTCGCCACCAACCGGGTCGTGGATCTCGCCACAGTCGAGGCCATGGTCGATGCGGCACAGGCCGATGTGGTCCTGGCCCCCGGCTATGAGGACGGGGTCATCGAGCAGCTGATCAGCAAACGAAAGAACACACGCATCCTCACCGTGGCGGTGCCCGATGCGGCACCGGCCCTCGCCATCCGGCAGATGGCCGACGGTTTCCTGGTCCAACAGAATCACCGTTTCGACGCCCCGCCCGACGACTGGACCGTCGTCACCGATCGGCAGCCTTCGGCGCAGGAACTCGCCGACGCAGCGTTCGCATGGAGGGTCTGTGGCCATGTGAACTCCAACGCCATCGTGCTCGCCAAGGACGGGGTCGCCTGGGGAATCGGTGCCGGCCAGCAGAACCGGGTTGAGTCGGGTGAGATCGCAGCGTCGAAAGCGGCCGGACGAGCCGAGGGCGGGGCGTGCGCAAGCGATGCGTTCTCCCCATTCCCCGATGGCATCCATGCTGCTGCCGATGCCGGCGCCGCGATCATCGTGCAGCCCGGTGGGTCGGTCGGTGACGAGCAGACCATCGCTGCAGCCAACGAGCGCAGTGTCGCCATGGTCTTCACCGGCGAACGCCAGTTCCTTCACTGATCTGCGGTACCGTGACGAGCCACTGATGAGCGAACGCCACGC
>PABW01000054.1 GCA_002699625.1 Acidimicrobiaceae bacterium
AGGGACTCGCCCGACTCGTTGCCCAGGCCGGGCTCGACGCAGCGGCTGCCGCCGGTGTGCCGGCGGTGCTCGAAACGACCAACCCCGGCAATGTGGCCATGTACGAACGGTTGGGCTGGCGGATCACCGCCGAGCTGCACGACATCGTCGGCTTGACGGTCTGGATTCTTCACTACGACTGAGGATTCCCGTTGTACGGGAATCATGCGCACTATTTCCCGCCCAGTGGTAATGTCCATCCTTGGTATGGGGACCGTGCAAAGCGTCGATCGCGCACTGTTGCTGCTGTCGGAGGTCGGTCGAGAGTCCGGGGGGCTCGTCGACCTCTCGACGCGCGTTCGGTTGGCTACCAGCACCACCGGCCGACTCCTCGCGACCCTCGAACACGCCGGCGCGGTCGTGCGCGGCGACGACGGCAGCTACCACATCGGTCCGCTGGTCCATGGCATGGTGTCGGCAACCGACTCCACTGCGAGCCTCGAGGCCATCGCCCACCCCCATCTCATCGATCTGAGCGAAGAACTCGACGAAGCGGCCTGCTTTTCGATCGTCTCCGGCGACGACACGATCACCGTCGATCAGGTCGACGCCCCGAAACCGATCCAGGCCGAGAACTGGACCGGCACACGCGTCCCGATGCACGCCGGATCGGCGGGCATCGTCGTGATGGCCACCTGGGACGACCGTGAAATCGATCGGTATCTCGCCGGCAACCTCGCCACCTTCAACGACAACACGGTCACCGATCCTGACAGGCTGCGCTCCCGCATCCGACAAGCCCGTGTGAGGCGGGTCCTGTGGAGCCACGGCGAGTATGTCGACGGCCTCTCGTCGTGTTCCTCACCCGTCATCGGTGGCTCGGGCCGCGCNCTCGGCGTGCTCTACGTCTACGGCCCNNCCTTNCGTTTCCCGGCCGAGGGCGACGCCGANCGCATCNCNGCCNTCGTGCTCGAACGAGCCGAACGCATCTCNGCCGAACTCGGATGGAGCCAAACGTCNTATCCCGGACCCATGAGCGAGGCATCGTGACCGACACGCCCACCGANACCACNGAGACCGGTGGTCGGCGNCGTCGGGGCGGTCGNCGCGAACGGCCNACCGNCCCCGTCGGGCCGCAGCAGGTTCCGTGGCGTCTGTACAAGCGNCCGATGGAACCGACCCGGGTGGTCAGNGACGACGANCTCGANTCGATTCACCTCGCCTCGCTNGAGGTGCTGCGNGANNNNGGGATGGACTTNCTCCANNCNANNGCCCTCGAAGATGTGGGCCGAGGNCGGNGCCNNGATCGACGGCGAACGGGTCCGCTTCGACCCCGANCTCATCACCGAGCTGNTCTCGTCGGTGCCGAGCGAGTTCACGATGCANGCGCCCGATCCGGCGCACGACTTCGTGATCGGTGGNGACAATGTCGCNTTCACNGCCGTNGCNAGCGCNCCGAACTACACGGACCGCCNGGGNGGTCGGCGNACCGGNAACCGTGAGGACTANCNGACGCTGCTGAAACTGACCCAGAGCCTCAACATCCTTCACAGCCACGCCGGCTATCCGGTCGAACCNGTCGANCTCCACCCGTCGATCCGTCACCTCGAGGCCACCCGCGACATCCTCACGCTCACCAANAAGGCGGTGAACGTCTACTCGCTCGGCGCCCAGCGCAACCTCGACTGTCTCGAGATGGTGCGGATCGTCCGAGGCCTCTCCGAGGACGAGATCGACACNCACCCGATCGTGCACTCGGTNNTCAACGTCAGCTCNCCGCTNCGCCTNGACATCCCGATGTNNGAAGGCATNNTCCAGTACTCGTCNCGNAANCAGCCGATCATCCTNACCCCGTTCACNCTNGCNGGNGCGATGGCNCCGGTNACNGTCGCCGGNGCGGTCGTGCAGCAGAACGCCGAGGCGCTCGCCGGNATNGCCTTCACCCAACTCGTNCGCCGAGGCGCACCNGTCATGTACGGCGGTTTCACCAGCAATGTCGACATGCAGTCGGGCTCGCCGGCGTTCGGCACACCAGAGTTCATGCAGTCGGCGATGCTCGGCGGCCAGCTCGCCCGCCGCTACGGCATCCCGTANCGNAGCTCNAACGTCTGTGCCGCCAACGCCATCGACACGCAGGCNGGATACGAGAGCGTGTTCTCCCTGTGGGGGGCGATCATGGGCGGCGCCAACCTNGTCTTCCACGGNGCCGGATGGATGGAGGGTGGCCTGCACGCCAGCCCCGAGAAGATGGTGATCGANGCCGACCTGCTNTCGATGGTCGGGACCTTCCTNCAGCCCCTCATCGTCGACGACGCCACCCGAGCGGTCGACGCCATCGCCGAGGTCGGCCCGGGNGGGCATCACTTCGGCACCCAGCACACCCAGGATCGGTACCGCGANGCGTTNTACAANCCGATGATCTCGGACTGGCGCAATTTCGAGACCTGGGACGAGGCCGGTCGACCGACCTCCTACGACCACGCCGAACGACGAGCNGAAGAGTTGCTCGGTGCGTACGAGGCCCCCGCCCTCGACGACGCCGTACGAGCCGAACTCGACGACTTCGTCGACCGCCGCATCGCCGAGGGCGGTGTGGAGACCGACTTCTGATCCGCCTGCAACGAGTGCCGTCATGACCAACATCCCCGTCGCCCCCGACATGACCGACTGGACCGACGAGTCCGCCTGGGCCGGAACCCGTGCCCCGTTGCGGCAGTCGACCGGCCTCAACCCGTCGGCGTATGTCGACGAGCGCTTCTTCGCCCTCGAACAGGAACTCGTCTTCGAACGGGCGTGGGTCACCGTCGGTCTCGCCGGCGAGGTTGCCGAGCCGGGGCGCATGCTCGTGCGTCAGGTCGGGCAGAAGTCGATCGTGATCACCCGCGGCGACGATGGGGAGCTTCGCGGCTTCCTCAACTCGTGCCGCCATCGCGGCACCGAACTCGCCGAATCCGACTGCGACATCGCCGGCACGATCCGTTGCCCCTACCACCGCTGGGGCTACGGCACCGACGGCAGCCTCAAGGCCACCCCGTTCTTCGACGAGGTACCCCGCAATGACTTCGACCGCGACGACTTCAGCCTGATCCCCGTTCGGGTCGGTACGTGGGGTCCGCTGCTGTTCGCCTGCCTCGCCGACGAGACCCCCGAACTCGATGTCTGGCTCGGCGACCTGCCGGAACGCATGGCCGGCTACGGCTTTGACCAGTGGCGGGTCGAGGAGAGCCAGGTGCTCGACATCGAGGCCAACTGGAAGCTCATCAGCGAGAACTTTCAGGAGTACTACCACCTGACCTGGGTGCATCCGGAGCTCGCCAAGGTCAGCCGGGTGAAGGATCACTACCGCTACCAGGGCGCCGGCATGTACTGCGGCCAGACCACCACCCCGGTCAGCGGCGACGATCGCGACGACTGGCTCGTGCTTCCCGCAGCCGAGGGCCTCGACGAATCCGATGCCACCAGTGGTCGCCACATCGCGCTGTACCCGAATGTCATCTTCTCGGTGCTGCCCAACCATGTGTTCGTGATGCGGCTCGACCCGATCGCCCCCGGCCTCACCCGCGAGACCTGCACGTTCCTCTTGCCGCCATCGACCCCCGAGCTCACCGGTGGGGAACTCGACGCCACGCGCACGTTCTGGATCGACGTCAACAATGAGGACATCGACATCTGCCAGCGCAGCCAGCGCGGCCTCACCCGAGGCCGGATTCAGCCCGGCCCGCTCGCTCCCCGTTTCGAGGAACCACTGCATCGGTTCCACAACATGCTCGCCGACTGCATGACCAGCGACTCGCTCGCCGGCTTGACGGTCCCCCCTGGCGATGACGGCTCCGAGGCGGCCCGCCTTGGCACCGGTCCCAACCCTGCACCTCCGACCATCGAGCAATGAGGCTCGAGAAAGCCGTGTGAAGGCAACGTCATGAAAACAAACACCCAGGTCGTCGTCATCGGCGGTGGCGTCGTCGGCGCCTCCGTCCTGTACCACCTCACCAAGCTGGGCTGGACCGACGTCGTACTCCTCGAGCGTGCCGAGTACACCGCCGGTTCCACCTGGCACTCGGCGGGCGGCATGCACACGCTCAACGGCGACCCCAACGTCGCCAAACTCCAGCAGTACACGATCACGCTGTACGAGGAGATCGAGAAGGAATCGGGGATGGACGCCTCGATGCACATCACCGGTGGTGTGATGCTCGCCGACACGCCCGAGCGCATGGACTGGCTCAAGATGAGCCATGCCCGCGGCCGGTACCTCGGCATGGAGACCGAACTGATCTCCGCCGAGGAGGCCCAGGAGCTCCTGCCGATCCTCGATCCGCAGTACTTCGTGGGTGCGATGTGGGACGCCCACGAGGGGCACCTCGACCCGAGCCAGATCACCCACGCCTACCTTGAGTGCGCCCGCAACCGCGGTGCCGAGACACATCGTCACTCGTGGGTTCGCGACATCACCCGCGCTGCCGACGGTGGCTGGGACCTCACCGTCTACGACCCCCGCACCGACGAGGACAAGGCGACGGTGCACTGTGAGCACGTCGTCAACGCCGGTGGCCTGTGGGCCCGTGAGGTCGGCCGCATGGTNGGNCTNGAGACGCCGCTCCTNGCCATGGAGCACATGTACCTCCTCACCGAGGAGATCCCNGACGTCATCGAATACAACGAGAAGACCGGNAAGGAGATCATCCACGCCGTCGACTTCGGNGGNGAGATCTANATGCGGCAGGAGGGCAACGGCCTNCTGATGGGCACNTACGAGCGTCGCGGCAAGCCGTGGTCGACCTCCCAGACNCCGTGGGACTTCGGCGCCCGCCTTCTCACGCCCGACCTCGAGCGCATCGCCGAGTCGCTGGAGACCGGCTTCAAGCACTTCCCGGTGTTCGCCGAGGCCGGCATCAAGCAGGTCATCAACGGCCCGTTCACCTTCGCCCCCGACGGNAACCCGCTGCTNGGCCCGGTTCGGGGCNTGCCTGGCTACTGGTCGGCGTGCGCGGTCATGGCCGGTCTGTCGCAGGGCGGCGGCGTCGGNCTCTCCCTCGCCAACTGGATCGTCGACGGCGATCCAGGCTTCGACATCTGGGGCATGGACATCAGCCGCTACGGCGACTATTCGACGATGGCGTACACCAACGAGAAGGTGCGCGAGAACTACTCCCGTCGCTTTCGCATCACGTTTCCGAATGAGTTCCTCCCGGCTGGGCGCGGCGTGCAGACCTCACCGATCTACGACCGACTCGCAGCGAAGAACGCCGTGTTCGGTGACGGCTTTGGGCTGGAGGCCGCGCTCTGGTTCCAGCAGGACGGTGAGGAGGCCGTCGAGGACGTCACGTTCGGGCGCTCCAACGCCTGGGACCAGGTCCGCGAGGAGACCCTCGCCGTCCGTTCGAGTGTCGGCCTGTGGGAGACCACCGGCTTCTCGAAGTTCAGGTTCAGCGGTCCCGGCGCTCGTGCGTACCTCGATCGCATTCTGGCCGGTCGCATCCCGAACGCCGGTCGCATGTCACTCACGCCGATGACCAACCCGGCGGGCAACCTGATCGGCGACCTCACCGTCGCCACGCTCGGCGCTGCGACCGGGGCCGCCGAAGGTCCGGCATCGACCATCACGGGCGGCGCCACCGGCAACACCCGCGACGGTGAGGAATTCGTGCTCTTCGGTTCGGGCATCGCCGAGCGGTACTACGAGCGATGGTTCGACCAGCACCTGCCCGCCGACGGTTCGGTCCGCTACGAAACGCTCGGCTTCGAGATGGCCGGCCTGTCGATCGCCGGCCCGAACGCACGAGCGGTGCTCGAGAAGCTCACCGACGCCGACGTCAGCCAGAACGGCATGCGTTTCATGGCGTTCACGGAGATCAACATCGGGCTCGCTCCGGTGTGGTGCGGTCGGGTGACCTTCACCGGCGATCTCGGCTACGAGTTCTGGATGCCGGCCCGCTACCAGCGTTACGTCTACGAGCAGCTGCTCGAGGCGGGTGAGGAGTTCGGGATCCGGATGTTCGGGCTGCATGCGCTGAACTCGCTCCGGCTCGAGAAGGGCTTCGGATCGTGGGCTCGTGAGTACCGCCCGATCTACGACCCGTTCGAGGCCAACCTCGGTCGCTTCATCCAGATGGACAAGGACTTCATCGGCCGGGACACCCTTGCCGCGAAGTACGCCGACGACGGTCCGGGTGCCTCGCTTGCGCTCGTGACCTTCACGGTCGAGTCCGACGCCGGTCGTGAGGGTGTCGACGTGATCGGCGACGAGCCGATCTGGCACGACGGCGAGGTCGTCGGTTGGGTCACGTCGGGTGGCTACGCCCACCACAGTGAGACATCGGTCGCCATGGGGTACGTGCCCACAGCGCTGGCCGAATCCGATGGTCCGTGGCAGATCGAGATCATCGGCGACATGAAGACGGCGACCCGTGTCAACGGCTGTATCTGGGATGCCGATGCTGAACGGATGCGGGCCTAGGCGAGAGGAGATAGATCATGGGTGGACGAATCCGACGGTCGGTGCAGGAGGCCCTTGACGGCACGCCAGAAGTGTCGCGTGCGGCGGGCGACCTTCATCACCTCGCCATCGGCCCGGGCGCTGCGCTCGAGGCCGAGTGGATCGCTGCGGGACTCGACCTGCCGGACCTTCCGGCGATGCGGCAGTACCGCGTCGATCGCACGGCGGAGACGCTGAAGGCGTTCGGCTACGACGGCGTCCTGGTCATGGATCCGATGAACATCCGGTACGTGTCCGACACCACCAACATGCAGTTGTGGGTGATGCACAACGGCGCTCGCTACGCGTTCGTGAGCGCCGAGGGCTACGTCATTGTCTGGGACTACGAAGGGTGTGAGTTTCTCTCCGGTCACAGTCATGTGGTCAACGAGGTGCGCCCGGCGATCGGCGCCACCTACTTCCTCGCCGGCTCGCGCCACGAGGAGCAGGCCCAGCGCATGGCGGCCGAGATGGTCGACGTCGTTGCCGAGCACTGTGGGCCCAACGCCCGGATTGCTGTCGACCAGTGCCACTATGTCGGCTACAAGGAGTTCGAGCGGGCCGGCTGGACCATCGAGAACGGCACTGAGCTCATGGAGCAGGCCCGCAAGATCAAGGGGCCCGACGAGATCAAGGCGATGCGCTGCTCGGCCCACGCCTGCCAGGCCGCCATGTACGACATGCAGCAGCAGATGCAGCCNGGAATGACCGAACGGCAGATCTGGGCGATGCTCCACGCAGGCAATATCGCGCGAGCGGGGGAGTGGATCGAGACCCAGATCCTCGCTTCGGGGCCTCGAACGAACCCGTGGTTCCAGGAGGCGTCGAGCCGGATTGTCGAGAACGGCGACATTGTCGCCTACGACACCGACCTCGTCGGTGCCTACGGGATGATGATCGACATCTCTCGCACGTGGGTGTGCGGCGACAAAGCGCCGACCGCTCACCAACGGCAGCTGTTCGACATGGCCGACGAGATGGTGAAGACCAACGCCGAACTGCTCACGCCGGGCCGCTCGTTCCGTGAACTCACGTTCGAGTCGGTGATGCCGGCCCGAGAGCAGTACCGGCACTACTCGGTCAAGTTCCACGGCGTCGGCCAATGCGACGAGTACCCCGACATCTACCACCCGTGGGCATGGGACGAGTGGGGCTTCGACGACGAACTCGAAGTCGGCATGGTGCTCACGAGCGAGAGCTACATCGGCTCCCGCGACGGTGGCGAGGGCGTGAAGCTCGAGGACCAGTACCTCGTCACCGAGGCAGGGCCAGAGCTCCTCACCGACTTCCCGGTCAGCCTCACCCTCTGACGGTTGGCGTCCGCTCCGGCGCTCCAGCAGAATCGGCGCAGTGAGCGGCGCACACGAACACGAGGTGATCGTCATCGGCGCAGGCGTCGCCGGGATCTACCAGATCAAGCGTCTCGTCGATCTCGGCGCCGACGCGCTCGTGCTCGAAGCCGAGGACGACCTCGGCGGAACCTGGTTCCGCAACCGCTACCCGGGCTGCCGGTTCGATTCGGAGAGCTACACCTACGGCTACTCGTTCAGCCAAGAGATCCTCGACACGTGGCACTGGAAGGAACTGTTCTCGTCGCAACCGGAGAATCTCCGCTATCTCAACCATGTCGCCGACCTCTTCGGTCTCCGTGAGCACATGCGCTTCGGGGTCCGCATCGCCTCGATGGTGTGGGACGAAGCAGCATGCTCGTGGACGCTCACCGCCACGAACGGCGAGACCTTCCGCGCCCGGTTCGTGATCACGGCCCTCGGCCCGTTGTCGTCGCCGACGCTTCCGGCTTTCGAGGGTATGGACGAGTTCGCAGGCGATTCGTTCCACACCTTCCGCTGGCCCGAGGATCTCAATCTCACNGGCAAGCGGGTCGGNCAGATNGGCACCGGNGCCACCGGNATCCAGATNGTCCCGTCGATCGCGCCGATCGTCGAACACCTCACGGTNTTCCAACGTCGACCCAACTGGAGCAGCCCGCTCAACAACCGATCGATCNCCGATGAGGAAATGGNGGAGATCCGCCGCCGCTACCCGGAGATCTTCGAGAACTGTTCGACCACCGTCGGTGGCTTCGAGCANGTTCCGCGATGGGGGTTCTGGGAGGCCACGCCNGAGGAACGTCGAGCGCTCTGGGATGAGCTCTACACNCGGCCNGGCTTCGCNATCATCGGCGCCAACTATGCNGAGATCTACTTCGACGAGGCNGCCAANCAGGAACTCTCGNNCTACATCGCCGACCGCATCCGAGGTCGGGTCGACGATCCCGAGGTNGCCGAGAAGCTGATCCCGACCGACCACGGTTTCGCGCTCCAACGCCTGCCGCTCGAGACCAACTATTTCGAGGCGTACAACCGNGACAATGTCGAACTCGTGTCGCTGCAGGACACGCCGATCGTNCGGGTCACNGCAGANGGCATCGAGACGACNGCCGGCCACCACGACCTCGACGTCATCGTGTNCGCCACCGGCTTCGACGCNATCACCGGNGCGTTCGACAGGNTCGACATCCGGGGGGTCGACGGGGCGATNCTCGCNGACGAGTGGGCAGATGGCCCTCGCACAGCGGTCGGCATGATGACGAGCGGCTTCCCCAACCTCTTGATGCTCGCGGGGCCGCAGAGCGTGTCGGGCTCGACGAACTTTCCCCGGGCGATCGAGGACGGCGTCGAGTGGGTCAGTGATCTGATCGAGCACGCGAGGTCTGAGGGGATCACACGGATCGAGGCCGAGCAAGCAGCCGAGGAGGAGTGGGCGACGGAGGTCGCCCGGATGCAGGACCGCCTCCTCATCCGCAACAGCAAGGGCTGGTTCACCGGGTACAACGCGAACCTCGCCGGGCGGGAGGGCAAGCCCCGCTACCAGGCCTACTTCGGCGGTGCACCCCGCTACCGCACCCGGGTCGCGGCGATCGCCGAGGCGGGGTACCCGGGTTTCGACCTGCGCTGATCCTCGGCGCGTCGGCACGAAGAACCCGTCGGCTCGGCGGCTACGTTGGCCCGATGAGCCTTCCTGCCGTCGCCCAACGCTTCATCGACGCCATCACCNTCGGNGATGCCGANGCTGCCCGATCGTGTTANGCGCCNGACGCAGANATCTGGCACAACTTCGACGNCATCACCCAGACCGTNGACGACAACATCGCNCTGATGAACGCGATGACAAAGCGGATTGCGGATCGNCGCTATGTGATCCGACGACTGGAGCCGATCGAAGGNGGCTANCTNCAACAGCACACNCTCGAACTCGTGCTNCCCGACGGNCGGGAACTCTCGACCGAGGCGGTCGCAATCGTGANGGTGAACGACNACGGNCTCATTTCCCGCATNGACGAATGGCTCGACCCGGCGCCGCTTGCGCCNCTCTTCGCNTGAGGAGNTTCCGATGAGANTNGNNGGCACCACCGCCCTCGCGGNGNGNGTGCANCAGGGCTAGGACAGCCGCCCTGCGGTTTCGTCNCCCGGCGATGCGACCATGGCCGACGGGTGGTCNGTCATGCCGTAACTCGACCANGGGGTGAAACCACACAGNGTCGCAAGTTCCTGACTCATCGACTCGCGCACCTCGGTGCGCATGCCGTAGGTGAGNTTGCCNAGTGAGCGGATGATCGGTCCGCAGAAGTAGGTGACCACGCCNTAGCGGGGATGATCGGCAGTGTTGAGGCCGGCGGCATGCCANGTNCGGCCCTCCCANACCAGCACCGAGCCGGCCGGNGCCTCGATCGGAATTTCGCCNTAATCCGTNCGCTCCGGATCGGGCAGGCATCCGCTGAGNTGGCTGCCCGGCACGATGCGGGTGGCNCCGTTCGCGACCGTGAAGTCGTTCGCCATCCACATCATGTTGGCGACGAGNGGCGGGTTGATCGGCACGGTTGCCCGAGTGGGNTCACCGAACGGGCCGGNCTCGCGGGTCATGTCNCCCTGNCGGCCGTGCGGGGTTCCCGGNGCGACCGGCTGCGGCATCCACCACTGATCGGCNTGNANCGGCATCGTCTTGTTGCCCGGGTGGGTGATGTGGGCGTCGAGCGAACTGAGGATGTGCTCGGCGCCGAGGANGTGGGTCGCAAGCGCNCGGGCNNTCGGGTGCAGGGCGAGGTTCTGGAACTCNTCNCCCTTGTTGATCAGCTGGTACACCCACTGGTTGACGTCGTCGCCCTCNGCTTCGGCTTGATAGTGGTAGTCGAGCGCNCGCGCNCGCTCTGCTGCGGCCTGNTCGGTGATGCGAGTTCGCAGCNCGGTGACCTCGTCGGGNGAGAGCGCNTCGGCGACGATGCAGTAGCCGTGCTCGTCGAGATCGGCCTTGAGNTGATCGANGTCGGTGGTCGGTCGTGGAAGGCCCATGGAGCGAACGCTAGATCAATCGATCAGCGCATCCGAGCGGATGCGCTGCTCTTCTGCATCGACNTGGGCCTGGAGCACTCGACCGAACAGCTGCTGGGTACGAGCAAGCCGGCCGATCACACCGGCTTCCTCGGTGTAGGCGAAGATCGCAGCGTGGCGTGGTCGGCTGTTCGCCGGNACCCGCGAGACCTGGTGNAGGCTGTGGCGCCCNCGGAAGATCTGCAGATCNCCGGGCCGCAGATCNAGCGTGTGCACNCCCTCCCGNTCNCCGGCGAGCACGGCAGCGATTCGATCGAAGCCCTCATCGTCGGCGTTACGGATCGCGGGGGAGTACTCGAAAAGTCCGCCTTCGTCCGCTTCTTGCACGAGCACCGTCACGGCAAAGTCGTTGGTGTCGAAGTGCCAGGTGAAGAGTTGGCCCGGGTCAAGGATGTTGGCGGTGAGGCCTGCGAGCGGATCGGCGTAGCAGTGCAGCTCCGGGATCTCGAGGCAGTCGGCGAGGAAGCGTGCGAGTTCGGGAGCCCGGAACATCACGTCGGTGGCACAGCCCGGCTCCCACGAGTCGCCGGGAATGAAGCCGCTTGAGCGCTCGAGGAAGGTATTGACCGGGTGGTCGTTCGAGAACTCGTCGTTGACCTCGGTGTGGAAGTACGGGTTCATCACCTGCGTCGAGAAATGTGTGGTGTGCTTGCGTTCGACGATCTCGTTGTTCAGCAGGGTCACCGCTTCAGGACGGACGAGATCTTTCACGACGGCGCAGCCGACCGAGCGGAGCCCCTCGCGGGCGGCAGCAACCGCCGTGGCGTAGGCGGCGGACTCCGGCTCGTGCAACGGATAACGATCAAGATTGACGATCTGGGCAAGCTCGTGCATGGCAACAGTGTGAACGATGTCGGTCATGGATGAAATGCGATATTTTGTCATTTCATCATGACAGCAACTGATGTCTCCCCGGGGGTGGCCGACCGTTCTGTGCGTGCCGTTGTCGCCGTTGTCGAAGCGGGCAGCTTCACCGGTGCCGCCCTTACGCTCGGGATCGGCCAATCCGCAGTGAGCCATGCGGTCGCTCGCCTCGAACAAGCCTTGGGCGTCGCCCTCTTCATTCGGAAGCGTGATGGTGTCGAGCCGACCACCGTTGGAGCGGCCCTGGCCGCACGGGCTGCGCCGGCGTTGCGAGAGCTCGATGCGGCGGTAGCGGCGGCCGCC